>JAPUHN010000235.1 GCA_027297685.1 Alphaproteobacteria bacterium | reverse complement strand
CAAAGCGGATGAGGAGGTCTTGATAGCGGGTGACACCCCGTGTGTGCGGAAAAACGCCGATCCGCAAAGCAAACTATTCGAGGAGAATAGTGGCGAACGGCTGGACTTCGGAGCGGCGGGCGCGGCAGGCCAAGCTAATCCGGCAATGGCGTCCCTGGGAAAAGGCGACCGGACCAAAGACTCGGGAGGGTAAGGCCACGGTCGCGCGCAACGCATACAGGGGCGGAACGTGGCGGCTCTTGCGCGACCTGGCGCGCGGACTGAGCGAACAACGAAAGTTGCTGCCTTAGAAGTGCCTACGCGCGCCTCTGGTTAGCTGGACAACTGAACAAGCTCCGTGCGGTGACACTGGCATGCTTCCCTGCGTCCTCTGTTCCTCTTAATACCCCTCATTCAGCACGTCCGGCATCGCCGCGTTGCCCCCGTACCGCGCCACCAGCGCCCGGCACCTTATACCGGCCACCCCCGGCCACAGCGGTCGCAGGGGATGGTGATGGCGTTCGTGGGGAAGGTGGTGGGTGATAGCAAGCCGATGGGCATGGGGGCAGCGTAGCAAGGGTTGGCCGCGAAGCGAAACGGTGGCCCCAAGATTGTCAATTTTTAGGGCCTTACCAGCAATGTCCGCTTTTTGCGTGTTTTCGTCCGCTTTACCCCCAATAGCGGACATTATTCAGGGTTGGTGTTTCGTCCGCTTATGACCCATAACGGACATTCCGGCGTTCATAGGCGCTCCGACCTTCCAACCATACACTTCAGTTATTTGGCGGTAGAATAAGCGATGGCAGACGGCTCTCAGAACGTCGATCTTTTGCGTGACATCGCCCTGTTCGTAGATCTGTCGGCAGACGAACTGACGCATATCGCCGAGCGTTGCCGATGGATCGACTGCGCCGCGGGCCGCCAGATCATCGACCATCTCGACGACACGACCGATTGCTTTCTCATCGCCAGCGGGTCGGTTCGCGTGATCGTCAACAGTTCGAGCGGTAAGGAGATCACCTTTCGCGACATCGGCGCCGGCGAGGTTGTCGGCGAATTGTCCGCGCTTGATGGTCGGCCCCGTTCGGCCTCGGTGGTGGCGCTCACCGATGCACGGATCGCCCGCCTGTCGTCGACCGACCTGTGGGATATTTTGCAACGCAACCCTGACGCCGCCGCCGTCCTCATTCGTCGGTTGACGGCGCTGGTACGCCAAATGTCCGATAGGGTCGTTGCGATTACGGCCTTGCCGGTCGGCCCACGGGTTCAGGTGGAACTGCTGCGCCTGGCACTGGACGTTGGGGTAACCGATAACCGCGCTGTCATTCTTGGCGCGCCGACCCACGCCGAGATTGCCAGCCGCGTCGCCGCCCGGCGCGAAGCGGTGACGCGCGAGATTTCCCGGTTGGCGGATGCCGGTATCGTCGATCGTCACGGACGCGATCTGGTGGTGACCGACGTTGCCGCGCTGCGTAGCAGCGTCGAGGCGCTGCTCGACATCACGCCGACCTGAGAAATCCCAAAAGCGACATTTTGTGCGTTAGCGCACATCCGCCGTGTCGACGGCCGGCGATACTCGTCCCGCTACCGATAGCCATTTGCAGCATGGGGCTGCGCTCTTCGGTAGTAGATACGGAGATCGCGATGAAAACGATTGGGGAAAAGACCGAACCCGCTGGTAAGCCCAAAAAACTACATGATACTCCGCGGTTGCAAGACGTCATGGCGATTGCGCAACGCGAACAGGCAAACGCGTTCACCCGGTTTTATAAATCGTGGCGGCGCGCAGGGTGGCCGCACGACCAGGAAACGCCGGCAACGCACATCGCTTTCGGCGCGCGATGACCCTGGCAGCTCCCGCATCAAGGCTCCCCTGGCTCGGCATCGCGGCCGGTGTGTTCGGCGTTGTGGGGTTTTCAACCTTGCTTGTCGTCGGACGCCTCGGAGCGACTAGCCAGACGCTGACCCTTTACGATTTGGCCGGTCTGCGCCATTCGGTATCCATTCTGTGTGCATTGCCAATTCTGATTCGCATTTGGCCCTGGAGATTGTCGCTCAAGCAGCACCTCGTCCTTTCCGTTTTCGGCGGTGCGCCTTTTCTTATTATTCTGTTCGCCGGCATGGCTGTGGCGCCGGTGGCCCACGCCGCGATTGTCGTCAACGGCACACTTCCGCTTATGGCGGCCATTGTCAGCTGGCTGTGGCTGCGTCAGTTACCGGGCCGCTGGCAGGTAGTTGGCATGGTGGTTGCCGGCGGCGGGGTATTGCTTGTCGGCTGGGAGGTATTGGCCTTCGGCGTTCCGGGACAGTGGCGCGGCCATCTGCTGTTTCTTGCGGCGGCGGGATCGATCGCCGTTTGGTATAGCGCCATTCGCCTGTGGGATTTGACGGTGGCCGAAACGATAGCCGGCCATCTGGTGCTTAATGCCGTCGTCTACGTGCCGATCTGGCTGTTTTTCCTACCCAGTGGCATCACAACTGCGCCGGCGCAGGACATTTTGCTGCAGGCCGTTATTTTAGGCGTGTGGGGCGCCTTCATCGCCACCTATGGACACGCCTATGCCGCCCGGACGTTGGGACCGACCCGTCAGGCAGCGATCATGTCGGGCGGACCGGCCCTCGCGGCCTTGCTGGCGATACCGGTTTTGGGGGAAACGCCGTCGGCGCTGGCGATTGCCGGCATCGCCGTTGTTGCAACCGGCATTCTGATGACCGTGGGCGCGGGCCTGCGATCCGAGGCGCGGTGAGGGACGGTCATGTTGACAACAACTCTGACTCGCCGGGGGAGCACATTTTCCGCTAACATTGCGTCCACGGGGAAGATGGAATGAGCGACATCGAACGTTGGCTCGACGATTTGGGGCTCGGGCAGTACGGCGCAGCTTTTGCTGAGAATGCCATCGACGATACGCTCCTAGTTGATTTGAATGATGCCGATCTCGAAAAGCTCGGCATCGGTCCGATGGGGCATCGTAAGCGGCTGTTAACGGCAATCGCCAAATTGCGTAACGATGCGACGGAAGTGGCGCAGGACATGATGCCGGCAGCTCCCGCGGGTCTCGGCACCGAAGCCGAGCGCCGTCAGCTATCGGTGATGTTCTGCGACATGGTTGGCTCGACAGCGTTGTCGACGCGGCTTGATCCGGAGGACTACCGCGAGGTGATCCGGGCGTATCAGGACGCCTGCGCCGGCGTGATCACGCGGTTCGACGGTTATGTCGCACGGTTCATGGGCGACGGGGTGCTGGCCTATTTCGGCTGGCCACGGGCCCATGAGGACGACGCGGCGCGGGCGATCAACGCCGGGCTCGGTGTTGTCGAGGCGGTCGGCGGGCTGGGGGCGTCTCATGGCGAGGTCGAGCCAGTGGCGGTGCGCATCGGTATCGCCACCGGCCCGGTAGTGATCGGTGACATCGTCGGCGAGGGCGGTGCGCAGGAGGCGGCGGTGACCGGGGAGACACCGAACCTGGCGGCGCGGTTGCAGGAAATCGCCGAGCCGAACACCGTTGTCATTGCCCAAACGACGCACTCACTGGCCGGCGGCCTGTTCGACTACGACGCGTTGGGTCCACAGAAGTTAAAAGGCATCAACGACATGCCCGAGGTCTGGCGGGCTGTCGGCGAGCGGCGGGTTGAAAGCCGGTTCGCGGCCATGCATGGCGCAACGCTGACGCCGTTTACCGGCCGCGACGAAGAACTGGAGCTGCTGACCCGCCGCTGGCAGCGGGCGCGAGACGGCGAAGGCCAGGTGGTGCTGCTGACAGGCGAGCCAGGTATCGGCAAGTCGCGGCTGACCCGCGCGCTGCAGGATGCGATCGGCGATGAGGGGCACATAAGGTTGCTCTACCAGTGCTCGCCCCACCACACCATCTCGGCGCTCTATCCGGTCATCACCCAGTTGGAAAGGGCTGCCCGCATCGAAGCCGGCGAGCAGTCCGATGGCAAACTCGACAAGCTCGAAGCCGTGCTGGCGCAATCGGGGCAGCCGACGGACGAGGCGATGGCGCTGATCGCCGCCCTGCTGTCGATTCCGGCAGACCAGCGCTATGCGCTACCGGAGCTGACGCCGCAGCAGCAAAAGGACCGCACGCTGGCGACGGTCGTCGACCAGCTAATTGGGCTGACCACCCGCAAGCCGGTCGTATTTATATTCGAAGATGCCCACTGGATCGACCCGACCTCGCTGGAGCTGTTGGAACTGGTTGTCGAGCGAATAACCGACTTGCCGGTGCTCATGGTTATCACCTACCGGCCGGAGTTCGCGGCTCCCTGGATCGGCAGCGCCCATGTCTCCCTGCACGCCCTAAAACGTCTGACACTGCGCGAGAGCTTGGCGATGGTCGCGCGGGTGACTGGCGAGCGTTCGCTGGCGCCCGACGTGCTAGCGCAAATCGCCGAACGGACCGACGGGGTGCCCCTGTTCATCGAGGAACTGACCCGCTCTGTGCTTGAATCGGGCGCGGGCATTGGCAATGGCGAAGCGCCCGCGGCGACCGGCCAGAGCGTCGATCTCGCTGTTCCGGCGAGCCTTCAGGATGCGCTGGAAGCGCGGCTCGACCGTTCGCCGGCGGTGCGCGAAGTGGCGCAAGTGGGTGCTGCGATCGGGCGTGAGTTTCCCTACGATTTGCTGGCGCGTGTTGTCTCTCTCGCAGCTGTGGAACTCGACGCCGCACTCGACGACTTGGCCGGCTCCGGCCTGATCTTCGCCCG
>JAPUHN010000234.1 GCA_027297685.1 Alphaproteobacteria bacterium | reverse complement strand
TGCAAGTATGTATCAACCGGTTGGTTTTATTTCTCGCCATCGGGCTCCTTCTTTTGTTAGTCTCCGCACTGAGGCAGTTATCACGGACCCGATCTGAGCAATGAAATTTCCCGCATTTGACTATGTTTCTCCGACCAGCCTCGACGAGGTTGTGGCGTTGCTCGAGGAACGGGGAGACGCGGCCACGGTGTTGGCGGGTGGCCAAAGTCTGTTGCCTATTCTGGCATTCCGGCTTGCCGCCCCGGAGCTTGTCGTCGATCTCAAAAATGTCCCTGGGCTCGACTTGATCGGTGTCGGCAGCGAAGGGGTGCGGCTTGGCGCGCGCGTCCGCTGGTGCGATATGGAGCACGACGCCACCCTTGCGACGGCGCATCCGCTCTTGGTAGCGGCAACGCGACACATTGCCCACTACCAAGTAAGAAACCGGGGTACGGTCGGCGGCAGCCTTGCCCTTGCAGATCCCGCGGCCGAGCTGCCGGGCATTGCCGTGACCTGCGATGCCGAAATCGCCATCACCAGTGGCTCGGGTGAGCGCGTTGCAAAAGCCGACGACTTTTTTCTCGGTTCGATGACCACCGGCCTTGAACCCAACGAGATTATCACCGAGCTGCGCCTGCCGGCCTGGCCAGATGGGCGACGTTGGGCGTTCCTGGAGTTCGCCCGCCGTCGAGGCGATTTCGCACTGGCCGGCGTCGCGGTGTTTTACGATGTCGACGCAGGGGGACAGGCGACCGGCACCCATATTGGCGTAATAGGCGCTTCCGATCGGCCGCGCCGGTTGGGCGCAGCAGAGCGTGTGATTGACGGCAGCGGCGTCGGGGACGAGGCGATTGAGGCCGCCGCGGTGGCCGCTTCCGAGGCAGTTGATCCGATGCAAGATTTTCATGCGCCGACCGACTATCGCCGGGGCTTGGTCAAAACTTTGGTCGAACGGGCGTTGAAACAGGCAGCGTCATGATGCCAAACTCTATCTCTCGGGGAAACCGATGCTGATCAAATTTGAGGTCAATGGGACACCGGCGGAGGTCGACGTCGAACCGCGCCTGTCCCTCGCGGACTGCCTGCGCGACACCTTACATTTGACGGGAACCCACCTCGGTTGTGAACACGGTGTCTGCGGGGCGTGCACGGTGATCGTCAATGGCGAGGCGGTGCGTTCCTGCCTGATGCTGGCGGTGCAGGCCGACGGCGAAAATGTCGTCACGGTCGAGGGGCTTAGCAACGATGAAGCGCTCACACCATTGCAGGCGGCGTTCCGGAAACATCATGCGTTGCAGTGCGGGTTTTGTACGCCGGGCATGATCACCACTGCCCATGCGCTTCTAAGTGAAGAGCCGAATGCAGACGCCGACCGAGTGCGCGAAGTACTGTCGGGCAACATTTGCCGTTGCACCGGTTATGTCCCGATCATCGAAGCCGTGCTGGCCGCGCGCACCGCCTATGGAGCGGACCAATGAACGGCGAACGGGCGCCCAACATCCTCATCGGCAGGCCGATCGAGCGTGTCGAGGATCCGCGATTTTTGCGTGGTCGCGGACAATATGTCGCTGACGTCAACAAAGAAGGCCAGCTCTTTGCCGTAATCTTGCGCAGTTCGGTCGCACACGGAATGCTTCGGAAGATCGATGGCGACTCTGCATTGAAAATTCCCGGCGTGCGGGCCGTCATTACGGCGCCCGATTTGGGTTCGCAGGTGCCCGTCATCCCATTGCGGCTGCATCCGCTTCCACAACTCGAGCCATTCTGCCAGCCGGTGCTGGCCCACGACAAAGTGCGGTACGTCGGCGAGGCCATGGCTGTTGTGGTCGCGGATACAGCGGCGATTGCAGAAGATGCGCTCGATCATATTGACGTCGAGATCGATTCGTTGCCGGCAATCACCGACAGGGCCGGAGCGGAGGCGGCCGCAGCGACGTTGTTCGAACAGCACGGTACCAACGTTGCAATCAAGTGGACCGCCGTGCGCGGTGACGCCGATAAGGCGTTCCAATCCGCGGACTATGTGCGCCGAGAGACATTCCGCGTGCAGCGTCACGCGGCGTTATTCATGGAGCCACGCGGAATTGTGGCCGAATGGGATGACGCCGCACAGCGGCTCACCTTCTGGGGTGCGGCAAAAGTCGCCTTTGCGAACCGCAAAATCCTGGCTGATGCGATGGGGCTCTCCGAACAGCAGATCGATATGGTTGAGGTGGATGTGGGCGGCGGCTTCGGCTCGCGCGGCGAATTTTATCCCGAGGACTTTCTTATTCCTTTTGCAGCGCGCTTTCTCAACCAGCCGATAAAATGGGTAGAAGACAGGCGTGAACATCTAATGACGGGAAATCACGCGCGGGAAATCGAATGCGATGTTGAAATCGCCGCGACAAACGACGGGCGAATCCTTGGCTTGCGAGGGCAATCCTGGACTGACAACGGGGCCTATATCCGAACCAACGGCTCGGTTGCGCCGCGCAACGTTGCCCAATACATGTCGGGTCCCTACGCCATCGAGAACATCCACCTGACGACATCCAGTTTGACAACCAACAAGACGCCGGCCGGCACGTATCGCGGCCCCGGGCGTTTCGAAGGAGATTTTGTGCGTGAACGGCTCATCGATTTGATGGCCAGAGACCTTGGTTTGGACAGCATCGAGGTGCGGCGGAAGAATCTCGTCGCCGACGCACAGATGCCTTATCCGTTTGCCACCATAACGCCCTATGAATTCGCCTCCGAGTTCGACAGCGGCGACAATCACGCACTCTTCGAGCTTTGTCTTGAGGAGTTCGGCTGGGCCGAGAAGGTCGAGCTGCAAGGAAAATTTATCGATGGACGCTATCACGGGATCTCCATCGGCTGTTTTATCGAAGGCGGTGCCGCCGGACCGAGTGAGGATGCGCGCATCGTTCTGGAGACCGATGGCATGTTCTCCGTCTATCTCGGCTCGGCGTCGGTCGGCCAAGGCATTGAAACCATTATGGCGCAAATTGCCGGCGACGCGCTTGAAGTGCCGTTCGACAGCATCCGCGTCCTGCACGGCTCGACCGCCCATGTGACGGCGGGCTATGGGTCATTTCATTCACGCTCGACCGCCATGGGCGGCTCGGCGATTCTACTTGCCGCCGAGGCGCTTAGAACCAAAATTCGGGCTGTTGCGGCGGCGACGCTCGGTTGCTCACCGAGCGACGTGAGCCTCGATGCGGATCGCGCGCGGGGACCCTCCGATACGTCTGTTATGTATGCCGAGCTTTCAAGCGAGCCGATCGAAGCCGAGGCCACCTTTCGCAACAAAAAGACGACATACGCCTATGGCAGCCTGGCCGCTCATGTCGCGGTAGATCCGGGGACCGGTCAGGTAGAGGTGATCCAGGTATCGTCGACCAAGGATGTGGGCCGTATGATCAATCCCGCGACGCTGCGCGGCCAGTCTGTCGGTGCGATCGTGCAGGGTCTCGGTGGGACGTTGTTGGAGCATCTCGTCTACGACGAAGACGGTCAACTACTCACCGGCACGCTGGCCGACTACATGTTGCCGACGGCGGACGATTTCCCGAATATAAGCACGACCGTGATCGAGCTAAAACCCGCGCCCCACATTCCGCTGGGCGCCAAGGGCGCGGGCGAAGGCGAGATCATACCGATCGGCGGCGTGATCGCCAACGCGGTCGCAAATGCGCTGGCCGATCTCGGCGTAGAACCCTATGAGCTACCGCTATCGCCGCCGCGGATATGGCAGTTGATCGAGGCAGCCCGCAGTTCTGGCTGAACAGAGCAATGAGTGACGTTGGTAGGAGGGGCAGTGTCAAAGATGGGGATTGAACCATGACGACAGCAAGACATTCGAGGCCGAAAGAATTGGCAGACACTTCCATAGAAGACATCGCGAAAAATTACATTCGAAAATTTGGCGAAGTGGATGCTGACTGGGAGGCTTTTGAGGATGCCAAGATCGATGGTTTCCGGAGAGCACAGCATCGCTTTATCGGTGGCGGCGGTTCGGGCAAACACGATGATCCGAATGTCATCAAAGTTGGCGCGTTCACCCTCAGCATAATGTACGTAAATCCCGGTGAGGGAAATGCACCGCATACTCATGAAGTTGAAGAAGTGTTTTTCGTATTAAAGGGATTTTTGAACGTATTTTTTGAGGAGGATGGCACTGGTCGCCGGGTTTACCGTAGGCTTGGACCTTGGGAATGTGTTTCGTGCCCACCCGGTGTCATCCACGGGTATATAAACGACAGCTTGGAACCAGTTTACTTTCAAGTGATGCTCGGCAAGGGCAGGCCAGAATCCATGGGCTATGCCGACGATAAACTATTCCAAAACCGTGAGGGACATCTCGAGGGTAGTGCCCGTGATGCTCAGAAATAGTACCGGGGCCGAACCTGAGATCCGATCTCATTCAACGCCGACGAACTGACTGAATAAGTACGTGGAGATATCTGCGAAACTACAGTAGCATTCCCAAAATTCATCTGGAGTGGAAATAGATATAGTGCCGAAAAAACCTTTAAAAACAACAAGTAAGGCCGAGCGTACAAAGAAAAATATTCTCGATGCGGCGACCACTGAGTTTTCGAGCAAAGGTTTTGATGGTGCAAGAATTGACGAAATTGCCAAGCGGTCTAAAGCCAACAAATCCATGATCTATCACTATTTTGATAGCAAGGAGAACCTCTTCACGGCCGTTCTGGAAAACGCGTACGTAGGCCTTCGAGAATATCAACGAGATTTAAGTATTGTCGGTCTGAAACCGGTCGATGGAATGACTAAATTGACCGGCTACACCTATGATGCATTTATGCAGATGCCCGATCTGATTCGCCTACTCAACAATGAAAATCTGCACAAAGGCGTACATCTCCGAAAATCCAAGAACATGCGTGAAATGTACGACCCGCTTCTCGTCAATGTTGGGGAATTGTTACGGCATGGCGTCAAAGAAGGTGTATTTCGAAAAAATATCGATCCTGTCAATCTGTATATTTCCATCGCGTCGCTCGTATATCACTACGTCTCGAACCATCATACGCTCGAAGTGGCGGTCGAGCGTGAGTTGATGTCCGAAGAACGTATTGCCGAACGCCGCGAACATGTAATCGATATGGTGCTGAGTTTTTGCATGACGAACAGGGCAGTGTCGGCGACCCGCAAAGACTTTTCCAACGCTCTTTGAACCGCATATGAACGCCCATCAATCCGCTACGACCCCCGCGGGTTCCAGACGCGGCTGAACAGCGAACCCGCGATCAGTCCGCCGAAGCACACCAGCCCGGCCGACAGACAGGCGAACAGCGGCGTCGTATCGGCGGCGAAGTAGGTTGCCGCGATGGCCCCGCCGCCAGCCGCGACTGCCAGCCGCACCACGCCGGCCGAGAACGGCCAGATCATGTTGCCGGTGCCCTGCGAGGCGAAATAGAGAGTCTGGCCGAGGCCGAAGAACAGGTAGAACGGCCCGACGATCGCGAGGTAACGGGCGCCGATGGCGCGGGCTTCGGCGTCTGTCGTGAAATTGGCCAGCCACAGATCGGGCCACACTGCTGCAACGCCGCCGATCAGGCCGCTTGCGGCGGCGACGAACAGCCCGCCTGTCCACGCCACACGCCGCGCCCGGGCGAACTGCCGGGCGCCGAAATTGGCGCCGACTGTGGCCGTCAGTGCGCCGCCGATGCCAAAGGAGATGGGTATAAGCATCAACTCGAGCCGGCTGCCAAGTCCGTAGCCCGCCAACGCCGCCGTGCCCTGTTCGGCGATCAGTCGGGTGACGATGACGATCGTCGCGATGGTCAGCAGCGCGTTGCCGCAGGCAACGCCGCCGACCTTGAGAATGTCGCGGAACAACTCGGCCTGGAGCGCGATCCCCGCCAGGCGCAGGCGGACGCCACCGCGCCCGGCGACGACGGCGCCGCCCATCACCAACGCCGCGACACCGAAGCTGGCGACCAGCGCCGTTGCCGGTCCGCGCACGCCGAGCGCCGGAAACGGCCCCCAGCCGAGCGTCAGTGCGCCGGAGAGCGCCACGTGGAGCAGGCTCGCGGCGATCAGGATCCGCGCTGGAACGGCCATGTTCCCGGTGCCGCGCAGCACCGATGCGAAGGTATTGGTGAGCCAAATAGCCCCCGCGCCACCGAACGCGATCTGCGCATAGGCGACGGCGCCGTCGAGTACCGTGCCGCTGCCGCCGAGCAAGCCGAAGAACCACGGCGCGAAGACCGCCGCCACCACGATATAGAGCGCCGCCATGGCGAGCGCGATGATCATGGCATGCAGCGCGATCGCGGTAGCGCGCTCTGGCCGCCCCGACCCGAGCGCCCGCGCCACCGCCGACGACACGCCGCCGCCCATGGCGCCGGCCGACATCATCTGCATCAGGGTCTGGATCGGGAACACCAGCGCCAGCGAGGCCAGCGCCGTGATGCCGAGACGCCCCACGAACCACGCGTCGGCGAAGGTCGTCAGCGTCATCGCCGCCGCAACCACGATATTGGGTGCCGACAGCCGCGCCAGCGTCGGCACGATCGGCCCGCGCAACAGCCGCTCGAATTGATCCGGTGACTTCATGTGTCTGGGGTTGCCGCCAGGACCGCCATATCAGCCGCGCAGCCGCGCTAGCTGGATGGTGTCATCTCGCCGCGTGAAGCTGTAGCCCGCATACCGTCAGCCGCTCGCATTCTGATAGTCCGACTAAGCCCATTCAAGCCTCGTAAATTAGTCTTCTGATTCCCGCCGCACCGTTCGAACTTCGGTATTCATGGCGACGTCGCCGCGCCGCTGTTGGGCGTTTAGCTTGCCGGTCTGCCAATAGTCGCTGTCCACGGCCAGCTGCGCCATATGCTCGAACTCCTCGGTCCATTCGCCGAGATCGTAGCCGTACCAAGGAGATTCGCGCACCAGGGTCGGCAGACCCAACTCCGCCCATATCTCCGCCGCGCGCTCCATATATTGTTTTTTGGGGAGTGCCACCGGCGGAAAGGTCTCTTTCAGCGTCGCATCGATGAGAACCGACGCGTCCTCGGGATCAATCAAACTGCGCGGTCCGTGTCCACCGTCCTGATGTTTCAAGATCTGTACATCGTGTTGCGGCTTGCAGCGATAGGCCATGGCCCAAAACAGCGCATCCGCGTTTTCGCCGTCGATGTCCTCGTTGACCGCGATGATCCATTTGCCTTCGGACTGTCGGAAAGTGGACAAACCATATAGGGCGCGCCAAATCTCGGTCCTGGGTGTGTTGTCTTGAAATACGATGGCATGGACCCGGTGCAGCGATGTCAACGGCTCGTGAGCCTTCACCGTCACCACCTGTTTGATACCCAATTGGTCGCGGAGAAAAGAAAGGTTCCGGGCCTCATAGGAATATCTGCGGATCACGCTCGATTCGCTGGGGGCGAGCTGGCTGACCCAAGACACAATGATGGCGTCCCGTTTTCGGGTGATCGCGGTAATGTCCAAAAAGCCGTTATATTCCTGCAGATTGACATGGCCGTGGGATTCGCCGAACGGCGCTTCGGGCTCCAGCAGTTCGGTGCTGACGTAGCCCTCGATTACCACTTCGGCCTCAGCCGGCACCAGCAAATCGACGCTCTTCGCCTTGACCAGATTTATCGGCTCACCGACCAGTGCACCGGCGACTTCCAGCTCATCGATCCCCTCCGGCACCTTTTGGACCGAAGCGTAGGAAACAACCGGTGGACAGCCGATCACTACGGCGCAGGGCATGGGCTCGCCCCGCTCCTTCCAGGCCAGCCAGTTGATATAACCGCCGGTCCGAAGCTCCGTCGAGGTATTCATGCCAAGCCGGTCCGGCGCTTTCACCTGACCCCGGTAGGTGCCGACATTCTGCACCCCAGTTGCTGGATCCTTGGTGATGAAATGCGAGGCCGATGTGTAAGGCGCATTGTCCCAGCCGGGTGTTGAAATCGGAACTGGCAGCGCATCCAATCCGTGACCGTCTAAGAGCGCATCGCCCTCAAAAACCAGTTCTTGCGATGGAGCTTGATCGGACGAGACGATGTTGGGCGCCAAGGGCTCGCGGATCGCGGCATTCCACTTGTCCGTCACCTCGGCCAGAGGACAGCCGATACCGATTTCATAAATCTTTGGCGTGCCCGCCATGCCGCAGAGCAGCACCGGGATATCGAATATCCTGCCTTTGCTGTCGCACACATTGGTGAAGAGCCAAGCTTTCCGTTCAGACTCGCCAATGCCGCCCCGGTATTGCCAGCGAACCAGGGGATGCATC
>JAPUHN010000233.1 GCA_027297685.1 Alphaproteobacteria bacterium | reverse complement strand
TCGTTACAGGCGCGGAAGTCGAAGCTATCGACTTCGATGGCAAAGTGGCCCGGCAAGTCAGATTGCGCGGCAGAAACCAGGACCATCCTATCGGGATCGATGGAAAGCTGATCCTCTGTGCCGGTGCGTTTGGCACCCCCGCGTTGTTGCTTCGCTCAGGCATAGGTCCTGCCGCTCATTTACACGAGATGCAGATTCCACTCGTACACGAGCTGCCAGGCGTCGGCGAAAATCTTCATGATCATCCGGCGGCGGCGATATTTTACGAAGGCGGCCGGGGCGGCCGCGGCCTGAGTTTCGCATCGATGCATAAATACGCGGCCGCTCCATTGCTATATCTTCTCACCCGGCTCGGTGTATTCGCGAGCAACCTAGTCGAGGGCGGCGGTTTTGCGCGAACCGATGCATCGCTCGCCGATCCTGATGTCCAGTTTCACTTTATCCCGGCCAAGGTCAGTCGCGAGGGCGCCAGGATCACCTGGGGCCGGGGATATTACTGCGATGCCTGTGTGCTGAAACCGGTTTCACGGGGCCGGTTACGGCTGGCTTCGCCCGACATCGCCGATGATCGGATCATCGATCTGAACTTGCTTGCCGAACGGCAGGATCAACAAACCCTGTTGCGCGGAGTGAAGCTGGTGCGGCGCATTCTCGCCAGCCCGGCATTGAGCGGCAGCGGCGCAGTGGAGGTTTTCCCCGGGCCTGCTGTCCAGAATGACGATGAGTTGTTGCAATACCTATGCGAAATACTGGGTACCTCTTTCCACCCGGTTGGGACCTGCCGCATGGGCGATGCCGGTGATCCAATGACCGTCGTCGATCCGGATTTGCGGCTAAGAGGCCTGGATAACGTGGTGATTGCGGATGCCTCGGTTATACCCGAGATCGTGGCAGGCAATACCCATGCACCGACGATCATGATTGCCGAAGTTGCAGCCGACCGGATCAAGCAAGTGCGTCGGGTGGGGAATTGGTCGGGGTGAGAAGCTTTGCTTCGTCGCTGCGCGCACAACCGTCGGGTGAGAATTGCAATCCGACCCGTTTAAAACGCCAGGACCTGGCCGTCAAATTCGTTCATTGCATCAATGAGGCAAGTCCACATATACCGGATCGTCGAGCTGTCACCCAATAAGTAGTAGCAGAGTGTGCCATCCAGATCGTGACGCACGATGACGGCGCTTGCCCTCGCAACGGATGTCTGAGCGACTGCGTGATCGGCAAAATTATCCGGCGATAAATCCACGCCACAGAGTTTCGCGAACATCACCGGGCTGCACGCACCGGTCAGTGCGAACCAGTAATGGCTGTCCTGCCGCCGCACGGCATAGCATTTGTAGGTCTGTGCAAGCGAATTCGTTATCGCGCCCGGCGAAGGATCGAGCGGATTCGAAAACAGCATCAGCTCGGCCGGAGACAGGCGCGCAATCAGCACTCCATCGTGCTGCGGGTAAGCACGATTGGCTGTTGCGCCAATCTCATAGCCCTTCGATTCGATCCACGGCGACAGGTTTTTACCCTTGATGCCGGCGCGTGGCAGCGCCGACAGGTCGATCAAGGAAAGCGCCGAGTCAGTCGCCATCGAGGATCGATGCATGATCGGCATCCTACAGGGCCTGTCGCAGGTTTTTGGGGTCATAAAACGGTGTCTGCACTGTTTGCGCCGCCACCTCCAGGCCTTTATCGACCTTGATTCGGAAGATGGCACCTGGCCGGGCCTGCTTCGGCGCGACATACGCCAGTCCGATTACCTGCCCGAGTTCCGCCGAGCGCGCCACGGATGTCACCCGGCCGACGATGGCGTCATCATGGATGACGAGATGGGACTCTTCGGGTAGCGGGCCATTCGAGTTCAGCAGACGAAAACCGACCAGTTGCCGGGATTGGCGGCGGGTCCGGGAAAAGCCGATCGCCGGTTTGCCGACGAAGTACGGCTTCGTAGTAGCGACTGCCCAGTCGAGCGCAGCGTCTCGCGGCATCGTCAGATCATCGGTATCCTGTCCGATGATAATGTGCCCTTTCTCGAGCCGCAGTATTCGTTGCGCTTCCACGCCTACGGGACGAATATCGAACCCCGCGCCGGCAGCGAACAGCTGTTCCCACAAAGTGAGCGCGTTTGACCACGGCACGTGAAGTTCGTAGCCCAGCTCGCCAACAAAACCGACGCGCATTGCGATAACCGGGATGCCGTTGACTATGCCTTGCCGCGCCGCCAGGTAGGGAAAGGCGTCCTTCGAGAAATCGATATCGGATTCCATTTGCTCCATGAGCTGCCGCGACGTTGGTCCGGCGATATTCATGCCCGCATAGGTCGAGCTGACGTTGAGCACATCGATCTCCAGGCCCCATTCGGCGTTGCGGCGGAGCATGTTGCGAAAAACGGCGTCCGATCCTGTCGTCGTCGTCGTCACATAGAAATGCTCGTCGCCAAGGCGGCATGCCACTCCATCATCGATGATTCCTCCGGCGTCGTCGGTCATCAACAGGTAACGGCATCGAGCTACAGGCTGCTTTTTGTAAGCAAAAGTGTACATGCGGTTGAGGAATTCCGCGGCATCCGGTCCGCGAATCTCGATGCCACCCAGTGGCGATACGTCGATCACACCGACGTTGCCACGGATTGCAGCCACCTCTTCGGCAATTTGTTCGGCAACAGCCGCGGCCCGATCTTTAGCGCCCGCATAGTGGGCAGCTCGCTTCCACATGCCCGCGAGCATGAACACCGCGCCGTTGTCGGCGTGCCACTCGTGCATCGGCGTCAATCGTTCCGGTTCGAACGACCTTCCCGCCAGCACACCGAACGACACCGGCTTGAACGGTGGGCGCTGCGTCGTAACAGATGCCCCGGCCAGGTTGCCGCCGTTGTATCTTTGCACGATGCGCAGCGCGTTTAATGACGACAGCCGGCCCTGACTTGGACCCATCCCCACCGTGCTGTACCGC
>JAPUHN010000232.1 GCA_027297685.1 Alphaproteobacteria bacterium | reverse complement strand
CAAGCAGCCGCGTCCAGTGTAGCTGCTCTCCAAATGGCGCATTCGTCCTGAGATCGAAAGCGTCATACCAGTTGCCGGTTTCGTACAAATTCATCACCCGGCGGAGCCGCATATAGCCGTCGGGTCCGATCAGTTGACCGTCGAGGCCCGGGTTCTGGGTCACCAGCACAAATACTGTCTGTACCAGGCCCAGCACAAGAATCGCGATGACGAGCGTAGTTCTGCTATGCATTTCGGTTCTGTAAGATCTGCCCGACCTCAAGCATCTACAGCCGTGGCGGACCTCTGATGCGGTCCGGCGACCAGCGCCACAATTATAACAGGAATTGTGGGTCTTTCGGACTTGTTGGACACGGAGATTTTACCAGGTGCCGCCGTCAATTCGGTGCTGACGAGATTTTGGGGGTCGCGTCCACGATTCCTTCGGCCCGTTCGGTCACACACCGAAATATTTCGGCCGGCAACCGGGGCGGAACAAATACTTTACTCTTTTACTAAACGAGAGCGTTAGTCGTTCGCGTTTTGGGGCGTATCCGCAACAACCGGTATCTCGGGCATCGGTACCCTGATATAGGTTGAATCCGGCGACTCTTCGCGCAGATAAACGAAGTGGTCTTCGGGCGACACCGGCTCAATCGGCGCGTCTCCCCCAGCGTGCTGCAGCAAACGCTCAAGTGGAAGCATCCGCAAATCATAGCCCGGAACGAAATGCGGCGCCTTGACTGCGAAGAGAGTCGAAAACCCGTCGTAATAGTCTTGATCGATCAGTTCATCCTGGAAATATTTGCGGAGTCTGAAGCGGGAGATTTTTGAGCCGTGGTCGCCATGAACAATGATGGTCGACCCTTCGAACTTGCCGGCTGACTTCAGGGCTTCGATAAGCTCGTCGATTTTCGTTAGAGCGCATTGGGATTGATCGACGTATTCATCGTAACGTTCGGCGCGGGAATTTTCTGTATTCACTTGGTCATTATCGAGCGGCACGGGTAAGCTGATTAGTTTCCAATCCACCACCGGGCGGCGAATTTGGCAACTCGAGTCAATGGAATAGGGGCTGTGGGGAATCATCAAATGAGCGAAGAACATTGTGCCCTTGGGGGCGGTGACGACATCGGATATCAATTGGTCGAATACGGGAAGTGCCGGTATGGGCCCCAGCCCAACAAAACGTTGGATATCCCGGCCCGGCAATGAGACGCCGTTACGCGCGGCAAATACCGCCGCGCGGGCATAAAATTCCTGAATACTTTCTGTAATTGACGAGCGTCGCCAGAGTGTCGACAAAGCTACATTTAACTTTTCGGCCCAACTGAACTCGGCAAGTGCCCCGCTCGATATACCCAAAAAAGGACTATATGTGAGGCATTTCTGAATAATATCGGCAGCCTCGGAGCAGAAATTCATAAACGACGTTTGATAAACCCGGATAGTGTAACCGGAACGAAATAAATCGCGTAAATAACTATTTCGCAATAGCGTATTAGAACTTGCGTTTTTGTAAATGTATAATTGTCCGGGGTTTTCACCGCTATAGGCGTTGAACATCGCCGATAGAGAATCCCACGTATCGAAATACTCGCTGTAGGCGCGTCCGAATAACCGAAATCCGTTGCCGATAAACAGGCTCTTTGTGGACCGTTTTAAATCTCTTTGATTGCCGATGGCTTCATCGAGTGCTTCGGTCCCGATCTGCTCGTCAAGTACAATGTGGACGTAGACCGGCAAATTGTCTGTCTGATCGCCGTTTGGGCGGTCGGCGGCAGGGTATTCCTGATCTTGGGGTAAGACGGGAAGGGAAAATATAAACACAAAAATGACGCCGAACACCGCAAACAGAATTTTGCTAGCGTTCAAATAGAGCGCCCAGGTAACGATGAAAATTCCAGCTATTGCAAGGAGCGTTTGGAGCTCCAACAAGCCGCCAATAATTACTCGGATATCGAGAAAAAGAGTGATCAGGGCCGTCAGAGTGACAGCTCTGACGACCCGGTTTGGATACTTGCTTATCAACAGCGTGATAACGAAAGCGACAGCGGCGTAGCCCGCCAGTATGATAACGTTCACAAATTCGAAAACGAAACTATTAGTGTAAATTAACTCGATGAATGGTTCGGTCAGGATCAGGAAGATCGCCACAAAATCGAAATTCGCGTTGCTTGATTTCATGTCACGATAATACGTTGAATTGTCTCTGACGGGTTCTGCGGCTAGCCATTTCGGCAAAACCAGAACAGCTTACGCCCGCTTTCGGTAACCGTGGTGACTTCGATAATGCTCGCCCGTGACGAAAGATATCGGCGAAATTTTTCTTCCGAATATTGCGGGAAAATATCTTCTCGGAGGGCCAGTAGTTCCTGAACTTTCGGGTCGGCTTTGGGGACGAACTCGATTACCCCCTGCGGCGCCAGGCCGACCAGCCATTCGACAACGTCGGCCAGGGGAATGTTGCGCCCGATCGCCAGATGGTGGACGAAGGCCAGCGCCAACACCGCGTCGGCATTTGCCCGCTCCTTTAACCCTTTTCTTTCGTGCTCATTCCATCCCTGATTGGGTGAGGGGTTTGCGGCATCGAGCAACAGCGGTTGGAGCATAAGGCGCTCGTCTGCGGCGCGAGCGAAGGCTGCCTCAAGGGCTCCGTGGTCATAATCGAAAGCGCAAGACAGCTCTGAGCCGTTTTCCAGCGCCACCTGCGAGAATTCGCCGGTATTGCAGCCGAGGTCCCAAATGATTTTCGGCTTGGCAGCGGCGCAAAACCGCGCGACGAAGTCCTTCTTGGCAGTGAACTCTGCGTTCGAATAGTTGTGCGTTACGGCATATTCCTGCCACACCGTCTTGCCCGTATCCGCCGGTTCCAGAGATTCGATCCAGCGCCGCATTTTAGCAAGCATCCGCTGGTATTTTTGCAGTGGGAAACGGAATTCTGTCGCCAGGGTGCTGTCACCCGAAGGTAGGGCCGACTTTTGGAAGGCTGCCTGGGCGACGACATGAAGCAACACATTGCGCGACAGTTTTTTGCTCCAAGGCAATATATGGCGCAAGTCGCCGGCGCTGATTCCTTCCTGCGTCCCCCGGTACCAGGCGTTGTGGGTTATGCCAAGCTTGGCCCGTAGCAGGAGAGGGTTCAGAAACTGCTCGCAAAACTGGCGGTGGCCCGACCACATCTCACCTTCCCGATACTTACGGAATGACAGCAGATCGATGAACACCGGCTGCACGCCGAGGAATTGAATGTTGTAGGCGGAGGCGTCGGATAACGTCACACCCTCCGCCAGCGCCGCAAGATGAATGTCCAGATGGTGCAGCGCCGCCGCTTTGAGCGCCGGGAAGGGCCACTCGTAGGGGTACGAGATGAAGGGCAGACGCGGATGCTCGAGAACGTAGCGTGCATCGGCGGCACGATCACCGAGAACGTCTTTTTCGACGGTCTTGCTTGCGATAATCCTGGCGTCGCCTTGCAGGCGCTCGATCAGCCCGCTATCGCGAACGAATTCGAAGTCTTCGGCGCCGATCTCTGTGACTGTGCGGTAAACCTTTTCGTCGGCATGGTAAATTCGACCTCGAGGGTCCCGGAACGACCCTGGGTCTGCACGAACGTCACTCACCCGGCGTGTTATCTTTCGCTCGAAGGTCCTCGCCACTGGCGTCGCGGACAAAAAACTCTTTCAACCTATGCCAGTAAAGTTTAGCCACCACCAAGCCGCCGGCGACGCCGCCGAGCAAAAGTTGCAGCATAATACTGCCAGTACCCGGGTCGAGGTAGGCGAATGCCGGCCGCGAGAAATCGAGCGCTAATGCCAAAACTGCGCACAATAGAGCGCTTTTGGCGGCAAATTTCCATACTTTTGGACGTCCGTTTCGGTGCATTGAGCTATCTTCTTTCCCGCGAAGTGTATTGGCGTATCCCATTAGGACGGCCGCCGCTTAAATAACAGTTAACGTAGTATGAAGCGCGAACCGATTCCGTCCAAACCGTAGCCCGGAATGGGGAAGACGGGCAAGGTCATCTCTAGGGAGGCATAAAAGGCGGGTCGACGTAACGGCAAATTAAAGCAGCCGATTGCCGGGCAATGCCGCGCTTATACTGTGTCGCTATTGCGATCCGCCTCTAGCCGCGTTCCATTACCCGTGTCGCATGTGCTACTTCGCCCCGCAGCACATCATTGCGACACGAGGAAATGGCGGTCATGAATTCGCAGAAACCAGATATCGAAATCGCCCGCGAGGCCAGCGTTCGCCCGATCACGGAGGTCGGCGCGGCGCTCGGTATTCCGGCCAGTGCGCTGCACCAATACGGGCCGCTCAAGGCCAAGGTCGGTTTGGACTATCTGGAGACCCTACAGGACCGCGCGCATGGCAAGCTGGTGTTGGTGACCGCGATAACGCCGACGCCAGCCGGCGAGGGCAAGACAACGGCGACGGTGGGGCTCGGCGACGGCCTGAATAGGATCGGCAAAAAGGCCGCGATTTGTATCCGCGAACCGTCGCTCGGGCCGTGCTTCGGCATCAAGGGCGGCGCCGCCGGCGGCGGCTACGCCCAGGTGGTGCCGATGGAAGATATCAACCTTCACTTCACCGGCGATATTCACGCGATTACATCCGCGCACAATCTGATGAGCGCCTTGATCGACAACCACATCCATTGGGGCAACGATTTGGCCATCGATGCGCGTCGGGTCGCCTGGCGCCGGGTCCTCGATATCAACGACCGCGCGCTGCGCCATGTCGTGGTGTCCCTCGGCGGTCCGGCCGACGGTTTCCCCCGCGAGACCGGCTTCGATATATCGGTGGCCTCGGAAGTGATGGCCATCTTCTGCCTGGCAACGTCGTTGGAGGATCTCGAACGCCGCCTTGGCAATATCGTCATCGGCACGACAAGCGACGGTGCGGCGGTTACCGTGCGCGACCTGTCAGGCGACGGCGCCATGGCGGTGCTGCTCAAAGACGCGCTGATGCCGAACCTGGTGCAGACGCTCGAGAACAACCCGGCGTTCGTGCATGGCGGTCCCTTTGCCAACATCGCGCACGGTTGCAATTCGGTGATCGCCACCGACGCCGCGTTGCGCCTGGCGGACTACGCCGTCACCGAGGCCGGCTTTGGCGCCGATCTGGGCGCCGAGAAATTTTTCGACATCAAATGCCGCAAGGCCGGGCTCGAACCGGCTGCGGCAGTCGTCGTCGCCACGGTGCGGGCACTGAAAATGCACGGCGGCGTGGCAAGTGAAAACCTGGCGGTGGAGAACACCGAGGCTGTTGCCAACGGGCTGGATAATCTGCGCCGCCACATCGCCAATGTCGAAAAGTTCGGCGTGCCGGTGGTGGTCGCGATCAACCGTTTTACCGCAGACACCGACGCCGAGGTCGATGTGATCAAACAGGAAATCGCCAGGGAGGGGATCGAGGTTATCGAGTGCACCCATTGGTCTGATGGTTCGGCGGGCATAGAGGAGCTGGCCCATAAGGTCGTCGAGTTGGCCGAGAGCGGCAGTGCGGCGTTCGAGCTCCTCTATCCCGACGAGGCCGGTCTGTTTGAAAAGATCGACACCATCAGCCGCGAGATTTACGGAGCGAGTGAAGCAATCGCAGACAAGTCGGTGCGCGACCGGTTGCGCCAGTGGGAGGCTGAAGGCTTTGGCCATTTCCCTGTGTGCATGGCAAAAACCCAGTTCAGTTTTTCCACCGATCCGAACCTGAAGGGCGTCCCGAGGTATCATGTGGTGCCGATCCGGGACGTCAGGTTGTCGGCGGGCGCCGAGTTCGTTGTCGCTATCTGCGGCCAGATCATGACCCTGCCGGGCCTGCCCAAGGTGCCCGCTGCCAACAATATCGGGCTCGACAAGAACGGGTTGGTCGAGGGGTTGTTTTAAAACTCTGCGTTTACAACAACTCGTCCTGAGCCTGTCGAAGGATGAGGGGTGCTGCCGCCTCATACTTCGACAAGCTCAGCATGAGGCTGGTACTTACCTATCCGGTGGTCGCCCCGTCATCCCCCAGATAGTCGTCGGTCCAGCGGCCGTAGTCGTCTTGGCGCAGCACCCGCGCCATCAGTTCGCGCGATCCTGCGTGGGAAATGTCGGCCGGCTGCGTGCCGTCGCGCAGCGCCTTCAGGGTTTCGTAGACGGCGCCGACACCGGCTGAGAACGGCAAATGGCCCTGCAGCGCAATGCGAACGCCGTGCGCGGCGAGAAAAGCGCGGTCGGATAGCTCGGCGCTGGCGCCGCCGAGCATAATCGGTATGTCGATCTCGGCAGCGATGGCGGCGAGCTCGTCGCGGGTTTTCATGCCGGCCAAAAATATGGCATCGACGCCAACCTCTTGGTAGGCGCGGGCGCGGACAATGGCTTCGTCGATGCCGGTGATCGCCGCCGCACTGGTCCGTCCCATGATGACGAGCCCGGGATCGCGCCGCGCTTCGAGCGCCGCGCGCATTTTGCCGATTCCCTCGGCGACAGGTATCAGGCGTCTCGCTTTGCTGCTGTCATAGGCGGGCGGCAGTTCGGTATCTTCGATGGTGAGCGCAGCGACCCCGGCGTTCTCGAGGGCCTCGACGGTGCGCATGACGTTGAGCGCGTTGCCGTAACCGTGGTCGGCATCGACGATCAGCGGCAATTCGCCGGCGCGGCAGATACGGTGCGCCTGGTCGGCGAATTCGCTCAATGTGAGGACCACGATGTCCGGCGCCCCCAAGACCGTCATCGAGGCGATTGAGCCCGCGAACATACCGGTCTCGAAGCCAAGATCTTCGGCGATCCGCGCCGAAATTGCGTCGTAAACAGAACCCGGATGAAAACAAGCGTCCCCAGAAAGCAGAGCGCGGAATCGTTCGCGGCGGGCTGTCCATCGCATGGCAGGAGTCTTTCGTACGGTTTCAGGTGCTATTCGGCGGCGCGGGTCATTTCCTCAGGCTCGAGCGCGTGGGCGACAAACGCGTTGGAACAAGGCGGGCCGTTGGCGATCAGCATGGTTCGCGTGTTGAGGTCGATGACGAAGGCGGCGTTGGTCATGGTTCGTTTAGCGACCGGCAGGCGGTCGTCGGGGTGGCGGCAGATCGCGTTGGGGTAGCCGAAATGGTCGGTCAGCGCTTTTTGGCAGGCGCTCGCATCGAGCTTGCCGATGTCCTTGCGCAACAAACGGTCGAGCCGGTTGGCGCGGTACAACGTACTGGTCGACAGGCGCTCCATCTGCGACGGGCCGTGGCGCGGGTCGAGGAAATGGTTGGAGTGAGTGATCAGGCCATCGCTCGGGTAGTGGTAGGAAACAGCATTGGGGCTGGTCTCCAGATCGATCACTTCGCCATCGGCGTGGCCGACCACAAAATTGGCCGAACATACGCGCCGCGTCGCCACGATGGGATGCAGGGCCATGTCGTAGGTCTCGGCGTCGAGAATTTCGCGGCAGCGCACATGGAAGGGTTTCTCGTAGGCGTTTTGGCCGTCATGGTCGGACACCAGGCCGTTTTCGACCAGTCCGATGCCATGTTCGTTGACCCCCATCTTGCCGCCGACGATGCCGGCTTCGGTGTAACAGATCAGATCGGTCCCGGATTTGCGGCGGATGCGGAGGACCGCGCAGCGCCCGTGTACGCCGGCCAGCCAATCCCAATTCTGGCCGATGACGGTATGGCCGTCGACCGTCGCCTCGGGCAGTGCGCCGAAGGACGAGCAACCATCGGCGTCGCCCGCGATGTCTGGGACAATCGCCGCCAGGTCGTTGGCGCGCGCTTCCTTGCCGAACAGGCCGAAGGTTATTTCGTAGCGCGCGTTCAGCATGGCGATGTCGCCCAACGGCAGGCTTGCGCCTTCGGCAACGCCGCGCATTTCTTCGGAATAATCGCCATTCTGGTTGGCGATGACTTCGACCCAGGCTTGGCCCTCCCGCCGCGCTTCCGCGCTATCGAGGCCGCCGGCGGCAAAGTGCGCCAGGTAGGTGTCGATGTTTTCGGCGATCATCGGCGCTAGGTCGCGGCCGTGGACGAGCCCGCGCTCGAAGGGATCGTCGCCGAGCTCGAGTATCGGTAGTGCGGCCATATTTCTCTCTCAAATAATCAATGAATTAAGACAGTTACGCCAGATACCTCATCCATATTAGCGTGTGTCTGTATAGGTCGTATAATACTCCCCTGCGCGGCGTGTTCAACTCTTCGGTCCCGCTGTATTGGTCACGTCAGCCGGTCGAGCGAAACCCAGGCCTCGTCCGCGGCGCTTTGCCGGCAAGCCTCGGCAAGCTGCACGTCGCGAATGCCGGCGGCGAAGTCCGACGCGAAGGGGGCGTCGGCGACGACATGGCGCAGAAACCCTTCCCAGCCGTACCGGTAGGGATTCTTGTAGGGAACGGCCTCGGGAATTTCCTGCCAGTCGCCGAGGTAGTCGACGCCATCTTTGTTTGTGTTGGCTTCCTTTCCCAGATTGGATCCCGTTACGACAGGCGTATCGGCGGCAGACTGCGCCCAGCACCGGCGTAGCCCGGCGACCGCCGATCCCCCGATGCCGTCCACACGCAAGGTCATCAGATCGTCGTGTCGGATTCGCGTCGCCCAGGAGCTGAGGATTGTGCCATAGGCGCCGTTCTCGAGCTCAAGCAATGTTGTGGCGCTGTCCTCGACATCGACGGTATAGGTTTTTCCTTCTTCGTCGACGCGCTCGGGCTGAGCGGTCCACGCCGTGCTGACGACTTGGCGGATCGGCCCCAGCATGTTCTCGATCACATAGCGCCAGTGGGGGTGCATGTCGGAGAGCAACCCACCGCCACCGGCGTGCTGATAGTTCCAACTCGGCCGCTGCGACTCGACGGCCGTACCGTCGAAGACCCACCAGCCGAACTCTATTCGGAAACTGACGATACGGCCGATGAATCCGCTCTCGATGAGATGGGCGAGCTTCTGAAATCCGGGTAGATAGATCTTGTCCTCAACGGCACCGTGCTTGAGGCCGCTCGCCTCGATATCGCGCAACAGCGCCAAGCCTTCGGCGACCGTGGGCGCAACCGGCTTCTCGGAATAGATATGTTTACCGGCGGCCAGCGCCTTGCCGAGGGTCGCCAGCCGCTGGTGGGTCGCTGCGGCTTCGAAGAATACCGTGTACTCGGGATCGGCCAAGGCTGCGTCGAGATCGGTCGTCCAGTCATCGACATTGTTGGCGCGCGCGATCTCGGCCAGCCGCTGTTCACTACGCCCGACCAGGAGCAGGCGCGGGACGACCATATCGTCGCCGATCGGCAAGCCGCCTTCGTCGCGGATTGGCGCCAGCGCGTTATGCAAATGCTGGGTCGAGCAAATGCGCCCGGTCGCGCCATGGAGAATGATACCCAGGGTTTGTGTCGCCATCTCCCATACTCTTCCACTGAATCTGCCGAAAACTAATGAGACGCCTTATACCAAATCTCGCTAATACGGACCTATTTCATGGTGGCGGATTGGCCCGCTCGGTTAGACGCGCGGCACAGCGCGATGCGGGGCCATCGGGCCAGCCGCGCAACGCGGCCGGGGGGCCAATCCGCCCCACCGCAGGCCGCCATCCTTTATCCGCCGGTGTTGTTGCGGGCTGCTTGCGGTGCCAGCACCGCGGCGCAACCCGCGCCTATCCGGCGGAAAAATTATTGGCGGTGAAATGGGTCCGTACTAACGAGACTTGGTATTGCTACACCCCAGACGCAAATTGCGATACCAATGGCCAAAATTCCCCGGGGAGTATTCAATGCCGCGCCATATCGTCTGCCTGACCTTCGACTTCGACACCCAGTCCGGATTTATCGCCCGCGGTCTGACCACTCAGACGCCGCTGTCGCGTGGTGAATTCGGCAGCCGGGTCGCCTCGGGCCGGCTTCTCGATATGCTGAAATCGCGTGGCCTGCCATCGACCTGGTACGTGCCCGGTTTCACCATCGAAAGCCACCCCCGCGAATGCGAAGCCGTGCTCGAAGGCGGCCACGAAATCGCCCATCACAGTTGGGCCCATATCCCGCCTGCCGAGCAGACCCGCGCGGAAGAAGAAGCGGATATGGTGCGGGCCAACCAGGCGATCGAACGCCTGACCGGCCAGAAGGCGCGGGGCTACCGCTCGCCGTCGTGGGATCTGAGCGACAGCACCATCGATCTCTTGATCGAGAACGGTTTCCTCTACGACAGCAGCCTGATGGGGGCGGACTACATTCCCTATCGCGCGCGCCGCAAGGACACCTTCGGGCTGGGCGAGCCCTATCAATACGGCGCGGAAACCTCGCTCATCGAAATGCCGATCAGCTGGTCGCTCGACGATCATCCTCATTTCGAATATTTGCGCACGCCCGACTTCGTCATGCCCGGGCTGCGCTCGGCGCGGGTGGTGATGGATAGCTGGTACGACGAATGGCGCTACATGAAAAAGACCCTCGACTGGGGCATTCTCACCTACACCATGCACCCCTATGTGATCGGGCGCGGCTTCCGAATGTTTGCGCTCGAAGGACTGTTGGACAAGCTGGCAGCCGAAGGCGCGGAATTCATGACCATGGAAGACGCCGCAAGAGAGGCGCAAACGCACCTGTTCTCATAGTTTAGATCGTCCCTCATCCTTCGACAGGCTCAGGATGAGGATATGTGCGCGTTAAAAAAAAGCCTCATGCTGAGCTTGTCGAAGCACGAGGCCGACAGCAATCCAAATTTAACCGTTCATAGCGCCGCGCACAGGGGCGGCACGCCAAGGCGTTCGCGCGCCGTACCGAGCGCCCGCTCACACGCCATGGCGTTCGCTCTTATCCGGGCAGGCCTTTAGTGCAACAATGACCCAACCGCGCATCAACAGGGAAGGAAAATAGCCATGTCCAGTTTCCATCAGCTCGCAGACATTCCCGATCACAACGTGGAAATCGGCAAATTGCAGCTTCTGTCGGGCGCCCAGTCGATGGTGCTGTGGGGCAAGATCGATGCTGGCGGCCATGTGCCCAATCATTCCCACCCGAACGAGCAGATCACCTGGCTGGTGAAGGGAAAGCTGGACTATGTTCTCGGTACCGGCGAGGAACAGACCTGTGAGGCTGGCGCGATTGTGGTCATCCCCGGCGGAGTCGAGCACGAAGTGTGGTACCGCGAGGATTGCGAGATCGTCGAGTTCTTCTCGCCGCCGCGCACCGACCTGTTCCCGGTGTCGCCGGAAAATCCCTATGGCATCGAGTAGCCGCGCACCATGAACGATAGCGTCGGTCTGCCAGTGGGCATAGTCGGGCTCGGCAATGCCGGCTCGGCCTTGGCCAGTGCGTTCTCGGGCCAACGTCCGTTGATCGGGTATGATGCGAACCCGGCGCGGCGCGAGGCGGTGGCCGCGCTCGATCTGCAATGGGCAGGCTCGGCCGAGGAAGTAGCGGGTCTGGCCGACACGGTCGTGCTGTCGCTGCCGAAGCCGGAAGCGTCCAAGGCGGTTGTGGGAGAACTGCTTGGCGGAGCGACGCCGCCGAAGCTGATCGTCGAAACCAGTACGATAACGCCGAACACCGCTCGCGATCTCGGCGCGATCTGCGCTGCCGCCAGCGTCGAATTTATCGACGCGGCCGTTGGCAGCGGTGTGCAGGCGATGGCGGCGGGCCAGGTCACTTTCCTGGTCGGTGGCACCGACGCCGCAGTGGCGCAGGCCCGCCCGGTGCTCGAACTCGTCGCCAAGACGATCCACCATCTCGGACCGGTCGGCGCCGGCAGCGGTGCCAAGGTCGTCAACAACGCGGTCATGCATGCCCTGATGGTGGTGCTGATCGAAGCCGGAGCGATGGCCGGCAAGCTGGGCATTCCGATGACGGCGCTGGTCGATATCCTCGGTAGCGCCGACGGCGTCTCCCGGCCCCTGCAGCACCGCTTTCGCGAGCGCATTCTGAACGGCGACTATACGGGCGGCATGTCGGTTGCCAACGCGCGAAAGGACTCCCTGCTGGCGCTGGAAACCGCAGCCGATTGCGGCGTGCCGTTGTTCGCCATGTCGGCGGCGCATACGCCCTACGAGATCGCTGCGAGCCAGGGTATGGGCGATCTCGACTATGCGGCGCTGGCCAAGCTCTGGGAGGCTTGGTGCGATATGGATTTCAGCTCTGGATGAACCGCGTAATTGACCCTCTCCCCCGGGGAGAGGGTGGCGAGCGAAAGCAAGCCGGGCGAGGGGATAATCAAAGCCTCACCGATCAAACTGGTCCGGTGCAAGGTGACACAGGATGCGATGGAATTATTTCCCCTCACCCCAACCCCTCTCCCGCGGGGAGAGGGGCTTAGCGCCACATCAGTTTACGCAGATCGAAATTTTCTCTGTGCGAATGATTAAATAAATGCGCGAATGGCATCGGCGACAGCTTGCGGTTGGTCGAGTTCTGCGAGGTGGCCAGCATTGGCTATCGCTTCGATCGTCGTCTCGCCGCCGGTGCCGGCGCGAAACGCTTCCATATAATTCGCTGGGATTACCTGGTCGCCTTCGCCGCGGATCAACAGGGTAGGGCAGGCGATGTGGCCGAGCCGCTTGGCCAGCCCGGTATTGCCAAGCGGCCAGAAAATTCGCGCGCTCGCTTCCAGCGCACGCGCTTGCTCGATCGGCCACTCGACGGAGTTGGCGCCTTCCGGTTCTGCTTTCAGTTCGTCCCAGTGTTGGGGCACGTTGCACAACAACGGACCCACCTCGTGCGGCCGCCGCGCCCACGGATCGGCCATCGGTGCGTCACCGTCAGACAGCCCCCAGGGCGCGATCAAGGCCAGGCGGTTGATTTCGCCTGGCCAGAACGCCGCCATATCGGCGGCCAGCGAGCCGCCGGGACCGGAGCCGATCAACGGCGCACCGTCGAGCAGCCCGGATTGCTTCAGCAGGTCACGAATGGCGAGGACCCAGTCGATATGGCTATCGAAGCTGGTGTGACCGACGGCGCCGGGAAATCCCGGAATCGACGGCACCACGATCTCGTTTTCGGTGGCCAGTGCGTCGAGAAAGGGGATCCATTTCGGCAGGCCGCCGAAACCGGCGAGGAAACCGATGCGCCGGCCTGAGCCTTTGCTCCAAACGCGGCATGGATTGCCGCTGACTTCGACGTGAGATACCGCAGGAGCGTCCATTGGCTTGCGCCTTATCGTTGGGAAACCGCGCCGGCGGGTTGCGTGGGGTTTATTCTGCCGCCAAGGCCGGGTTCGGAAAATTCGTGGCCGCGCGGTCGGGCAGCGACATTGGTTTAGGCCACCAATGGTTCTCCCATTCCGACCAGACGTCAGCCAGTTGCGGCATCACCTTCTCGGCGTAGAGGCGGGTGTTGTAGTTCGCCAGATCCTTGCCCATGTTGCCGAATTGCAGCAGCATTAAAAGCTGGCCGAAGCGCAGTTCGTGCGCGATCTCGTGGAGCTGTTCGGCGACCTGGTCGGGCGAGCCGATGATGACGTAGCCGTTTTCGACGATGGCGTCGAATTGGCGGGCATTCTTGTCGATCAGGTTGACCTTCTGGATTCCTGGCCGCGCGCTGGTGTTGTCGACGCTGTCGGGGCCGCCGGCGGCCGCTGTCGCGATCTGGCTTTCGACGCCGGCGCGCTGGGTCGCCTCGGTAACGTAGCCCGGCGGGTTGGCGTAGCGCGCGCTGACGCGCAGGCAGCGATCGTAGAAATATTCGGCCGGCTCCCGATAGAGCTCGCGCGCCTGCGCTTCGCTCTCGGCGACGCCGACAAACTGTAGGAACCCGGCGCGGTACGGATTACGGTCCTTGCCGAGGCGGTCCATCTCGTCCCAGAAGCCCTGCATGGTCGCCCGTGCGGCCTTGTAGCCATAGTAGGACAGGTAGCAATAGACGTAGTCCATCTCGGCGCACCAGCGCCAGGTCTCGACCGACCCGCCGCCCGGTACCCAGATTGGCGGATGGGGTTTTTGCACCGGCCGCGGCCAGATGTTGACATAGCGCTGCTGATTGAAGCGGCCGTTGAACGCGAAAGTTTCCGGCTCGGTCCACGCGCGCACGATGAAGTCGTGCGCCTCGGCGTAACGCTCGCGCAATTGCGACGGGTTCTGGCCATAGGCGTAGCAGGTGTCCATCGGCGAGCCGACCGGGAACCCAGCGATCAAGCGGCCGCCCGAGATACAGTCGAGCATCGCCATTTCCTCGGCCACGCGGGTCGGTGGATTGTACAGCGCGATCGAGTTGCCGAGCACGCACAGCGCCGTCTGCGGGTTGGCGCGCCGCGCCAGCGCGGCAAGCATCAGGTTGGGTGACGGCATCAGGCCGTAGCCGTTGCTGTGGTGCTCGTTAACGCAAATGGCGTCGAAACCCATCTCGGCGGCGAATTCCATCTCGTCGAGGAAGTCGTTGTACATATGGTGGGCGCGCTCGGGATCGAACAAAGTCGAATCGATGTCGACCCAGACGGATTCGTGATTGTCGCGGAAATCCTCGGGCAGCTCGGTGTAGGGCATCAGATGGAACCAGCAATGCTTCATGTTTTTACTCCATGATTATCATTCTAAAACAACTGGTTAGATATTTTTCCTTGAGTACTCCCAGAAGCTGACCAGGACGATACTGCGCCGCCCACTGGGATTATCGCAACGCCCATGCTCACCGATATCGAACGGTGACGCAAGGGTTGACGCTCCGTCTAGAAGGGTGGGAGGGCCTAAGATGTGTTGAAAAGTGGAGCGGATTTTACCCCGCACCCGATCCGCCGACGCGCGCTACCCTCTCCCAAAGGAGAGGGGTTGGGGTGAGGGGATAAATATCCCTTATTCGAAAAACGCAAAGACGCGGGTCTCGATGCTCTGGCGCGGTGCGGCGTCGGCCGGTGCGTCCGGGTTGGTGAAGGCGGAGTGTCCCGAGACGCCGCCGTGGCCCTCGGGGTCGGACTCGTAGGTCTTGAGCAGCATCGCTTCGTCGCGCCGCATATCCGAAAAATAGTACCAGCGATTGTCCTCGCTATAGGTCATTGCCTGGGTATGGCCGACCCGATCCTTGGTGCGCCGTTCGGCAGTGATCAATTGCTCCGGCCCGATGGTCTGCGCGTCGCAAACGGCAAGCGGGGTGGTCTGCACTGTCCCGGCGATCGAGCGCCAGATATTGATGATGGCGAAGCGCCGGGACAGCAAATCCTCCGCCTCGTCAGGCGGCAATAGATCGCGCACTCGCTGCGGTCCCGACTGCTCGGTGTAGTCGTTGTGGACGAACTGCACTGGTTCGCGAACCTGTTTCTCGTTGCGAACGTCTTCGTTCTCCACGCGTACCGTGTGGTCGAAGACGAAGACCCGTGTCGCCCCGGTGGCTTCTTTGACCAGCGCCTCGATCTCCGGATTGTAGACCCGTTCCACTTCGTCGGTGTCGAAGAAGTCGACGACCGCGGTATTGTGCTGCAGCAGTTCGAAGCCTTCGCGGTCGAGAGTCACGCTGTCGCGCACGGGCCGGCCATCGTGAAGGTCGAGCACGTGCTCGCGGTATTCGCCGCCGCGTTCCAGGCCATTCTCGGTAACGTAGTTGACCGGTTTCTCGCCATTATCGACGAAAAAAGTGAGTGCTGCGGTTACGAACGCGGTCGTCTCGGCAGCTTCGGCTTGCTGGTCCATCGCTAGTTCCTTGCCGGTATGGAATAATTCGGGTGTCAGATATCTGTATTTATGACGTAATCGCCAAAGGTAAAGGGGTCAGCCCCTATCGACGATGGCGATCACCGGGCCGCCGCCATGTGGCCCCTGGTGCATGGCATCCACCGACACGAACACCGCTGGGTCGCCAATCGCCGCCGCGGCCACACCGCCGACCGCGGCCTTGGAGTGGCGGTGATGGTGGACGTCGGAATCGTCGAGCATGATTTGCCGCCGCCCGCGCAATTGGCCGTGATGGTTGGCCTCGCACTTGATGAAGACATTGACCAGCCGGCCGCCGAGATCTTCGGCGCGCGGCCGCTCCGGCAGGTCGAGACCGGCGTTGCGAATGCCGTCGTAAATACCGTCGATGTCGAGGGCATCGGCCATGACGCTATGGCCGATCGTATAGCGCCCGCCGGCGCCGGCCCGATTGCCGAGCAGAACGATCTGCGCTTGGGTGAGCTCGATACCAGACGAACACGACGAGACGGCGGAATAGAGATCGAGGTCCTTACAAATTTGTTCGGCCGATGGCATGGCAATTTCGCCGAGCGCGACGGCGATGCCCAGCGCGGTGGTGCCGTTCGACACGCCCATCGAATCATGGACTTCGCAAGCCACAGTCTGGCCCCGGCTGGCCGCCTCGGCGACGCTGTCGATGGTCAGCAGAGGGGTCTTGGTTTGCACGTAGTGGACGTCTGCCGTATCGTCGATGCCGGCGTCGGCCATAGCCGCCCGCACGCTGTCGGCGACCTTTTCGACCATCGCCACCCGGCCGATATCCTCCGGCAGCAATTCCACGCTCATCGCGGTGCCGATCACCAGCCGGGCCTCGTCGGCAGGGCCTGTCTTATCGTTCTGCGCGAAGATGGTCGCATGGGGGGTGATCACGCCGTCGCAGCCGCCGGACCAGACCATAGGTATCAGCGCCAGCTCTTCGGTGTCCCGGCTGCCGCGTTCCGCTAGCACGGCACGGAACGCCTCATCGGCGAGGATACGGGTGAAATCATTGACCCCACCGTTGCCCTCGGTCTTGCCGATCACGGCGACAACCTCGTCGGCGGAAAACTGGCCCGCATCAATACACGCCGCCAGGCCGGACGCATCGCTGACGTTCTTGAGTTCGACCTTGGCGACTTCGATGGCCATTTTATTCTACTCCCTGAAAAAGCCCATTCTTGGCGAACCATATCAGTTTCGCCGTTCGTATGTCTCGTTGGGCATCGCTTGGATGTTGTGTAGCACTGCTCGAGCCGCCTGCGCCAGCCGGGGCAAAGGGCCGGCCCGGACAGGCACACGTTCCAAACTTAGTTGTCTGCTTTTGGCGGCAGAGTGGACGTTTCCAGCGGTTGCCGTTGACGCCAGGTATAAGCCACGATCAAGCGCAACAGGCCTGACTCAAACTGTCGAATTTATGTCGTCAGTTCACAGCTTCTTTCAGCGCTTTGCCCGCTTTAAATTTGGGCCGCTTGAGCGCCGGTATATGGATGGTTTCACCAGTGTACGGATTGCGGCCGAGTGTAGCTTTACGGTGCGCAACCGAAAAGGTGCCGAAGCCAAAAAGGCGAACCTCATTGCCGTTCCGCAACGAGTTGGTGATGTTGTAGAAAATAGTGTCGACGGCCTTGGTTGCGTCGGCCTTCGAAAGGCCAACCGAACTTGAAACGGCGGCGACAATATCATTTTTGTTCACCTCAAGGCCGCCCTTAATGTCCGTTTTCCGGGAAACAATGGATGTTTCTGACGCTGGTCGCCGACGGCTGAAGCTAACCAGGAACGGACACGCGGAGGTACGACAGGACTGCCGCTAAAGTGCTCGGCGCTATCGGTGGTGTGAGGCATTGTCCCTATCGTCCACCTGCAACCAGCTACTCCTGAACTAAGTGTTAAACGGTTGCGGCAAATTCGCTGCCATATCCTGGAGCGCCGTGCCAATAGCGTTGAAAAACGCGCTCAAGTTTTGCCCCAACAGCGTCATGCCGATGGCGGCGACGATGGCAATAAAGGCAATCAAAAACGCATACTCGGTGGCGACCGCGCCGGATTTGTCTTTCCGCAGGCGAAGCGCCATCAATTGAAGATAGGTAAA
>JAPUHN010000231.1 GCA_027297685.1 Alphaproteobacteria bacterium | reverse complement strand
GGGGTTATTGCACTTTATGCTTTCGGGTTTTGATCCTTCAAAAATTCAACGACCTTGCGGGCAGCAACGCCCGGTGTGTCGCCAGATGCTCCGGCGTCTTGAAGTGTGATATCGTACATTCGCTTCGCTTCCGCACGCTGCTCGCCTTGGCGGAGCTTCTTACGCCATTCTCTTAGTTGAGCTGATGTCTTACCGATATGCCGGGAAGCTTTTCGCAGGGCATCCGGGAGGGTGTCGCCATCTTTTCGAAACAATTCGACGGCGGCAGACGCCACCGCTAGATCAAACACATCCTTGGACACGTTCTTAGGTCTGCCATCTCCCACCGCTTTCTCAAGCAACGGGTGCACCGTTCCCCTATCTAAATCGGCTAAGGCTCCATGCAGCGTTAACAGCGGTGTCCGCAGATCGTCCCGAGTATTGATCTCAAGTAGGTATTGGATCACCGCCCCCAAGGATTGCTCCACACCTAAACGCTTAAAATTCCCACCTTCGTTTTCTTGATCAACATTACGCCCAGCGTATACATCCAGCCCTTCGACAAGCCCATCTACAAGGCGCTGTAGAGCGTCGGCGTCCGCTTCGGACTGCGTACGGCTTGTCACGATGCTGCTCGCCGGTCCGCAAGGCTTGCTATCTTGGACTCCAGTTGAGCCAATAAATGGGCCTCCCAAAGAGCTAACGCCTCGGCCTTTTCTTTTGTGTACGGGTGCCTATTGTAGACCCGCATTGTAATCCCTGGCGTTACCCGATTTTGAATCTTGTCCAGCACCACGGGCTGAACACCTAGCGCCGCCATCCCAGAAGTTTGCGACCGCCTTAAATCGTGGAACGTCCAATGCTCGGCAATTGGTTCAACGACACCTTGCTCGGCAAGTCCGGTTATCATCTTGTCGAGTTTCGTTTTTGCTGTGGCATAGCCGCTGATCGGCTTCGCCCCGTCAATGGAGAAAACAAATTCTGCGCTATCGCCGTCACTAATTTTCGGGCAGTTTTTGATTATCTCAACCGCCAGCGGTGGCAGCGGTAGTAATTGCTCGCGGTCGGTTTTGGTTCGCTCTTTCGGAATACGCCACCGGGGGCTCTCACCGTTGATTTTAAGTTCCGCCCACCGCATACCAGCGATTTCACTACGTCGTTGGCCCAATAGAATCATCAACTGAACCATCGGCCCATAAGGATAACCAGTCTGTTCGGCTGCCTTCCAAACGGAAATTAGTTCCGGGCTGCCGTCTACTACATCGTCAAACAGACTCCGCTCGCGAGGCTTTTCCCTGCCACCGGGTTTCTCGATTTGGGCGAAGGGGTTTTGCTCAATGTAACGCTGCTTGCGATGTGCTGCCCATTTGAAAAACACCCGCCCCCGTGTGAAAGCTCGGTTGGCCGTTACCCTGCCGCGATCCACTTTGATTCGGGTCAACAAGGCATTGGCATCGGCTTCGCTAATTTCGGCAATTGGCCGTTCATACCAACCGTTATAATAACGCTGGTAGAACTTCCGGGTTGCGTCGGGGTTTTTGTGGCCTTCGTCCTTATCAAAAACCACGTCTGCGAAATATAATTCAAGCGCTTCGGAAACCGTCTGCGGTGCCCGTTCAACTACGGGCTTCGTCTTTGCGTTAATTTTGTCCTGATGGGGATCACCACCGGTACGGACGTACACCTTCAACCTTGCTGCCTCTAAGCGAGCTACCGCGGTTTTCATTTCGGGAAATTTACCGAAGGTGTGGCGGCGGTGTACCCTCTTGCCGCCGTTCTGGACAACTAGGTACGAATAAAAGTATGCGGCCTGTCCTTCGATACCTTGTCTGGCGCCGAGACCATGCACCTCTTTGTCAAAATACTCTTTCCGTTTACGCGGGTTTGAGTCGAACATTTCGTCGTCAAACTCTATCCGCTTGTTCTTCTTCCTCTTTCGTCCTGCCATCTGCGAGACTCCATTGGGGTATATTTGGGGTATCCTCTATCGCATTCCCCTATGTCCCAACAATAACCCTATGTCGCAACGTCGTCTATAACTTATTGTAATAACGTACTGTTATAAGCCTTCGATATGTCACTGAAGCTACGCTATGTCGCTTAACAAACCTGCTCGTCGAACAGATGCGCAGTAGCGGCGATCCGCGCGCGGATGCCTTGCTAGCCGGTTTCACCAAACGCGAGCCCCAGCGCTTGCGTGGTCGCGAAGCCCATACCGAGTTGTGGTCCTACGGGTCACACAAAACCTAGAGCAGGGCGGTTCTTTCTATTTGGATAGTGCTCTATTCTCGCCGCGATTCGGGCAGTTAGCGTACAGTCCGGGCAGACCAATCACGTTCCAGAGAGATAAAGATGCGGCGCACCCAGTTGTTCCTGCCGACCTTGAAGGAAAACCCGGCGGAGGCGCAGATCGTTTCGCACCGGTTGATGCTGCGGTCCGGCATGATACGCCAATCCGCCGCCGGGATATATTCGTGGCTGCCGGCGGGCCATCGCGTGCTGCGGAAGATCAGCCAGATCGTGCGCGAGGAACAGGACGCGACCGGAGCCCAGGAAATGCTGATGCCGACGATCCAGTCGGCCGAGCTATGGCGCAAATCGGGCCGCTATGACGATTACGGCAAGGAGATGCTGCGCATCACCGACCGCCATGACCGCGAGATGTTGTTCGGGCCGACGAACGAAGAATTAATTACCGACATCGTCGCCAACGAGATCAACAGCTACCGCGATCTGCCGAAAAACCTCTATCACATCCAGTGGAAATTCCGCGACGAAGTGCGGCCGCGCTTCGGCGTCATGCGCGGGCGCGAGTTTCTGATGAAGGACAATTACTCGTTCGACCTCGACCATGAAAGCGCCCGGCACTCCTACAACAAGATGTTCGTCTGCTACCTGCGCACCTTCGCCCGGATGGGCCTGCAGGCTATTCCGATGGCGGCTGACACCGGCCCCATCGGCGGCGATTTGAGCCATGAATTCATCATCCTCGCCGAGACCGGGGAAAGCGAAGTGTTCTGCGACAAGGCGCTGCTCGATCTGGAAGCGCCAGGCGCCGACATCGAGTTCGAGTCCGACTTGCAGCCGGTGATCGATCAGTGGACGTCCTATTACGCCGCCACTGACGAGAAACACGATGCCGATTCTTGCCCTATTTCGGGCGAACAATTGGTGCAAGCGCGCGGCATCGAGGTCGGCCACATATTTTATTTCGGCACCAAGTACTCGGAAGCGATGGGCGCGCAGGTTCAGGGCTCCGACGGCAAGCAGATAACCCTCGAGATGGGCTCCTACGGCATCGGCGTATCGCGATTGCTCGGTGCCATCATCGAGGCATCGCACGACGACGCGGGCATTATTTGGCCTGAGGCGGTCGCCCCCTGGAACATCGGCCTGATAAATTTGAAAGTCGGCGATGGGCAATGCGATGCGGTCTGCGAGGCCCTCTACGGCGAAGCGCGGCGCTTGGGCATCGACATTCTCTACGATGACCGTGACGAACGCGCCGGCGGAAAATTCGCCGACATGGATCTGATCGGTCTGCCCTGGCAGATTGCGGTCGGGCCACGCGGCCTCAAAGACGGTATCGTCGAACTGAAACGCCGGTCGGATGGCGAACGCTCGACCCTCTCGATCGACGATGCCAAGGCCTGGATCGCGGAAAGGGCTGCCGCGTGACGCCGCTGTCAATCTACCCGTTAGCGAGGACTGATCGTGTTCGCGCCGATTGAATGGATGATCGCCGGGCGTTACGTACGCGCGCGTAGATCGGAGGGGTTCATATCCGTCATCGCCGCTATTTCGATTCTGGGTATCATGCTGGGCGTTGGGGCGTTGATCATCGTGCTATCGGTGCAAAACGGCCTGCGCGCCGAGTTCATCAAAAGCGTGCTTGGCTTCAAGGGCCATATCACCGTTGTCTCGTCTGAGGGCGTATTACGCAATCACGCGGGCCTCGCCAACCGGTTGCGCCAGACCGAAGGCGTTGTGTCCGTAACGCCCCTGGTCGAGGGCCAGATTTTGGCGACCCACAAAGGCCGCTCATCGGGGGCGATTATCCGGGGTCTGAGCAAACCAGACCTGCAAAAGCGCCGGTTGGTGGCCGAGAATATTCGCAACGGCACCCTGGAGACGTTCAGCGGAAATAACGCCATCCTCGTCGGCACACGGCTGGCGCGCGTCCTCGGCGCCAACGTCGGCGACCAAATCACGCTGGTGTCGCCTAACGGGACAGTTACCGTGTTCGGCACCGTGCCGCGGATGAAAGCCTATACGATTATTGGCACATTCGAGGTCGGTAATTCCCTGTTCGACGGCGGTTTCATATTCATGCCGCTCGGCGTGGCGCAACGTTATTTTCGCCTCGGCGACGGCGTATCGAAGCTAGAGGTTTTTGTCGAGGATCCCGATGCGCTCGGCGAGCCGCGACGGGAGATTGCCAGCGCGCTCGGCCCCAACCAAAGGCTGTTCGACTGGCAGCAGGAAAATCGTTCTATCGTCAACGCCTTGCAGGTCCAGAAGAACGTTATGTTCCTGATCGTGGCACTGATCATCCTGGTGGCGGCGTTCAATATCATTTCAAGTCTGATTATGCTGGTGAAGGACAAGAGCTCGGCGATCGCAATTCTGCGAACGGTCGGCGCCTCGCGGGGCATGATCATGCGTGTGTTCTTCATCGCCGGCACGAGCATCGGCTTTGCCGGAACTCTGGTCGGAACAGTCGGCGGGCTGCTCATCACTATCTACATCGAGAACATCCAACGCTTTATCGAGCGATTGTCGGGCACGGAACTTTTTTCGCCCGAGGTTTATTTCCTAAGCCGGTTGCCGTCCGAGATTAATCCCGGCGAAGTGGTCATGATTGCCGGCATGGCGCTGGGTATATCGATCCTGGCGACCCTCTACCCGAGCTGGCGGGCGGCGCGGCTCGATCCGGTCGAGGCGCTGCGCTATGAATGAGCCGGCTCTTGCGCTCGAGCAGGTGGTCCACACCTTCGCTCAAGGCGATAGCCGGCTGGAGGTGCTGCGCGGCGCGTCGCTGGCGGTGATGCCAGGTGAGATGGTCGCCCTGGTGGGGCCGTCGGGTGCGGGTAAATCGACCCTTCTGCAGGTTGCCGGGCTGCTGGAACCACCGCAGGCCGGTGAAGTGCTGATAAATGGCGAGCCTTGTGGGGGTCTCGACGACACTAAGCGGACGCTTCTGCGGCGAAGCCACCTTGGCTTTGTCTATCAATCGCACCACTTGCTGCCGGAATTCTCGGCCCGGGAAAACGTCATGCTGCCGCAAATGATCGCTGGCGTTTCAAAACGCGATGCGGGCTTGCGGGCCGACGAACTCCTCGATTCTGTCGGGTTGAGCGCGCGAGCCCACCACCGGCCGGGCAAGATGAGCGGCGGCGAACAACAGCGCGTCGCCATCGTCCGTGGCCTCGCCAACGATCCGGCAATTTTGCTCGCCGACGAGCCCACCGGCAATCTCGATCCGGAGACGGCGGATGGGGTGTTCGAACAACTCCAGACGCTGGTTCGTGAAAAGAAGCTAGCGGCGCTGGTGGCGACCCATAACATGGCGCTGGCGGCGCGCATGGACCGTACATTATCGCTTCTCCACGGCCAGATTTCCCCCAAAACCTAACCTTTTCCACAGTCCTGGCCGATGTCGAATCCGCAGACAGCCGTTAAGCTGTTCGCGGGAGGATCTTTTCGATGCAGGCTGAATTCGTCCACTTACGCGTCCATTCGGCCTATTCACTGGCCGAGGGAGCGGTTCGGATTCCGGAACTTATAGCGTTGTGCCGGGAGCACAACCTGCCGGCGGTCGCTGTCACCGACACGGCCAACTTGTTCGGCGCGCTCGAATTTGCGCTGGCCGGGGCGAAGGGGGGCATACAGCCAATTATCGGCTGTCAGCTCGCCATCTTGGCCGACAGCGACAAAACGGAAGCGGCCGTCCCCGCCAGTGAACTGATTGTCTTGGTCCAGTCGGAGGCGGGCTACCGAAACCTTCTCCACCTGGTGAGCCAATCCTACGCGACGGAAGACCCGTTGCGCCGCGCGCAATTGTCCCTGGGCGATCTCTCCGGCAACACCGATGGGCTGATCGCGTTGACCGGCGGTGTCGCCGGTGCGGTGGCGCGGCTGTTGGCAAACGGCCAACGGGAAGCGGCCGCGCAGGCGCTGCAATCTTTGACCGAGCTGTTTCCGGGCCGCCTCTACGTCGAACTGCAGCGCCATGGCCTCGACAGCGAAGCACGGGTCGAGACCGCGCTGATCGACCTGGCCTACGCCAACGATTTGCCCTTGGTGGCGACCAACGAGGTGTTCTTCACCGATGGGGCCATGTACGAGGCCCACGACGCCTTGCTCTGCATTTCCCAAAGTGCGTATGTCTCGCAATCGGATCGCCGGCGGGTAACGCCCGACCATCGTTTCAAGTCGGCCGCCGAGATGCGGGCCTTATTCGCCGACTTGCCTGAAGCCATCGACAACACTCTGGTGATTGCACAGCGATGCGTGTTCATGCCGGCCGCACGCAGCCCCATGCTGCCGCCGTATGCCACCGGCAAGGATGTCGATGAGAACGTCGAGTTGCGCCAGCAGGCCGAGGCCGGTTTGGAGACGCGCCTTACTCGCCATGTTTACAATGACACGATGGACCAGGCCGCCCGGACGGACGCCGCCGTTCCTTATAAGGAAAGACTAAAGTTCGAACTACAAGTCATTGAAGACATGGGATATTCTGGTTATTTTCTCATCGTCGCCGACTTCATTAAATGGTCCAAGTCCCACGATATCGCGGTCGGGCCGGGTCGCGGTTCGGGCGCTGGATCGGTGGTCGCCTGGTCGCTCACGATCACCGACCTTGACCCCTTGCGGTGGGGCTTGTTTTTCGAGCGGTTCCTCAACCCCGAGCGAGTATCGATGCCGGACTTCGATATCGACTTTTGCCAGGAACGCCGCGACGAAGTGATTGCCTATGTACAAGATCGCTACGGTTACGACCGGGTGGCGCAGATTATCACCTTCGGCAAGCTGCAAGCGCGCGCCGTGGTGCGCGACGTCGGCCGGGTGCTGGAGATGCCCTACGGGCTGATCGACCGCATCGCCAAGCTGGTGCCTGCCAACCCGGCCAATCCAGTGTCGCTGCAGCAGGCACTCGACAGCGAACCGCAGTTACAAGAGCTTCAGCGTAACGATGAAAACATCGCGCATCTGCTCGACTTGGCGTTGAAGCTCGAAGGCTTGTACCGCAACTCATCGACCCATGCCGCCGGCGTCGTGATCGCTGACCGCCCGCTGGAAGAGATCATCCCGCTTTATCGCGATCCACGCTCGGAAACGCTGGCGACCCAGTTCTCGATGAAATATGTCGAGTTGGCGGGCCTGGTGAAATTCGATTTCCTCGGCCTGAAAACCCTCGATGTACTACAAAAATCGGTTTCCATGCTGGCCAACCGGGGCATTGCCATCGACCTCGAAAGCCTACCGCTCGACGATGCGGCAACATTCGAAATGCTCAGCCGTGGCGATACAACCGGGGTGTTCCAGTGTGAATCGTCGGGCGTGCGCGACGTTTTGCGCAAATTGAAGCCCGACCGTTTCGAAGACATTATCGCCGTCGTGGCGCTCTACCGGCCGGGCCCGATGGACAATATTCCCAGCTATATCAACCGCAAACACGGCCGCGAGCCGGTCGACTATTTGCACAAAAATCTCGAGGAGTGTCTGAGCGAAACCTACGGCATTCCGATCTACCAGGAACAGGTCATGCAGATGGCGCAGGCGCTCGCCGGGTTTACCCTCGGCGGGGCCGATCTGTTGCGCCGCGCGATGGGCAAGAAGATCAAGGCGGAAATGGACGCACAACGCGACGTCTTCGTGTCGGGCGCCAAGCAACGCAATGTCGACGAAGACACCGCTGTGCGCATTTTCGAGACCATCGCTAAATTCGCCGGCTATGGCTTCAACAAGGCGCATGCCACCGCTTATGCACTGATCGCCTACCAGACGGCCTATCTGAAAGCGAACTACCCAGTCGAGTTTTTCGCCGCCTCGATGACGCTCGACATGAGCAACACCGACAAACTGGCGCTCTACCAGCAAGAGTTGGAGCTTCAGAACATCGCGCTGCTGCCGCCGGATATTAATCGCTCCGAGGTCGAGTTCTCGGTCGATACCGCAGCGCTTGCAGCCCCCGACGGGGACGCGCCACCCAGTAACACGAAGGGCGGCGCGATCCGTTATGCGTTGGCGGCAATCAAAGGGGTCGGTCCCGCGGCAATGGCCATGGTGGTTCAAGAGCGGCGGGAAAATGGCTCGTTCAACGGCGTGTTCGATGTCGCCGGCCGGGTCGATCCGCAAGCGCTGAACAAGCGGCTGCTAGAGCATCTGGTGGCAGCGGGCGCGTTTGATGCGCTTAACGGCAACCGGGCACAGGTTTTTCTCGGCATCGACCGCATTCTCTCGCACGCCCATGCCCAGAACGCCGAACGCCAGAGCGGGCAGTTTAATCTGCTGGGCGACAGCCAGACCGGCGGCTTAGCCGACGCACCGCGGCTGGAGCCGGTCGATGACTGGCCACAAGTCGAACGCCTGGAGCGCGAACTGGATGCCGTCGGCTTTTACCTGTCGGCCCATCCGCTGGACGAATATGTCAGCGCCCTGGAACGTTTGGGCGTACTGCGCTACGACAATCTGCACGATACGGTCGCCGCGAACGGCGGCACCATGATCGTCATGCTGGCGGGGACCGTCCTCAACCTTCAGCACCGCACTTCGCAACGCGGCAGTCGATACGCCTTCATTCAACTGTCCGATTCTTCGGGGGCTTTTGAAGTAACCGCCTTCTCCGAAGTCCTGGCGGCGAACCGCGAAATTCTCGAAAACGGCAAGCCGGTTCTCCTGCAAGTGGCGGCGCGGCTCGAGGAAGGCCAGCTTAGGCTGACCGTCCAGTCGGTCCGCGACATCGATAGCGCGGCGGCGACGGCTCCGATGGTGATTAAAATCTGGCTCGACGATCCGGCGCCGCTGCAGTCGCTGAAATCGATCATCGACCGCGAGGCCAGCGGCGAAAACGGCAACGGTGGCCGGGGCAGGGGGCGGATCAGCCTGATGATCCCGTCGGCCAACCGCGAAGTCGAAGTGCGCCTCGACGGCGCCTATATGTGCACCCCTCAGGTGCGCGCCGCCATTCGCGCAATTCCCGGCGTGCTCGAGGTGCAGGAGGCGTGACGCGCCAGCCCAACTCCACCGACCGATGACGCCCCACAGCGGATAGGGTATAGTCGGCTACCGTGTTTAGAGGAGGCACAGTTGTCGACAAAACTAAACGAAAAAACCACCTCCGAGGCGGCCGACCGCCCGATCGCAGCCAACCAGACGCTGCTCGACAACGACAAGACCTGCATCACGCTGTTTACCATAAAGCCCGGCGAGCAGACCGGCTGGCACCGCCACGAGTTCGACTATGTGGCGGTCCAACAATCGGCCGGCCGGCTTCGCCTCGATTATGCCGACGGGTCGGTGCGCGAGATCGACTATACGCCCGGCGTCGCGTTGGCCGTATCGGCGCCGGTCGAACATAATGCGATTAACGTCGGCGATGTCGATATCATTGCGTTGGAAATAGAGTACAAAAACTAAGCCTTCTGGCTAACGAGCGAGAGAATGCGCCATGTCCCAGCAACTCAAAGAAAAAACCGCGGCCGAAGTGCCGGCTGACAAACTCAGCCATTACGAAGTGCTGCTCGACAACGACACCACAAAAATCACGTTCCACCGCATCCGTCCCGGCGAGCAGTCGGGCTGGCATCTGCACGACACCAACTATGTGGGCTACCACATCGAAGCCGCGAAGCTGCGCTACGAACGGAGCGACGGCTCGGCCGGTGAAATGCAATCGGAGCCCGGCAAGACTTTCTTCTACGACGTCGGCGATGGTTTTGAGCACAACGTCACCAATGTCGGCGACACCGATATGGTCGCGCTGGAGATCGAGTACAAAAAAGGCTAACTGGGGCCGGCCCGGTTAGATCCAGGCCCTCGCAACGCTTGCATTTAGTCCGCCAGACCGCTATCACGCCCTGCGCTTCAGGTTTCGCGACCCGATGCGCAAATTCACATGCAGGATTTGCGGCAAGATGGGGAGACATCCCATTACTGTCGCTCCGGTGCCCGGGAGACGGGCGACGTCCTGCAGAGGCTCAACCGGAGAAGGAGAGACCGATGGCGGTCCCGACGTTTACCATGCGTCAGCTATTGGAAGCTGGCGTTCATTTCGGCCATCACACGCGCCGCTGGAACCCGAAGATGGAGCAATACATCTTCGGCATCCGCAACAAAGTTCATATCATCGATCTGCAGCAAACGGTGCCGATGCTCTATGCGGCGCTCAACACCACGCGCGACGTCGCGGCCGGTGGCGGCCGGGTGCTGTTCGTCGGCACCAAACGCGCCGCTAGCGAGATCGTTGCGGAGTCAGCCAAGAAGTGCGGTCAGTACTACGTCAACCACCGCTGGTTGGGTGGGATGTTGACCAATTGGAAAACCATTTCCCATTCGATCAAGACCCTGCGCGATCTAGAAACTCATCTCAGTTCGGAAGAAAGCGGTGGTTTGACCAAGAAGGAACTACTCAACCTCACGCGCCAACGCAATAAGCTCGACATGGCACTGGGTGGCATCAAGGAGATGGGCGGACGTCCCGATTTGTTGGTGGTTATCGATACCAACAAAGAGGAAATCGCCATCAGCGAGGCCAAGAAGTTGGGAATTCCGATCGCCGCCGTGGTCGATTCGAATTCGAACCCCGACAACATCGACTTCCCGATCCCAGGCAACGACGACGCGATGCGGGCGATCCAGCTCTACTGCGATCTGTTCGCCGGAGCTGTTCTTGACGGATTGCAACAGGAGTTGGCGACAAGCGGCGTCGACATCGGTGCAGCCGAGGCGCCCCTCGAAGAGAACCTCGACGCTGTCGCAGCGGTTGGTGACGGCGCGAAAGGCGGTGCGCAACCCAGTGCAGATGACAGTGCAGATAGCAGTGCAGGTGATAGTGCGGCCCCGGCAGCGGCAGAAGCCGAACCGGTCGCCGAACAGGCTACCGAGGCAGCCGTCGCAACGGAACCGGCACCGGCTACCGAGGCAGCCGCCGCAACGGAACCGGCACCGGCTGCCAAGGCTGAAACACCGCCGCCCGATCCTGCATAAAATATAACGTAAAAACATATACTTAAAACTGTTTCCGAAGATGGAGATCGAATTATGGCTGAGATTACTGCTGCAGCCGTGAAGGCCCTGCGCGAGCGCTCAGGTGCCGGCATGATGGATTGTAAGACGGCACTGGTAGAGACTGACGGCGATATAGACTCCGCCATGGATGTGCTGCGCACCAAAGGACTTGCCGCGGCGGCAAAAAAATCGGGCCGCGCCGCCTCAGAGGGGCTCATCGGCCTGAAAACCGATGGCAACGCCAGTGCAATCGTCGAAGTCAACTCGGAAACCGATTTCGTCGCGCGCAACGAGGTTTTCCAGTCGTTTGTCAGTGCCGTAGCGGCAATCGCGCTTGAAGTCGGCGGCGATTTCGAGGCGCTTAAAGCGGCGCCGTATCCCGGCGGCGGACGCACCGTCGAGGAAGAAGCAGTACATTTGGTAGCTACCATCGGTGAAAATATCAGCTTACGCCGCTCCACCGGATTGCAAGTCTCCAACGGTCTCGTCGCCGAATACGTCCACAACAAGGTCGCGCCGGAATTGGGTAAAATCGGCGTCGTAGTCGCGCTCGAGTCGGAGGCCCCAGCTGACAAACTAGCCGAGATCGGCAAGAACTTGGCGATGCATATCTGTTCCGCGGACCCGCAATCCACCGATATCGCTTCGCTCGATCCGGCAGTGCTGGAACGGGAACGAAAAATACTCGCCGATCAGGCGCGCGAATCCGGCAAGCCCGACGATATCGTCGAAAAGATGGTGGAAGGGCGCTTGCGCAAATATTACGAGGAAAGCGTCTTGCTAGAGCAAGTTTACGTCCGCGACACCGACACCAAAGTCGGTAAAGCGATCGAGGCGGCAGCCAAGGACGCCGGCGCGGAAATCACGGTCGCCGGCTTTGTCCGCTTCAACCTGGGCGAAGGCTTGGAGCAAAAGGAAGACGATTTCGCCGAGGAAGTCGCCCGGCTGACCGAATGACCAACCGGGGTTATCCACCGTCAGCAGGATCGCCACGCGGTATCGTGGCTTGATCCTACGCGGCGTATGCGGCTAACAAGGGATGCGCCGGCTAAAGCCACCGTTTCCAATTCGCTCGACAGATCGCTTCCTATGACAACGCCACCAAACTACCGCCGGGTCCTGCTCAAAATATCTGGCGAGGTATTGATGGGCGGCCAGGAATTCGGGCTCGACCCGAAAACGGTAAATCGCATCGCCGAAGATGTTCGTGAGGTTTGCGAGACCGGTATTCAGCTCTGTCTGGTCGTCGGCGGCGGCAATATATATCGCGGTATTTCCGGCGCGGCGGCCGGCATGGACCGCGCGAGCGCCGATTTCATGGGTATGCTGGCAACGGTGATCAATGCGTTGGCGCTCCAGAACGCTTTGGAAAACCTCGGTGTCGATACCCGCGTGCAGTCCGCGATCCCGATGTCGACGGTATGCGAGCCCTATATACGCAGGCGTGCCGTCCGGCATATGGAACGCAACCGCGTGGTGATATTCGCCGCCGGCACGGGCAACCCATACTTCACCACCGACACCGCGGCGGCGCTGAGAGCGTCGGAAATGTCTTGCGATTGCCTGCTAAAGGGGACCAAAGTCGACGGCGTTTATTCCGCCGATCCGGCGACAGATCCGAAGGCCGAGCGATATGAAAAACTCAGTCATTTCGACGTGTTGCGCAATGACCTTCAAGTTATGGACGCCGCCGCGATAACGCTTTGCCGTGAAAACAACATTCCGATTTTGATATTTTCGATACAGAATAAGGGCGAAGTGAGTCGGGTCATCAGGGGTGAGGGCCGGTTCACGCTAATAGAGGGAGGATAGTGAGGTGTCAGCGGATCCAGATGATCTTATGCGCCGCATGGACGGGGCTATTGAAGCGTTACGAAAAGAGTTCACCGGCTTGCGCACGGGTCGGGCCTCAACGGCATTGCTGGAGAACGTGAACGTCGATGCCTATGGCGCAATTATGCCGATGAACCAGGTGGCGTCGATCAGCATTCCCGAAGCGCGTCTGTTGACCGTGCAGGTGTGGGATAATTCGCTGGTAAAAGAGGCGGAAAAGGCGATCCGGGAATCCGATCTCGGGCTGAACCCTCAGACCGAGGGTAACTTGATCCGGGTTCCGCTACCGGAATTGAGCGAGGAACGCCGCATCGAGCTTACCAAAGTTGCGGCCAAGTTCGGCGAACAAGCGCGGGTCGCGGTACGCAACGTTCGCCGCGACGGTATGGATACGTTGAAGAAGAGTGAGAAAGACCACGAAATCTCGCAAGACGAACAGCGTGTGCGCGGCGAGGACATTCAAAGATTTACCGACGAACACATCGCAATAATCGACAAAATGCTCGCTGAAAAAGAGCAAGATATCCTTAAGGTTTAATCCGATGACGGTGACCGAGTTGTCGCAACGGCGCATTCCAAAGCACATCGCCATTATCATGGACGGTAACGGCCGGTGGGCGAAGTCGCGCGGTATGCCACGGACCGACGGTCACCGGCGCGGGATCGATGCCGTCCGGCGAACCATCGAGGCGTCAGGCGAGCTCGGCGTGCAATATCTGACATTGTTCGGATTCAGTTCGGAAAACTGGAAACGCCCGATCATTGAGGTCGACGATTTGATGTGGCTGCTACGGCGATTTTTGCAAAGCGAAACCGCGCGGCTGCACGAAAAAAATGTTCTAATCCGCATTATCGGCGATCGGTCGACCTTTTCGTCGGACATCGTCCGGCTGATCGAACACTCTGAACAAATGACGTCCGGCAATGACGGGCTACATTTAACCGCAGCGCTGAGTTATGGGGGGCGCCAGGAAATCGTCGAAGCTGCGCGCGCGCTTGCCAACGACGTTGCCAGCGGCCGCGTATCGCCGGACGATATCGATGCCGATAGATTTTCGGGCTATTTGGCGACCGCCGACATACCCGACCCTGATTTGCTGATCCGAACCAGCGGCGAACAAAGAATCAGCAACTTCCTGCTGTGGCAAATCGCCTACACGGAGTTGGTTTTCAGCGACGTCCTGTGGCCCGATTTCGACCGCGAACACCTGGAATCGGCGATCGACGAATTCAATGGCCGCGAAAGACGGTTCGGCGCCGTCGCTGGTTAACGCTCAATGACAATGTCTGGAGATGCCCCTCCGCCGGCAAACCGGACGGGATCGAGGTCCGAGTTCGCGATGCGCCTGGTGACCGCGGCCGTTTTAGCGCCGATTGTCCTTATATGCGCATGGGCCGGCGGCATTTGGTTCGCGCTGTTGGTGGCCGTTGTCATTGGCCTGGGCGGGCACGAGTGGTCGCGCCTCTGCGATATTGACGGCCCCATGCCTATTGCGCTGTTGATTGTGATTGGGCCGGTGTTGGCGATCGCGCTGGTAACTGGAGGAACCGCCGCCGGCTTGGTGGTGGTCGCTCTAGCGGCCGTTTCGGCTTTCGGCGGACGGAATGCCGCCAACCGTATTTGGCCGGTTGTTGGCATCGTCTATTTAGGCCTCCCCCTGATTGCTATCTTGTCGCTTCGAGCGAGCCCGCAAATTGGTTTCGAGGGGTTGTTTTTCTTGTTCGGCGTCGTTTGGTTAACCGATATCGGCGCTTACGCATCTGGCCGTGTAATCGGCGGGCCGCGTTTGGCGCCATCGATCAGCCCGGGCAAAACATGGGCCGGTGCCGCCGGCGGTCTAATATTGGCCGTGGCGGGCGCCTATTGGGGCGCCGGTTTCATGGAAATCCAGCCGCCCATTGGCGCTATCGCGCTGGCGTTTATTCTATCGATTGCTACACAATGTGGTGATCTGTTCGAATCCTGGGTTAAACGCCGTTTCGATAAGAAGGACTCCGGGTCAATCATACCCGGCCATGGTGGTATACTCGACCGAATCGACGGCCTGTTGATTGCCGCACCTATGATGGCCGCGATTGTAATTGCCCAACGAGGAACGGTGCCTTGATGGCCCTAACCAACCCAGAAGACCTTACACAAACGGCAGTGTCGCCGCGCACAGTTACCGTTCTTGGGGCAACCGGTTCAGTTGGCTGTAATACAGTCGATTTGTTGGCGCGCAATCGCGATCGATTTCGCGTCGTCGCCTTAACCGCCAACTCCAACGTCGCATTGCTGGCCGAACAGGCGCGCTTGTTAGAGGCTAAATTTGCGATTATCGGCGATCCGGAAAAGCTCGACGACCTGCGCGACGCCTTGCAGGGTACCGAAGTTGAGGTTATGGCGGGGGAGGCGGCCGTCATCGAAGCGGCAAGTCAGCCGGCGGACATTGTGGTCGCTGCGATCGTCGGCGCCGCGGGGCTGCGACCAACCTTGGCGGCGAGTCGCCAGGGTTCGATTGTCGCAATCGCCAACAAGGAATGTTTGGTGTGCGCCGGTGAACTGGTGATGGCCGAGGTCGAGCGGTCTGGCACCACGCTGTTACCGGTCGATTCCGAGCACAACGCGATATTTCAGGTGTTCGAAACTGCAAATGCCAAAGAGGTCGAACGCCTTATCCTGACCGCGTCGGGAGGGCCGTTTCGCACCTGGACCCTGGAAGAATTGGCAGTTGCGACACCGGCGCAAGCGGTCGCCCATCCCAACTGGGATATGGGTCGAAAGATTTCCGTCGATTCGGCCACATTGATGAATAAAGGTTTGGAGTTGATCGAGGCGGCCTATCTGTTTCCGGTCCCCGCCGAAAAAATCGAAGTGCTGGTACACCCACAATCGGTCGTGCACTCGCTGGTCGCCTATATCGACGGCTCCGTTCTGGCGCAATTGGGGACCCCTGATATGCGCACGCCGATCGCCTATACGCTGTCCTGGCCAGAACGTATGGCGGCGCCCGCCAAACGGCTCGACCTGGCGGAAATCGGCGAGCTTTCCTTCGAGGCACCGGATCTCCAGAGATTTCCGGCACTGAACCTCGCTCGTAATGCGTTAACCCGGGGCAATGGAAGCACCGCTATACTCAACGCCGCCAACGAAGTGGCGGTTGCCAGCTTTCTCGATGAACAAATCGGCTTTCTCGACATCACGCGCATCGTCGAAGAAACCCTGGATCGAGTGCCGGCGCAGCCGATTGCCTCGTTCGACGACTTTGAGCAACTCGACGCGGAAGCGCGCCGGATCGCACAAACCCTTGTAAAATCACGTTTCTAACGCTATTTGCAAATTCTGTGAGTTTACAAAACGTAAAGAGTTAGCCTGCTAGTGGAGTATTCATGGGCGGCGTACTAGTAACATTATTCTGGTTCTTGGTTGTTTTGACGCCAATCGTGTTCGTGCACGAGTTTGGCCATTACTGGGTTGCTCGGCGCAATGGCGTGCGCGTTGAGACCTTTTCCGTCGGTTTTGGCAAAGAGCTTTTTGGGTGGACCGACAAGGCTGGAACCCGCTGGAAATTCGGCCTCATACCGGTCGGCGGCTATGTAAAGATGTTTGGGCAGAGCGATGTCGGCCCAGACGACGATGGCACGCCGCTGACCCCAGAAGAACAAGCGGTCTCGTTCCATCACAAACGCCTGGGGCAAAAGGCCGCAATCGTCGCCGCAGGGCCGATTGCAAATATCCTATTTGCCATTCTGATTTTTGTCATCACTTTCTCCACAATCGGCCAATCTTTCACGCCGGCGCGCGTATCCGAAGTCAGTCCGGACTCCGCGGCAGCAGAAGCGGGATTTCAACCTGGCGATCTATTCCTGGAAGTCGCTGGACGCAAAGTCGCGCGCTTTGAAGAAGTACAGCAATTGGTCCGCCTACATCCTGGACTTCCCATAATCATCGTGGTCGAGCGGGACGGCCAGGAAGTGTCCATGCAGGTAACGCCAAAGGTCGAGATTTTCACCGACCCCTTGGGCGACGAACAACGCATTGGTCTAATAGGCGTACGGGGAACCGAGCGCGAGTTCCAGCGGCACAACCCGATCCAAGCGGTCTGGCAAGCGGTGCGCGAAACGGTGCGCCTGACGTCGGTAACGGTGACCGCAATCGGCCAAATGTTCTCCGGCGAGCGCAGTGCAAAAGAACTCGGTGGACCTATTCGCATCGCACAAATATCGGGCAGCGCAGCAGACGCCGGCCTTGCCTCATTGATCTTCTTCGCGGCCTTCCTATCGATCAATCTGGGCCTGATAAATATACTTCCCATCCCTTTGTTGGACGGCGGACATCTACTATTCTACGCCTACGAAGTCGTGTTCCGCCGGCCTCCCCACCCGTGGATCGTAGACTTCGGACTGAAAATC
>JAPUHN010000230.1 GCA_027297685.1 Alphaproteobacteria bacterium | reverse complement strand
CCTCATCCGTAGAGTCGCCGGACGATCGGCAGCGGAATGCCGAGCCGGTACAGCAGCAGACACAAAAGATTTCGCGCAGATCGCACCAGATAGCCGCTGCGGCGGTAACGTTCGGCCGAGGTTCGCGCGGACGCTGGCAGCGCCACCAGCCGGCGGCGGCCGAGGCGGCGCACCAGATCGACATCCTCCATCAGCACCAATGGCCGATACCCGCCGAGCGTATCGTACAGGTCTCGCGCCAGCAGCAGGCCTTGATCGCCATAGGGGAGCCCCAGCACACGGGCGCGCCAGGCAACGATGCGCTCGAGCCGCCGAGCTGCGGGAGCTGCATCGTCGAAGACCAGGCGGAAGTAACCGGCGTGCGCCGTATTCTCCGTTGTGCGCATAAAGTCGCCGACCGCGGAGACCCAGTCGCCTTCCAACCGCGTGTCGGCATGGACAAACAACAGCCAGTCGCCGGCCACCGACGCCGCACCGGCCGCGAGTTGCCCGCCGCGCCCCGGCGGTGCGGTAATCGTTCGCGCGCCGCCGGTTTGGGCGGCGGCAATCGTGCCGTCGGTTGAACCACCATCGACCACCAGAAAATCGACGTCGAACCTCGGGCCGGCCGCGCGCAGCGCCTCAAGCGTGGCGCCGATTTCCGACACGGCGTTGAGCGCCGGGACCACAATCCCGAGCGATATTTTTGCCTCAGGCGCCACTAGCTTCAGTGATCCTCTTCCGCACCGAAAATCGCGTTAATTCCGTGGCTTGGCGCCGACCAGCACAAACAGCATGAGCGCCGGTTTGCCCGAGCGGTTCGACCAGGCATGGTTGGTACCGCGCTGGATCAGCACATCGTTGGCGCTGAGCTTGGTCTCGCCGTCTTCCATGACGGCCCACATTTCGCCCTCCAGCACGATCGCGTAGTCGGTCGTCTGGGTCTCGTGCATGCCTGGCGTGTCGGCATCGCTATCATGCGCGCCGCCACTGCCCATCTGGGCAAATGCCGCACCGACATCGGCGTCCATCCACACCTCGTCGGGTGGAAATTCCACGTAACGAAATATCGTGCCGGCAGGATCGTGCGGTTCGATCCGCATATCCCGGATGGCGGTATCGTTGTCTCCAGTGTTGTCGGCGGGCGCCGTGGTCTCCCAGATTTCATGCGAGAATAGTTGCGGCAGCGGCTCCAACACTTGCGGCGGCGGCCCATCCATCAAAATAATCGATTTGCCTTCGGCGTTGTGGCCGGTGACGACGCGACGGAAGTTTCTTGCCATGGCTCTATTTCCCGAATGATTGGTGGCGCTTCACTGCACCCTTGTCGGCAGCTTAACCGGGCATCCTGGTTGCGCCTACCCTGGGTAAATTTCATTTAGCAGGGGCGCGCCGATCACCAACAGAATTGATTCAATCTAGCTGGACACTGCTCTAGGGTAAGTGATCCAATGCTTGAACAAAGAGGTACGCGAGCCATGTCCGATCCTGCTAATCCGTCGGGCGCCCTGCCGGGCGACCCCCGCTATGGCCTGAGCGAACAAGAACTCAAGCAGTACTACATGACCAAGTCGCCGAGCTGGTGCATCCAGGCCCGGCTGCGCGCCGATGGCGGCGCCGAGGCACGGGTATCGGCGGCCGATCCGCACCTGGCCTATTTGCGCGAGCACCGGGACCGGATCCGATTCGCGGGTCCGCTGCTGAGCGACGACGGCGCCGAGACCACCGGCAGCCTGACCCTCCTGGACGCGCCGGACCGAGCCAGCGCCGAAGCCTGGATCGCAAGCGAGCCCTTCAACATGGCCGGCGCCTTCGACGCGGTGGAAATCGTCCGCTGGTCGTCGAGCATGGAAATCCGGCAACTCGACTATCCGCGCACGGTTGATTGGCAGCAGTTTATCGTTACCGCGATCGACGGACCCGACGCAGACGCCCGGCGTGCCGCCGTCGCCGAAGATCATCACAAGTTCCAGGCATCGCTGATGGACCGATATGTCGCCCGGGGCCCGCTGCAGGACGATGAAGGGTCTGGGCTGATCGGTAGTTTCATGATCATGGAGTTCCCCGACCGGGCGGCCTGTGAAGACTTCTGGGCCAAGGAGCCGTTGAACTACGGCGGCGTCTTCAAGGACGTGACCATCGAACGCTGGCGCTGGGGCAAAGGTATCGGCTGAACCATGATCGTTTGCCGATATACGAGAACCGGTACACGAGAAGTTGAGAACAAGTTGGCCGCAATGGGCTTCTTCTGCCGTTAGAACGTCACCAGTTCGTAGGGGCGTTAAAGCGGGGAATGGAATGTGGAAGTTGGGAACAACGTCGAGCCACGACGCGCCGGTCACGCTTGCTGGTTTATGGCATCGGTTCCGGTCCCCGGTCGACCCCGAGGCGCGGCGCAACCTGGATGCGATATGGGACGGAATTGCACCGGAATTGCGGACCGAAAACCAAATGTTCGGTCGTCATGAAGAGGGCTGCGGCGCCACCATCGGCGTGATGCCCCGTTGCGATTTTGCCTGCCGCGGCTGTTACTTGGCCGCCGACGCGAACCGTATACCGGCAATGAATTTGGAAGCGGTGAAGGCGCAGATGCGAATTTTGCGTCAGCGGCTGGGACCGTCGGGCAATCTGCAACTCACCGATGGCGAGGTGACCCTGCGCCCCATCAACGAGGTTATCGAGTTAATCCGCTACGCGCGCGCGATCGGGCTGATCCCGATGTTGATGACCCACGGCGACAGTTTCCGCCGCAACCCCGGACTGCTCGAGCGGCTGATGACCGACGGGGGGCTCGAAGAGGTCAGCATACATATCGATACCACCCAGCGGGGACGGCAGGGCGCGGCCTACAAATACGCGATCCGCGAGGCCGAGCTGATGCCGTTGCGTGCCGAATTTGCCACCATGGTCCGCGATGCCCGGCAATCCACCGGCCTAACCTTAAGGGTGGGGACGACGGTCACGGTTACGCCGCAGAACGTCGGCGAAGTCGCTGACATAGTTCGTTGGATCCAAGAGAATGCCGACGTTTTCCGCATGATCGGCTTCATGCCGGTTGCCGATGTCGGCCGCACCGAAGCCGGAATCGGGCGCGTCGATGTCGAGACCCTGTGGCACGAAATCGCAAGGGGATTGAACATCGAGCCGGAAAATACCGACCGGTTGGAAGAAAATCAGTGGTGGATGGGACATCCCGGGTGCTCGCGCGTTGTCATCGGTGCCTCGGTCTGCCAGCCCGGTATGGCGCCCCAGTATTTGCCGTTCAGCATGAACAGCAGCGAGCACGACCGACGGATCCTAAAGTCAGTGTTAAAACGTTGGGCGGGGGTCACATTCCGGGCCGACCGGCCGGCCGAAGCTCTGGCCCGCATCGCCGGCATGGTGGTCCGTGCGCCGGGCCTGTTCGCCTGGACCCTGCCACGCGCGGCGTGGCATTGGCTGCGCCGGCTCGACCAGCAGAACCCGCTCGGGCTGGGATGGCGCATTTTGACCGGCACCGCGCGCATCGATCGATTAATGATCGCGTCGCACCATTTCATGAGCGCTGCGGAAATGGCGACCGACGAGGGCCGCTACCGCTTGCGCCATTGTGTATTCATGGTGCCGGTGGATGGCGAACTGAAGTCCATGTGCGAGGTCAACGCCGCCGGTCTACGCGACCGTGTTTATGCCAGCATAGTCAGTGACGTTAACGATGGGTTGGATACCGCCGCTTGACGAATGGCGGATTTTAATCCGCCTGTTCGGCCCTCCCCGGGTCGTCATGAACGAAGCCTATGGCGACGACACCACCGGCGCGCGCTTCGACCATGGCATACTCGACACTCTGCTACGCCGGCACGTCCGTTCCAACGGCCGTGTCGACTACGAAGCGCTGACGCACGATGTGGCGAGGCTCGACCAGTATATCGAGGCCATCGGCAAGGTCGAATTCCACGCCCTGTCGCGCGACGAAAAACTCGCGCTGTTGATCAACGCCTATAACGCTTTCACTCTGCGTCTGGTCGCCGAGTACCGGCCGCTCACGTCGATCCAAAATATTCCCAATCGGGAACGTTGGATAGGCCGGCGCTGGCGCATCGGCGATCACTTATTGAGCCTCCACGAAATCGAGAATGTCTGGCTGCGCACTCGGTTTGTCGAGCCGAGGATTCATTTCGCCATCAATTGCGCCAGTATCGGCTGCCCGCCGTTGCGGGCGGGCGCCTACACCGGCGCGGCGATCGAGGGCGAGCTGTCATCTCACACTCAAGCGGTTCACGATGATCTTCGTTGGGCGCATTTCGATGGCGCTACGCTTTGGCTCACCAAAGTGTATCTTTGGTACGCTGGCGATTTTATTCAGGCTGGCGGCGATATTGCCAGCTTTGCCGGCCGCTATATGCCGGAAGTTGCCGAAAAAATCGCCGGCGGCCCGCCACCCCGATTGCGGTGGTTACCCTATGACTGGACGATCAACGCGCTGAACTGAACTCAAGAAGGTTAATTGCGGCCAAAAACCCTCATTATCCTGGGTTTTGGTGCAATAATTATCGCCAAAGGGCAAAAATCGGCGCGCAGATGGCCCCTACGAACCGTTGGACACGCCGCCGCTAAAGGTCATAATGGCCGAAAGTATAAACCCGGTGCTAAGACCGGTCCCGAGGGGGAAACATTGTCTCAGGCCTACGCCATCGTTATTGCCGACGATCATCCGCTTGTGCGCAGCGCAATCCGACAGGCTATTTCCGACGATATCGCCGATGCCTCGTTTGCGGAGGCCGCTTCCCTCGACGAAACCGAAGCGCTGCTCGCCGAGGACGGCAACGCCGACCTGTTATTGCTCGATATTCACATGCCGGGCATGCACGGCCTTACCGGCCTGTGTTTTCTCCGTGCCGAGTTTCCCTCGGTTCCAATCGCCATGATTTCAGCCAGCACCGACCCCCGGCTGATGCGTCAAGCCATGGATTATGGTGCTGCCGGCTTCATTCCAAAATCGACTTCGGTGAATGATATCCGCAACGCCGTGCACGCGTTGTTAGATGGCAACCATTGGCTGCCAAAAATGGACGACCTGCCAGAGACGGCAAAAGAAGATGCCGAGCTTGCCGCCCGACTGTCCAATCTGACCCCGCAGCAGCTTCGCGTCCTCAATATGGTGAGCGAAGGAAAATTGAACAAGCAAATCGCCTACGATCTCGATATTTCCGAGGCAACCGTTAAATCGCATGTGTCGGCAATATTGCAGAAGTTAGGCGTGAATAGCCGCACCCAGGCAGTCATTCTGGCGAACCGGCTGGCGGTCGACGATCCAACGCGCGACGTCGCCGAAATCGAAACCTAGAGCAGTATCCGACCAGATTGAATCATTCTGGCGACCGGCCGTGTCTATAACACGCTTCGTTCGACGAGCGCGGCGCGCTGAACCAGCAAACGCGTCATTAAGGCCCGCAATGCCGCCGGTTTGACGGGCTTCGCCAGGAACGCATGGCCGCGGCGCATCGCTTCTTCGCGTAACGCCTCGGTTTGGTCGGCGGAAACAACAATCGCTGGAATGACGCGGCCAACGCTACCGCAGACTTCTGCAATCAGTTGCAAGCCGCCCGTATCGTCGTCCAGATGATAGTCGGCAACAATGAGGTCGGGCGTATCACCGTTCAGCGCATCCTGCCACTCTGCGCCGGACGCCGCGACACGAACATCGCATTTCCAGCCGCCCAACAACGCCTTCATTCCGTCGAGGATGTCGGGTCTGTCGTCGATGCACAGGACGACCGCACCGTCGAGTTCGTAGTTACGCGGAACGGACATTTCGGTCACGGTGGGGCTGGCCGGCAGGGCATCGCCAACGGGAACGGTTACGGCAAAAACCGACCCCCTGCCCGGTTGCGAGCGCAAGGTGATTTTATGATCGAGCATGCGGGCCACCCGGTCGACGATGGCCAGGCCGAGACCCAATCCCGGAGCGGAGCCTGCCGGGCCGGCGAGCCGTTGAAATTCACGGAACACGGCCTCGTGCATATCATCGGGAATGCCGGGTCCGGTATCCCAAACCTCGAGCCGTAGCCCATCGCCGGCAACCCGGCAGCCCAGCAATACCCGCCCGCCCGTCGGCGTATAACGAATGGCGTTCGACAAGAAGTTCTGCAGGATACGCCGCAACAGCCGACGATCGCTGCGCACCACGCGATGTGATGGCACGAACTGCAATGTCACACCGCCCTCGTCTGCCAGCGCTGCGAATTGGGTCGCCAGCCCGTCCAGTAGCTCATTGAGGGCGAAATCTTGGATTTGCGGTACCACGCCGCCGGCATCGAGTTTCGAGATATCGAGCAATTCTTCAAGAAGGTCTTCGACCGATTTCAGGGAAGTTTCGACCCGGTCGATGAGCGCCGCGTTATCGGACGGGTGCTGCCGTTCGGCGAGCGACGATAGAAACAGGCGCGCCGCATTTAACGGCTGCAGTAAGTCGTGGCTAGCGGCGGCCAAGAAACGTGTCTTGCCAAGGTTGGCATCTTCGGCGGCCAAGGTGGCTTTGCGCAACTGGTCGTTAAGTAGGGTTAATGCGCGCGTGCGTTCGGCGACCCGCAATTCCAGACTTTCTTTTGCTTCAGCCAAGGCGGCAACGGCCTGCACGCGCTCGGTGACATCGGTCAACGTTGCGACCACGTGGCCACCGGGCGTCGCACTGGTGACAACTTCCAGAACCGTGCCGTCGGCCAGACGGCGTTCGTAAGTGATCGGCGTGCGTGAGCGGTATTGAGCCATCAATTCGGCCACGATCTGATCGACGTCGCCGGGTCCGTATTCGCCGTGCTCGGCGCTGTAACGGATAATATCATCGGCCGACACGCCGATGCGTGCAAACTCCTCGGGCAGGTTCAGATGGTCGCTGAACCGACGGTTCCACCATATGAGGTGTAATTCCTCATCGAAAACGGCGATGCCCTGGCGGACATTCTCCATCGTCGACTGCAGCAGTTCCCGGTTGTAACGGATCGCGGCAGACGCGTCGTCGAGTAGCGCCATGGCGCTGCGCATATCCATATCGTCGCGTTCGAGCGACAGCGCGATAACCAGGCGCGCCGACGACGCACCGATGGCGCTGGCGAGCAGACGCTCGGTGTAGCGCAACAGCTCCACATCCACTGCCGACGCTAGTGTCATCTCTTCGCCGTGCCGCGCCGCATAATCGGCGAACGCCCGTCCCACGGCGTCGGCGCCCAGATAGCGTTCCACGATTTCGCGCAAATCGCCTACCGTCAATGTGCCCTTGAGTGTCCGGACCCGACTGCCGCTATATCCCGCATCGACATGGACAAACGCATGCGCTTGTGTGCGCTCGATCGCTTTCGGCTGGGCCAACAAAGACAAAATAATAAACACCAGAATATTTGCGCCGACGCTCCAAAATACGCCATGGGTCAGCGGGTCGCCAAACTGGAGCCCAAGCAGCGATTGCGGCGCCAGCGCGACGATCCCCCAGGGGCCGTCGGTTAACATAGAGACCGGCAACCAGGAGCTTCCCGAGAATGTCGGCAACAACAAGGTGTAGGCCCAAATGGCAAATCCAACAACAACGCCACTCAGGCCGCCAATGCGCGACGCGCGTTCCCAGAAAATTGCGCCGAAGATGGACGGCGCAAATTGGGCGACCGCGGCAAACGAGATAAGCCCGATCGACGCCAGTGCCTGGCCTTCGCCGGCGACCCGATAGTAGGCGAACGCAAGCATGAGGATGGCGAACATCGCCACCCGGCGAACCGTCAGTAATAACTGGCCGACATCTTGACGCCGCGCCGTGCCCGGCGCGCCGTAGCGCAGCAACAACGGCATAACGACATCATTCGAGACCATGGTGCTGAGCGCCACCGTAGCGACAATGACCATGGCGGTCGCCGCCGACAGACCGCCAATAAATACAAACAGCGCCAAAGTTTTCTGCTGCGCCACCATGGGCAAGGCCAGCACGAACGTATCGCCGTCGACGCCCGAGCCGCCAAACGCAAGCAAACCGGCCAAGGCTATCGGAATGACGAAGAGATTGATGGCGACAAGGTACGCCGGAAAAAGCCAGGCAGCTCTTTTCAGCTCGGACTCGTCGGCGTTTTCGACCACCGCAACATGGAACTGACGCGGCAGGCAGATGATCGCGGCCATCGACAGCAAGGCGATCGTCACCCATTTCGCGCCGTCAATGGCGCCGGTGAAACGCTCGACGATCATCGGCGACGCCGATGCATGGGACAGTAGATCGCCGACCCCGCCGAACATCACGAACGTGACGAATAAACCGGCCGCCAAGAACGCCACCAGCTTTACAACGGACTCAAACGCAATTGCCAACATCATGCCGTGGTGATGCTCGGTGGCATCGATGTTGCGGGTGCCGAAGATTATTGAAAACACCGCCATCAGCGCAGCCACTACCAACGCCGTGTCCGACCACCAGGGACCAACTCCCGCCGTGTTCGACACCGTTACTGCCGGGTAGCTGGTGAGCACGTTGAAACTAGTCGAGACGGCTTTTAGTTGCAGCGCGATATACGGCAAAATGCCAATGACCACGATGAGGGTCACGACTGCGGCGACCGCCTGGCTTTTGCCAAACCGCGCGGCAATGAAGTCGGCGATGGTGGTGATATTTTCGGCCTTGGCGATGCGGATGATCTTACGCAGCACCGGAAAGCCCAAGGTGAACAGAAGAATCGGGCCTAGATATACGGGAAGAAAATCGTAGCCGCTCGAGGCCGCCAGACCGACGCTGCCGTAAAATGTCCACGACGTACAGTACACGGCCAGCGTTAGTGAATAGATCAGCGGTTTGGCGGTCGCGCGCTGGCCTGCTGGGCGTTTTGCCGCCAGCCGGTCGCCATAAGTGGCAATCGCAAACAGCACGCCGATATAGGCGAGCGATGCGACGATAATCAGCCAATTATTCAGCATCGATTATTCAGCTTTGCCGATTCCAGGCGCTACTAAACCAGTCTTAGCCATTGCAGAGCAAGTCGCCGGCGCGACCGGTCTGGCGGTATATCGATAGAACCGAGCGTTGCCGAAGCTGAATTGGGCCAAAAATGGCAAAAAAATTGGATGTGCAGAGTAACGAGCACTCTGCACATCCAAGCAACCCCTGACTTCAGGGATCGGGGGAACACGGGGAAAACATCGTGCACGTGCGTCACCTGTCAATGGCGTCGCGCCACACGAAAAAGCACTAAAACTTCACGAACGCCGGTGTGTTCGACTACCAACAGTCCGCAGTTCATATAAAGAAATTCGGCCGATTGCGTAAATTAGACCATGGTCTATCAGCCAAAAGTTTGAGAGCTTGCCGCCTGATCTTGTAAGTGCCGCTAGATATGAACTCCCTTCATGCCGCCGGCGGGATAGCGGGTCCCCGCAGCCGCTCCGACCGGAACCACATCGGAAATACGCGCGAGATCTTCGGCCGAGAGCGCAACATCGAGCGCGCCCATGTTCTCGTCGAGGCGCTCGCGGCGTTTGGTGCCCGGGATGGAAACGATATCGTTGCCCTGAGCCAGCAGCCAGGCGATGCAAAGCTGCGCCGGCGTACAACCCTTTTCCTCGGCGATGGCGGCCACACGCGTGGCCAGTTCCATATTGTGGGTGAAGTTATCGCCGGCGTAGCGCGGGTGACGCGCATGGGGGTCGTCTTCCGGCAGGCTGTCCATGCCGAGGAACTGGTTGGTCAGCAGACCGCGGCCGAGCGGCGCATAGGCCATGTAGGAGATGCCCAGCTCGCGCATAGCCTCGAGCGACTCTTCGGCCTGTTCGCGGTAGAGCAACGAATACTCGCTTTGCACAGCGGCAAGCGGATGAGCGGCGTGAGCGCGCCGGATGGTCTCCGGGTTGCCCTCGCAGATGCCGATGGCGCGCACCTTGCCTTGCTCGATCAACTGCGCCATCGCGCCGACGGTGTCTTCGATCGGCACCTTGGGGTCGACGCGGTGCTGAAAGTACAAGTCGATGACGTCGGTATTGAGCCGCTGTAGGCTCGCCTCGCAGGCGCCGATCACGTATTCCGGCCGGCCATCGACCAAATTTCCGCCGCCATCCGGATTTTGCACCTGGCCGAACTTGGAGATCAGAACGATTTTGTCGCGGCGCCCGGCGAGCGCGCGGCCGAGCAGCTCTTCGTTATGCCCCCAGCCATACATGTCCGAGCTGTCGAGCGCATCGATACCGTTATCGATCGCATAGTGGATCAGCTCAATCGCCGCATCGTCGTCGCTCGGGCCGTAGACACCGGAAAAGGACATGCAACCCAGGCCCACCGGCGTCATTTCGATCGCGCTGGAGCCCAGTTTGCGTTTAGGGTAATTATCGGAGTTGGACATGTTGGTTCTCGCTGTTTTAGGGCTGAATTGGAGTTTCTGGTCGTTCGTGAATGTAGACACCTTCCGGAGGCCGGGCGGGCGACGCCGCACTCAACGACAATCAAATCGAATTCATGTCACTCTATAATGCCGACCGCCGTCGCTCCCCATTTTATTGAAGAGTTTAACGTACATGGCCGCGCAGCGCGACTAGGGTGGATCTGCTCATCCGCTGGCTTTGGTGGGCCCAGTGCGTATTTAATGGGGGCCAACAATATATTTTCCATCGGGAGGACAAACCTTGAGTCTGCAGGATCAGATAGTCTTCGTTGCCGGCGGTAGCTCGGCGATTGGGTTGGTAACGGCACAACTTGCGCAAAATGCCGGCGCCGCCGTGGGGCCGGTGCTTACACTCGCCTGCGCCGATGCGCAATCGGCCCTGTACAACAAGTTCTGGCGGGCTTTTCCGCCGCCTATCAACGGGGGTGCGGCTCGACCGAGGAGATGCAACGCATGAATACAACGAATGGCGCCAGCGGCGCGCTAGCCGGCGTTCGGGTGCTCGACCTGACCCAGTTCGAGGCTGGTCCTTCGTGCACCGAAGCGTTGGCATGGCTTGGCGCCGAAGTGGTCAAGGTCGAGAACCCGCAGGGTGGCGACCAGGCCCGCGCCGCCTGGACCGAAAAGCAGGGGATCGATTCCTGGTATTTCCTGATCTTCAACGCCAACAAGAAGAGCGTCACCTGCAACCTGAAGACCGAGGCAGGCCTGCAGCTGGTCAAGCGGATGGCCCGCGAGGCCGATGTGTTCATCGAGAACTTCGCGCCCGGCGTTATCGAACGCCTCGGCCTTAGTTACGACGTGCTGAGGGAGGAAAACGACCGGCTGATCTATGCCCAGGTGAAGGGTTTCGGCGAGGGCAGTCCGTACGAGGATTTCCTCGCGTTCGATATGATCGCCCAGTCGACCGGCGGCCTGCTGAGCATCACCGGCGAACCCGACGGTCAGCCCAACAAGCCCGGCGCAACGCTTGGCGATACCGGAACCGGAATGCTGCTGGCGATCAGTATTCTCGGTGCGCTCTACCAGCGCCAGAGCACCGGCAAGGGCCAGCGCATCCAAGCAGCGATGCAGGATGCCATGTTGCAATACACGCGCGTCGCCTATGCCGTGCAGGCCAGCACCGGCAAGCCAGCGCCGCGGGCGGGCCCGAAGATCATCACCGGCGGCACCGCGCCATGCGGCATTTTCCCCTGCGATCCCGGTGGGCCTAACGACTACGTCTATATCTACACGTCGCGCGCTGGCAATCACCAATGGAACCGCTTGCTGTCGGCGATCGGGCGCGCGGACTTGCACGACGACCCGCGATTCGAATCGCCGGCGAAGCGCATGGACAACCAGGCCGACGTGGAGGATTTGCTGTCGCAATGGACCCGCCAGCGCAACAAGCGCGAGGCAATGGAGATCCTCGGCAAGGCCGGGGTTCCGGCGGGTGCCGTGTACGATTCGATGGAGCTTTACAACGACCCCAGCCTCGAGGAACGCGGCATCTTTCAAACCATGGCCCATCCCGACCGGGGTGACTTCAAAATGCCGGTCTGGCCGGTCAAAATGTCAGGCTCGGAGGTACCTTTGGCGGCAGCCCCGCTGTTGGGTGAGCACAACGAAGCGGTACTCGGCAGCTGGCTCGGCATAGGCGCCGATGAAATCGACGCCTTGAAGGCCGACGGCGTCATGTAGGCGCAAATCCAAACACGAAGAATCCAATCACAAAGAAATAGCGTTAAGCATCGAAAGGAATAGGACGGTGGCGGAACTCACCGGATCGGAAATTCTCGCCAAGGCGTTACGGCGCGAGGGGGTGGACGATCTGTTTTTTCTCATGGGCGGGCCGATGCTGATGGCAGAGGCGGCGTGCATCAACGAAGGCATCCGTCTGCTCGATGCGCGCCACGAACAGGCGGCCGTCTTCATGGCGCAGGCCTACAGCCGGCTGCTCAACAAACCGGCGGTGTGCATGGCGGCGAGCGGTCCCGGCGTCACCAATCTGGTCACCGGGGTCGCCAACGCCTTGATCGACTGCGTACCGGTGGTCGCGATCGGCGGTTCCAGCCCGGTCAACCTCTACGGCCGGCAAGCGTTTCAGGAAATCGACCAGGTCGCCATCATGCGGCCCTGCGTCAAGTGGACCGACCGGGTCTATCACCCCGGGCGTATTCCGGAACTGGTCAATACCGCTTTCCAGAAGGCGATGACGGGTAAACCCGGGCCGGTATACCTCGATCTGCCGGGCGACGTTCTGTATCAGAAAATCGACGAAGCGGAGATCGACTGGTCGCTGTCGGGGCGTGCGATCGAGCGCGCACGGCCGCAGGGCGATCCCGTCAAGGTGGCGCAGTTGATTGCGGCCTTGGCGGCGGCCGAGCGGCCAGTTGTGGTGTCGGGCAGCGGCATTTTGTGGTCGCAGGCCTGGGACGAGCTGCGCCAATTTGTCGAGACCGCCGGGATTCCCTTCTACACCACACCGCAAGGCCGCGGCGTGATTCCGGAGGACCATCCGCTATGCTTTCTCACCGTACGGTCGGCCGCGTTCCGCGAAGCCGATCTTATCGTCATAGTCGGCACACGGTTGAACTATATGATCAGCCATGGCGCGGCGCCACGCTTCAACGGTTCGGCGACCATCGCGCGCATCGACATCGACGCCGAGGAGATCAACACCAGCCCGCGTCCGCTCGACATCGGCATCGTCGGTGACGCCAAGGCGGTGCTGCGGCAACTCAACGCCGCCCTCGACGGTCACGTGACGGTCGACAGTTTCAAGAGCTGGCGCGACAGGTTGGCCGAAGAGGCAGCGCAAAAGCGCGAGCAGCCCAGCGGCAATAGCCTATCCGACGAGGTGCCGATCCATCCGCTACGGCTGTGCGAAGAAGTGAAAAATTTCATCGATCGCGACGCCATTCTGGTCGTCGACGGCCAAGAAATCCTCAACTATGGCCGCCAGTCGATCCCCACCTATACGCCGGGACACCGGCTCAACTCCGGTCCGTTCGGCACCATGGGCGTCGGCTTGCCGTTCGGTCTGGGCGCCAAGATTGCCAAACCCGACGCGCAGGTGATCGTCTTGCACGGCGATGGATCGTTCGGCCTCAACGCCATGGAGATCGACACTGCCGTGCGCCACGGCATAGCGGTTTTGGTGGTGATCAGCCTGAACGGCGGCTGGACCGCCGATCCCGACCAGGTCAAGCCGGGCCGCAACCTCGGCTATACCCGTTTCGACCTGATGGCCGAAGCGTTGGGCTGCTATGGCGAGTATGTCGAGGCGCCACAAGACATCCGCCCGGCGCTGGAACGAGCGCAGGCCAAAGTCGACGAAGGCATGGTCGCGGTCGTCAACGTCAAGACCGACTACGCCGCGCGCGCCGGCACGCAAGCCTTTGCGCAATATTCGACATAGATTTTGGTATCCCCCTCTAAGCGAGAAGGGCTTGGTGCCTGTGCGGAGCTCTATTCCAGCGTTATGAGATAGCGCCCGCGAACGAAGCGCGAGACCGGTATCGGGCGGTCGGGATCGCGCGATGCGGGGTCGGCGACGACGCGGCGGAATTCCGCTAAGGCAATACGCGTGATACCAGCCATCTCCAGATCGCGGATTTCGTCGAGGGAGAACCAGGCGAGATTTTGCAGCTCGCCGTCGCCCCCCAACGTTCCCCGGGTCGACGATGCGTCAGCAAAAAAGAACCGAGCATCGAACCGGCGGACGCGGTTGGGTGGTGTAATCGCGCGGAAAAAATAATCGATCGCGTCAAGCCGCGGCCCAATTTTGTTATGCCAGTGGACGCCGTCGCCCTCGCGGGAGGCGATCAACAGGCCGGTCTCCTCGAAGGTTTCGCGGATGGCGGCGACCGCCAGCGCGCGCGCGCGCGCAGGGGTCGCGGCGCGTTCGAGCCGGGCGGCGACGTCGGCGCGCAGAGCCGAGTCCGGCGACACGCGACTGTCCGAGGGATTAACCCGCCCACCGGGAAAAACATAGGCGTTGGGCATGAAAATATGGCCATGATGGCGCCGGCCCAAGAGCACGCGCACATCGTCGCCGTCGCCGCGATACAGCAGCAGCGTCGCGGCGTCCCGGGGACGTAGCTTCTTGTTGGCCATTGTTAGCCCTAAAGACCTATTTGATTGGCGAGAAGGCGGTGGGCGCCAGGTAGCTTATTTGGAGCGTTTGAATGGGGCGACCGTCGGCCGCCTGATAGATCGGAGACGCCATCTTCCTGGTCACTTCGACATACGCCGGAACGTGAACGTAGTTGAGGGTGTGGGTGCGCTCGCCGACAATCATTCTTGTTTCCCCTCTCGCGTGACGCCGGATACTTACCGGCTTCGCTTAAGTTTAGTGTGCATCGTAGAACGGGGAGCCACCAGGGGAAAGCAGAGGAAGCGATCGGTGGCGGCCGAATCCCATGCGGGCGACCATTTTGCCGTCGATGTCGAAGTTTGTGGCCTGCCCGAGGCGGAATTCGTCGGCTGAAGGGCGAAATCCGCCAAGAATCAGTCTTTTCAGGCTCAATTGCCTTAATTCGCCGGACAATTGCCGCGCGCGTTCCCCAATATCGCCCGTTTTCGCAGCCAATCTTCCCGACGAACCGGGAAGGTAGGTCATGCAGCCGTTGAAAATTTTAGCTTTCGCCATCGGTGCGATACCAATCGCTGCATTTCTCCTGACGCTTTTCCTGACCAACGGCGCGCCGTTGAGGCCGCTCACTCCTGGGGAGGAGAGCAGACCGGCCGCTGCAACACGGGCACTGTCGCAGGCCAAACCAGAACGGGCCAATTTAGAACGGCAAGGCAGCGTTGCGGCGGCCGGTTTCCAAAAAGCCGATGGGCGGTTGGCCGGAAATTCGGACGCTGAGGGCGGATTTCTACCAGGAGGGGACACTGAACCGGCTTTCGTGGTTAACAGAGATCGGGACGCGCAGCTCTTTATGACCCTGTTCGGTGCCCCTCATGCGGGTCTACCGCCGCCACCCTAACCCCTTGAAAATTGTACATTCGAGCCCATTTATCAGCGTGAACAGGGCCTTTAGAGGTCTGTTTTTAGGGTGCCAGAATTGGGCCCGGAGCGTTCCGTCTGCGCTGATGCTTG
>JAPUHN010000023.1 GCA_027297685.1 Alphaproteobacteria bacterium | reverse complement strand
CCGGCATGGATGGCTATAAAGTATTGAAGGCATTGCAAGCTGACGAAACGCTACGGTCGCTGCCGGTGCTCGTGGTTACCGCGCACGAGGTGCGCGACGTCGTCCTGCGCCTCGGTGCGTACTGCTACTTGGCTAAGCCGGTTGATCGAGAAGCTTTTCAAAAAGCGCTCAGCGAGTGCTGCGGTGATTTCTCGCAAATGACTGCTACCGCTTAGGCTGATCGGCGCCGTTCGATTGAGCGCAGACACGCGTGTTTAATCGGCCGTTCGATACGAGCTTCGCGAGGCCGGCAGGTACTAAAATCGATATCTCCTATTGGCTATTTCCCGCCGATGGGTCGGGCCTGGGAGTCGAATTATAGTCGTCCCGCAGGCTGAGCCGTCGTACTCCGGAACGCCTACTCGGCGGCGTTGTGGCGGCGCCATTCTTCGGCGTCGAGCACCTTCTGTTTGGCTTGCTCATTGGTCAACACCCAACCAAGGCAGCGCGCAATGTTCTCGAGCGCGAACTCGTGCAGATCGAGCCCGTACATCGACGACACGCAGTCCGACATGACGACCGTCTTGTAGGTGAGATTGAAGCTCTCGAATGCGGCATTCAGCACGCACGTGTTGGTGTTGATGCCCATCAGAATTAACGTATCGATGCCCTCGCGGCGCAGGGTCAGATCGAGTTCGGTGCCGAGGAAGCAGGACAGCGTCTTCTTGTTGGTGACGAGATAGTCCTCTTCCTGAAAATCGAGCTCGGGCATCAGTTCGGTTTGGATCGAACCCTCTAAGTTGTGCTTAACGCCCTGCTTCTGAGCTTCCGTCTGGAAGGTTTTCGTCGACAGGGTCCAGCCGCCGCTGGCGCGCGGATTTATGGCGCGGTCCCATTCGCGCTCGCGCATGGTCAGCACTATGTGGAAGATTTTGAGCCCGTGCTCGCGCGCGAATTTGAGGAAATCACCAGCGCCTTCAAGCACCCGCTTGGCCTCATCGGGCCGGGCCGGCAGCGTGGCGTGCGTCATGTCGAGATGGCCGCGGTGCATGTCGATGGTAACCACCGCCGTCGTCGCCGGGTCGATATTCAGCCGATTATTTTCGAACGCAATACCTTCAGAATGATCCTCGACCTCGACCGAGCGCGCTGTCCCTATATCACTCATCATCGTCCTCCCGTTTTCCGTTGTTTCTGCAACGTTACTTTTTTAACCGGGATTCCCCCTATGGAACCCCTTTTGAACGCTTGAGCATCGCCCAAAAGGCTCGGTGTAGCAAGGTGGCAGCCGGTCGCTCATCGTATTGCCAATGCGCCGTCCGGTCCCTACGAGGCCTATACAATCGAGCTAAATCTCGACGATCACATTGCCGATCTGGCTGCCGGACTCCACCCGCTCATGGGCCGCCACCGTTTCCGTCAAAGGATAGATGCTGTCGATCCGGGGCGTGAGCGCACCGTCTTCGAGTATCTTGTTGACGCCGGTATAGATTTCTTTGAAGCGATCGGGTGGCTGCGCATAGATTTCAATCAAACGCATGATGACGCCGCTCTCCATCAAAGGATAAAAATCAATCGTCGGCTTGGGGTGTGTCATCGAGGCATAAGTGCCAATCACGCTATTAGGGTGGAGAATACTGGGTGCTAAATTGATGTATGTGCCAAAATCGACATCGACGAGCCGGTGGAATCTTTCGCCGCCATTGGCGACCAGAAGCGCTTCGGCGAGATCGTCGGGCGCGCTGTTTTCCTTATAATTAACGGCTGCATCTGCGCCGTCTTGCGTGGCTGTGTTGGCTTTGGCTTGCGAGCTGACCGTGGCAACGATACGCGATGCCCCGGCCCATTTGGCGATCTGGATTGCCGCGGAGCCAACCGCACCCGCGCCACCGGTAACCAAAACGGACATATCCTTGACCGGGCCGTCGGTCAGTAAAGCGGCGTGGGCCGTCATCGCCGGCACACCAAGCGCCGCCGCAGCGGTCATGCCGATCCCGTCAGGCAAAGGCACCGCGAGCGCCGCGCCTACAGCGGTATATTCAGCGCAAGTCCCGTTTGCGCCTTGACCCATTCCGTCCTCGGTGCGGTTGACATTATAGGTCCAGACACGTTCGCCGATCCGCGCCTGATCGACACCCTTGCCGACCGCTTCGATCATGCCCGCGCCGTCGCTATGCAGGATCGTGCGCGGCGCTGTCATCGGCCAAAGCAGCCCGGCGCGGGTGTTTACATCGGATGGATTTACACCGGAGCTGTGGAGCTTGATCAACACCTCGCCGGCGCCAGGTGTGGGATCGGGCAGATCGGAATATTCGAGAACATCCTTGGCCGATCCGTTGCTGGTATATGAGACGGCTTTCATCGGTCTCTCCCTTTTATTTTTGGATGTCTTTTCATCTGCCCTGAATTTGCAACGGACGGCAGAAAGTAGCCACTATCGGATATTCAATGGCACTCGGGCAACGCTCGATTCTTGCTCAGGCGAGCGGGCCATGCCCAGGCCACCGCTCGACGCCCCAATGTCCGGATTTGGGGTAAAGCGGACATAATCTGAATGTCCGTTCATGTCCGTTATTAGCCAATTCCGGACATTCACCAGATGCTAATATTCGACTGTCCAATGGCTTACCAAGACTGGCACCGTGGGCACCAGCCGCTTGTCCGACAAAGCGGTGGCGCGGGCGGTCAAAGGCGCGATGGCGGCCATTGGGGCCGATCCGGCTGATTATGGTGGGCATAGCCTGCGGGCGGGCCTGGCCACATCGGCGGCCCAAAACGGCGCTGAAGAGCGCCATATCATGCGTCAGACGGGCCACAAATCGGTGCAGATGGTGCGCCGCTACATTAGGGATGGCGAGCTTTTCCGCGATAACGTCAGCGCCCGGGTGGGCCTGTAGTGACGCAATACTTCGGGTTACTATAAAAAGGGCTTCCAGAGCACAATAACCTGTCAGACATTCCAGAGAGCTATTCCACGATAACGTTAGGTGGTCAGCCGACAGAGACTAGGGATGACCATAGGTCAGAGTGAATAATGGTCACCTTGCCGTTGATCAACTTAGCCGTTGTCAGGGCAGGGTGATCGTCTAGTTCCTCCAAGACTCAGTGAATCAGACTGGATTTCGGGTGCGACCACCAGGGCCCGGATATGGGCGCCACGCAAATCACTGTTGTTGCGCTCTGGAATTCGCTTCCGGACTGTAGCAGCAAACCCCGATTTGCGACTCCCTGGAAAACTTTGCTTGCTACGGCGGTTGTATTTCGTGGGCGACTCATCGAACTAATTTTACGAGGAGTGATACGACGAATCGATTCCTCAATCAGACCAGCGAACTTCCGTTCATGGCCGAGCCCTTGTGAAAACTATTTCGTGATTTTGAATCAGCAGAAAAACGCGCACGAGAGTTAGATTGTTGATAGGTCATGTTCATTCTGCCCGCTGCCGTTGTCATTGGTTTACTGCGTGCAGATCCTCAACTCTTCCCAACAATTCTGGCAAGCCTGCCGGAGAACTTCAGCCGCAACGTCATTCTTTCGCTGACAATTCCGGCCTCGGTACGCGTCCATCGGAACACCCGATCATTTTGAACGCGAACCATCGCAAGGGGCGTCTTCTGAGATACATGCAGCAACCGGATACAGGTTGTCAACACATCTAAAACGTAGGAGGATCCTCGGAGACATTTGCGATCAATAAGAGATCATTTTGGATATTGGGCTGTGCGCGTAAGCAAAAAAGGTGGAGTATCTGTCGGGACAGTTGCCATACTCGAAGGGGGACGCACGGGATACTTCCCAGATACCTACGGACCCGCCGTATACGACATCTACTTCGAAAGCGCGAAGGGGGGCGCCGAAGGTTTGGTGGAGGCGTCGACGCGATCTATCGTCTCGGGGGCGCAGATCCTCGATGTGGGCACTGGCACAGGGAACGTTGCGTTCGAGGCCGCCCGCAGGTTTGCCGACGCCAGCGTGATCGGCGTCGACATCGCGGAACAAGCGTTGGAGCTTGCCAGGCACAAGGCCGCGGAATACTCACTGGGCAACGTGGAGTTTCGTCAGGGCGATGCCCTCGCGTTGTCCTTCGAAGACAACACGTTCGACGTAGTGCTCGCTAACCAGGTCGTCGGTGGTCCGACTACCCAGCGGAAGATGCTCAGCGAAATGCTCCGGGTAGTCCGTCCGAACGGCGCGATCGCAGTCGCTAAATCCAACCCAGCCGACAACGAAGTCATGCACTGGATCGATGACGTGGCCCTGGAGATGGCCCACCGGCACTCCATGGTCCCGCCGAGGCCCGACGACAATCCGTGGAGGAATACTCTCCCCCTCCACGAGATGCTCGAGGACGTGGGCGTCCGCGAGATCACAACAGAAAGGATAGTAGCGGCCCATACGGACCTCTCAACCTTCATGATCAATCTCATGACACAGGGCCGGAATCTGTTGGAACTCGTCGACTACGTCGCCCAATGTGATTCGAGCGACAGCGGAGCACAGGCAAGAGGGTGTTGGGAGTTCCTTCAGGTCGGCAGGGAGTTGATCGACAGGAACTACGGCGGCACGCTGCAAATAGCGTGCGAAGTCGTGAGCGGGGCGAAGACGGAATAGGCCATCCGCCTGACGCGACCGACGACACATCGAGAAAGTAGCCTTGCGGAACATCGAAACGGCTTCCCCTCGAGACGCGAACGAAACTCATCCAGACGAAACGACCCCTTCTGCGCCTTCAGATACAGTGATCTTGCCAACGGAGGTAGTCTCGCGGTCTGCCACTTTTCTTTCGAACAACGTTACAACAATGAGCCGCCTTGGCTCAGTTGGTAGAGCATCGCATTCGTAATGCGGGTCGGAGGTTCGAGTCCTCCACCTTCGCCACCCGATGACTTAGAGGCGCGTGTAAACTGATAAACGCGAACCCTGCTGATGTCTCATTTGGGTCAAAAGCGGTCGTAAACGCCTGTCTTGAATTATGTCCGCTTTCGGGGGTAAAGCAGACGAAATCGGTCTAGCAGCCGGCATCGCTGCGCCTCGTTGCATTTGCCTGGCAGACCAATTTGCCCGGTGGTCGGGCTAGCCTCGATCACCGGTTTCGTGTTTGGTGTACCCGCATCGACGGACACCGCCACTTGACGCCGCCGCATGGCCGATCTTATTCGAACGGAATTTTTCATATTTCTCGGTGAGTTACGAGGGGTTCTCAATGATATGGAATAGACGCGGGTAGGCGTTATCGTTAACGCAATGTTATCGCGGTCAGGATAGAGCAGGTCCATGGTCATTGAAGTGCAGGAGGGGACGCCGGTGCCGACGCCGCGCGATGTCGCGCTGGTCGTCGACCTGGACGGCACGCTGACGCTGACCGATACCCTGCACGAAGGGCTGTTCAAACATCTCAAGGCCCATCCCTTCGATGTGTTGCGCTTGCCGGCTTGGCTCGGGGCGGGAAAAGCGCGTTTCAAGCGCGAGATTGCCGCCCGTGCGCCGCTCGATGTGGCTTTGCTTCCCTACAATCAATTGGTGCTCGAGCGCGTGCGCGAAGCCCGGGCCGCGGGACGGCGAACCGTGCTGGCGACGGCGTCGGACACGGCCGTTGCCCACGCGATCGCTGAGCATCTCGGCCTGTTCGACGAGGTAATCGCCAGCGGGGACGGTATTAATCTGTCCGGCGCTAACAAACGCGACGCATTGGTCGAGCGGTTTGGGTCGCACGGTTTCGACTATATGGCCAATTCGCCGGTCGATAAGCCGGTGTGGTCGGCGGCGCGTACCGCCATCGTGGTGAATGCCGCGCCGGCGCTCGCTGCCGATCTGATGAATGGCCACGACCGGGTCGAAACCCTGTCGCCCGCAGGTGGATTTTTCGCCTCGCTGATCGAGGCGGCGCGGCTCTATCAATGGGTCAAGAATATCCTCATCTTCGTCCCCATGCTGGCAGCGCAACAATTTAGCGGCGCCAGCGTGTTGCAGGCGGTCTTCGCTTTCCTGTTCTTCGGCCTGGCTGCGTCGTCGGTCTATCTGGTCAACGACCTGATGGATTTAGAGGCCGACCGCCGGCATCCGCGCAAGAAGCTACGGCCTTTCGCGGCGGGACGGTTGGCGTTGCTTCCCGGTCTGCTGACCGCCGCCGTTCTGGCAGTCGTTTCGCTGGCTGGTGCCTTTTCCGTAGGGCCGCAATTCGGTCTGGTGTTGGTTGGCTATCTCGTTCTCACAAGCGCTTATTCTTTGTGGATCAAGCGCCATCCCGTGGTCGACGTTATCGTTCTGGCCAGCCTCTACACGCTGCGTATTATTGCCGGTGGTGCGGCGACCGATACACCGTTGTCGCTGTGGTTGCTGGCCTTCTCGATGTTCCTGTTTGCCAGTCTGGCCTTTGCCAAGCGTTATGCGGAAGTCACCGACGTTTTTGCGCGCGGCGAAAGCGACGTCGATGGGCGCGGCTATCGGGCCGGCGACCAGAATGTTCTGATGGCGCTGGGAACGGCCGCCGGCGTGGCGTCGATCGTCACCCTGGCGTTGTTCGTGAGCAATCCGACCGATCCCAGTTTGTACAATAGGCCGGAGCTTCTGTGGGGGGTATGCCCGGTTCTGCTGTACTGGGTGGCGCACATCTGGCTGGCGGCGCAACGTGGCGCGTTGACCGACGATCCTATTGTATTTGCGTTCGGCGACCGGGCCTCGCGGGCGGCGTTGGTCATCGCGTTGATCCCGGTCGGCTTGGCAACTTGGCTGTGACCAGCGGCCAGTACCCGTCGTGGGGACGGATCGATTTCGGACCGCAAACCGGCGTGCGGTTCGACCAGCGATCGACCGCGTTGCCAACTACCGAAACCGGTAAATCCGTGCTGGCCTATGGCAACGGCCGCAGTTACGGCGACAGTTGCCTGAACACCGGCGGCGTGCTGATCGATTGCCGCCACCTCGACCGGTTCATATCCTTCGATGACGGCAACGGCGTGCTGCGCTGCGAGGCGGGAGTGCTGCTGGCCGACATTCTCGATGTCGCCGTGCCGCGTGGTTGGTTCCCGCCGGTTAGCCCGGGCACCAGGCTGGTGACCGTCGGCGGCGCCATCGCCAACGATGTACACGGCAAGAACCACCACCGGGCAGGGACCTTCGGGTGTCATCTGCGCTGCTTCGAATTGTTACGTTCCAACGGCGACCGCCTTCTCTGCTCGCCCGATGAGAATCAGGAATATTTCCAGGCCACGATCGGCGGCCTCGGGCTGACCGGCGTGGTGACCTGGGCGGAAATGCAGCTCAAACCGATTTCATGCGCCTACATCGACCAGGAGGTTATCCGCTTCCACGATCTGGCCGGATTCTTCCGCCTGTCTGAAGCCTCCGACGAGGAGTTCGAGTACACCGTCGCCTGGATCGACTGTTTGGCGAAAGGTTCGTCGTTGGGCCGGGGATTGTTCGTGCGCGGCAACCATGCGC
>JAPUHN010000229.1 GCA_027297685.1 Alphaproteobacteria bacterium | reverse complement strand
ATACCGTCCGCCTGCAACAATTCGCGTGCCGCCAGTGCGATTTCGACCTCCGAACCGGTCGCCAAGATGGTTGCCTTCCGGGTGCCGCCGCCCCCGCCGGCTTCGGCCAACACATAGGCGCCGCGCGCGCTAAGGTTTTCGTCGGTATGTTCGCTGCGCACTGTCGCCACGCCCTGGCGGGTTAGCGCCAGCACCGATGGAGTGGAGGTGTTCTCGAGCGCCAACAGCCAGCACTCCGCGGTCTCCACTGCGTCGGCGGGACGGAACACATTCAAATTGGGAATGGCCCGCAAGGAGGCGATGTGCTCGACCGCTTGATGAGTCGGGCCGTCCTCTCCGAGGCCGATCGAATCGTGGGTCATGACGTAGACGACCCGCAGGCCCATCAACGCAGCCAGACGGATCGCGGGACGGCAGTAGTCGGTGAACGTCAGGAACGTTCCGCCATAGGGCATAAATCCGCCGTGCAACGCGAGGCCATTCATGACGGCGGCCATGGCGTGTTCGCGCACCCCGTAATAAATGTAGCGTCCGCTATAGTCGGCGGCCGAGAGCGGCGCGGTCGCGGCGGTTTTTGTGTTGTTCGATCCGGTGAGGTCCGCCGAGCCGCCGATCATTGCCGGCACGCGTTCGGTCAAGATTTCGAGCGCTTCCTGGCTTGCTTTGCGCGTTGCCCATGCCGGAGCGTCGGCGGAAAGCTGGCGTTTGTGCGCGTTAACGGCAGCCACAACATCGGCCGGCAGGTCGCCTGAAAGAATCTGTTCGAAGTTCGCGCGGACCCCGTCGTCGAGCGCCGCTAAATTCTTTTGCCACGCGCGCCGTGCAGGTCCGCCGGCCTGTCCTGCCGCGCGCCACGGGCCGAGGATCGCCTCGGGCACTTCGAACGCCGGATAAGGCCAGCCGAGTTTTTCGCGCGCGGCAGCAATTTCGTCGGCGCCGAGCGGTGCGCCATGGGTGGCGGCGGTGCCCTGTTTATTGGGAGCGCCAAAACCGATCACCGTGCGGCAGGCGATGAGCGACGGCCGATCGCTTTTCTTGGCGGCGGTAATCGCCTGGTCGATGGCTTCCGGGTCGTGACCATCGACGCTGTCGACGTCCCAGCCACAGGCCGCGAATCGCGCTATCTGGTCGTCGGATACCGATAAACTGGTTTCGCCGTCGATTGAAATACTGTTGTCGTCGAACAAAACGATCAGCCGTGCCAGTTGCAGGTGGCCGGCCAGCGATATCGCCTCGTGGCTGATGCCTTCCATCAGGCAGCCGTCGCCGGTGAACACGTAGGTAAAGTGATCGACCAGCGCGTCGCCGAAGCGCGCGTTCATCATGCGTTCGGCCAGCGCCATACCAACCGCGTTCGCCAAGCCTTGGCCGAGCGGCCCCGTGGTGGTTTCGATTCCGGCCGCGTGACCGTACTCCGGGTGGCCGGCGGTGCGGCTGCCGAGCTGGCGAAAATTTTTAATTTCGTCGATCGTCATGTCGCTGTAGCCGGTCAAATAGAGGACGGCATAGAGCAACATCGAGGCGTGACCGTTAGAGAGAACAAATCGATCGCGGTCGGGCCATTGCGGGTCGGCGGAATCGAATTTCAGGTGCCGGGTGAACAACACCGTGGCGATGTCGGCCATGCCCATGGGCGCTCCGGGATGGCCGGAACTCGCCGTCTGGACCGCATCCATAGCCAGCGCTCGGATGGCGTTTGCCATCTCATTAAAGCCGACGGCTACGGCGCCCGTTGGTGACTCGGTGCTCATGGGTGATTACAAGGCTTTCGATAACGGAGAGTGGCTGAAACGTAGTTGCAACGGCCACTGGTGAGCGCCGCAACATGCCCATCTGACAAGTCGCCGTCAACGGATTCGTCGGCGGCTTATCCACGTTTTGCCAGCACGGAGTTTATTGCGCCAACGCACAAACCTTGAATGCGTTCGGTTGACCCTTCGAAGTGCGCGGAAGTACCATGGGTTTGGTCGATAAATACGCGGCGTTCGCAACAGACCGGACAATGACCGCGTGACCTAAACCGGCTGTCGCTTTTAGATTGCATGCTGCAAAGGAAGATGCCCATGTCTGCTGTCGACGATGCAAACCTAAGGCTCGATGCAGCGCTATCGCGTCTCGAGTCGGTACTGCAGACGCGCCTTGCAGGCCAAGACACGGCGGTCGCCGCAGAAACGGAGCGGGCGCGGCTCGAACAGGAAATGACGGCGGTCCGCAGTGAATTCGCCAACTTGAAGGAAACGTCCGCTGCAGTATCGCAACGACTCGATGCAGCAATCGGCAACGTAAAGAGAATGCTCGCCGAATAATATTGCGCGGCTGGCACGATACCTAAAACTAGCGAGTGGGAAAATCAGTGTCGCAAGTGGAAATCACCATCAACGGCCGTCAGTATCGCGTTGCCTGCGAAGATGGCCAGGAATCGCATCTAACCAATCTAGCGAATTATTTCGATGGCAAGATGACGTCGTTGATCGACGAAGTCGGCCAGATCGGCGATACCAGCTTGATGGTGATGGCCGGATTGCTCATTGCCGACGAGTTATCCGACGCAAACCAGGAACTGGCCGATGTGCGCGGCGTCGCCGATTCCGATTATGCGGGTAAAATCACCGCCCTCGCGGAGCAAATCGAGAATCTGGCCGATTCGCTCAGCGCAGATTAACCTCTCGCAGAGCGCCCTACTTGCGGTTGGCGAGACGGGCACTTACTTTGGCTGTGGGCGGTCTCTGGACGGTGCGTTAGGTACATCTTGTCCCGGGGACCTTAATCATCGAATAGGGAGCTGTCCCTGCTGAGATCGAGGTCTCGGACACATGGCGCCCACCTGCTTGAAGCAGGTCTCGGTGGACTCGTCTTGCCGACGGCTGTATCGGGGCCGCCCACCCGACCCTGTTCCATGAACCTGTCTCGATGAAAGCACAGGACCCCTATCGACCAAACGTCCGATTCTAATACACGAAGCGAGAAGGCCGAACTGCGCCGCGCGGCGCGGGCCGATAGGGATGCCTTGCAGTCGGGTCTCGGGGCGGCGTCTGCCACCGGGCTGGTCGCGCGGTTTGCCAATACGCCGTCGCTTCGCGCCTTGATGACGCCCACCAATATCATTGCCGGTTATATGCCGATCGGGAGCGAAATCGATTGCCGTCCATTGTTGAACCGAATGGACGCGGCAGGTGTCCCGCTAGCACTGCCCGTGGTTATCGCGCCTGATGCACCGTTGGTGTTTCGCCGCTGGTTGCCAGGCGACCCGGTGGTGACGGGCTCGTTTGGAATTTCCGAACCGGCCGCCGTGGCGCCGGAAGTATCGCCACAGGTGCTGTTGGTGCCCCTGCTGGCCTTCGACCGGCAAGGCCACCGGCTCGGCTATGGCGGTGGTTACTATGACCGCACCCTCAAGGCGTTGCGCGCCGCAAGCGATCGGGGCGGTGACATTGTCGCGATTGGGGTTGCTTTTGCCGGACAGCTTCGTGACAAGGTGCCTGTCGCCGAAACCGACCAGCCTCTCGATTGGATCCTGACCGAGGTTGGCGCCACTTTTATAGCCGACCGATCCACCGGCGCACGATTGAACTAAGCTCTAGAGATGCCAGCATGAATATCCTGTTTTGCGGAGACGTGGTGGGCCGGGCCGGGCGCGATGTTGTTATCGAACACTTGCCGGATTTGCGGCGCCGGTTGGCGCTCGACTTCGTCATCGTCAATGGCGAGAACGCAGCCCACGGGTTCGGCATTACCGATAAGATTTGCAGTGACCTGTATGACGCTGGCGCCGATGTGATTACGACCGGCAACCATGTTTGGGATCAGCGCGACATCATTGGCCAAATCGACAACGACCCGCGGCTGTTGCGGCCGGTGAATTATCCGGCCGGTACGCCGGGGCGCGGCGTCGGCGTCTTCGAGGCTTCGCGCGGCCGCCGGGTTCTGGTCGTCAATGTGATGTGCCGGCTGTTCATGGACCCACTCGACGATCCCTTCCCGGCGCTCGAAGAAGCCGTGCGCCTCCACCCGCTCGGCAGCGCGGTCGACGCCATCGTCATCGACGTTCATGGCGAGGCCTCGTCGGAAAAAATGGCGATGGGTCATGCCTTTGATGGCCGCGCCAGTCTGATCGTCGGCACCCATACCCACGTGCCCACCGCCGACGCGCAAATTCTCGGCGGCGGCACCGCCTATCAGACCGATGCCGGCATGTGTGGCGATTACGATTCGGTCATCGGCATGCTGAAGGAACCTGCAATCGCGCGATTTCGCCGGAAAATGCCGGGCGAACGGTTGAGTCCGGCGTCCGGACAAGCAGATCTTTGCGCGGTTTATGTTGAAACCGACGACAGCAGCGGCTTGGCGCGTTATGTGGCGCCGCTGCGCATCGGTGGACGTTTGGCGCCGGCATGGCCGACCGACGCTGGAGATCGACACGGTGATGCGGTGCAATAGCCGGTTTGTATTTGCGTGTAGAAGCGCCTCGGCGCTGCTGGATTTTCAAACGATGATAAGAGCGTAGTGCTCGCACCGGCTACCATATATGGTATAAACGCGTAAGAAATGCGCATAACTTAGAGAGTGTACGGGCCATGGCTGGCCATTCCCAATTTAAGAACATCATGCACCGTAAGGGTGCGCAGGATAAAAAGCGGGCCAAGTTATTCGCCAAATTGGCGCGCGAAATCGAGGTGGCGGCCCGCATGGGCGCGCCCGATCCGGCGCAAAACCCGCGCTTGCGCTCGGCGGTCGCGGCAGGGCGTAGCGCCAACATGCCGAAGGACCGCATCGAGCGGGCGGTCAACAAAGCGGCCGGCGGCGACGAGGGCGCGAACTACGAAGAGATTCGCTACGAGGGCTACGGGCCGGCCGGCGTTGCGGTGATCGTCGACGCCCTGACCGATAACCGCAACCGGACGGCGTCGGAAGTCCGCTCGGCGTTTTCGAAATTCGGCGGCAATCTCGGCGAGACCAACAGCGTGGCGTTCTTGTTCGACCGGGTCGGCCAGATCACGTATGGGCCGGACGTGGCCGATGCAGATACCATGTTTGAAGCGGCGCTTGAGGCCGGCGCCCAAGATGTCAGCAGCTCGGCGAACGGCCACGAAATAAGCTGCGATCCCAATGATTTTGGCCAGGTTGTCGAGACCCTGGAAGCAAATTTTGGCGTGCCGGAATCAGCCGCCCTGACATGGCAGCCGCAGACAACCGTCGATGTCGACGTCAACGCTGCGCAAACGCTCGTTAAATTGATCGATGCGCTGGAAGACGGTGACGATGTGCAGAACGTGTCGGCCAACTTCGAGATGAGCGACGAGGTAATGGCACAGCTCGCCGACTAGGTGTCGGCGGCGAACACCGTGCGCGAGCACGCGGAGGCGAATCAATGCTGTTGCTGGGCTTGGACCCGGGGCTGCGCAATACGGGTTGGGGCGTGATCGAAGCCGAATCCAATCGATTGCGCCACGTTGCCAATGGTGTGGTGCGTTCCGGCGCCGGTCCGCTGGCCGAACGGCTATTGCGGTTGCACCAGGGTTTGACGAGGGTCATCGGCGAGTATCGGCTCGACGGTGCGGCCGTCGAGGAGACATTCATGAATAGGGATGGACAGGCGACACTGAAATTGGGCCAGGCGCGCGGCATCGTCATGCTGGTTCCCGCGCAAGCCGGTTTACCGGTCGCCGAGTACGCCGCCAATACAATTAAAAAAAGCGTCGTTGGGTACGGCCACGCCGACAAAACGCAAATCGGCCACATGATTTCGGTGTTGCTGCCGGGCGCCGACGTGACGACGGCCGACGCCGCCGACGCGCTGGCGGTGGCGGTTTGCCATGCTCACCATATGGCGACGTCGCAACGCCTCGAAGCTGCCCAATGATCGCGCGCCTAAAAGGCATAATCGACGACTTAGGGCCCGACTGGCTGGTGATCGATGTATCGGGTGTCGGCTATCTGGTTCACTGTCCGGCGCGAACCATAAATGCGCTACCGGGCCTGGGTACGCCCACCGATCTGCACATCGAAACCCACGTACGCGAATCTCAAATCTCGTTGTACGGTTTCTCCGATGTACGCCAGCGCGAGTGCTTTCGCCTGCTGACGACGGTCCAGGGCGTCGGCGCCAAGGTGGCGCTGGCTATCCTGGGAACCCTGTCGCCCGATCAATTGGTTGAGGCCATTCTGGCCCAGGACAAGGCGCTGATGTCGCGTGCCGACGGTGTCGGACCTCGGCTGGCGGCCCGCCTGCTAACCGAGCTCAAGGATCGAATCCTGACCGTTGCTGGCGGATTACACGTCGTCGCGGCCGATCGGCAATCGCCGGCGACCGCGCCAGCGGCTGCCACCGCGGGCCCGGAGGGCGTCACCGCCGACGCCATTTCCGCGCTGGTAAATTTGGGCTACGGCAGGGCAGAGGCATTTGGCGCGGTGACGCGGGCCATCGGCGCACCGGGTGAGGCCAGCTCGCTCGAAGCGCTTATTCCGGCGGCCTTGAAGGAGCTCGGTCAATGAGCGATGCGGTCGCCGACGGCAAATCGGGCCGGTTGGTCGACGCTAAGGTGGCGTCGGACGATGGCGCCGAAATCAATCTGCGGCCGCAGACCCTGGCCGAGTTCGTCGGCCAGCGCGCGCTGTGCGATAATTTGGCGGTGTTTGTCGCCGCGGCGCGCCAGCGTGGCGAACCGATCGACCATGTGCTGCTGCACGGACCGCCAGGGTTGGGAAAGACAACGCTGGCGCGCATCGTCGCCCAGGAACTCGGCGTTGGCTTTCGCGCGACGTCGGGGCCGATTATCACCAAGGCAGGCGACCTGGCGGCGGTTCTGACCAATCTGCAACCCCGCGACGTTCTGTTCATCGACGAAATTCACCGCCTCAACCCGGCTGTTGAAGAGGTTCTGTACCCGGCGATGGAAGACGGCGAACTCGATCTTATGATCGGCGAGGGGCCGGCCGCACGCTCGGTGCGCATCGAGTTGCAACCGTTCACGCTGGTCGGCGCGACCACCCGGTTAGGCTTGTTGACGGGGCCGCTGCGCGAACGTTTCGGCATTGGCATGCGGCTCGAATTTTATTCGGCCGACGAATTGATCTCGATAGTCCAGCGTAACGCTGCATTGCTCGACCTTCCGATAACCGATACCGGCGCCGTCGAAATCGCCAAACGTGCGCGCGGAACGCCCCGCGTGGCCGGCCGTTTGCTGCGCCGGGTACGCGACTTCGCCGTTGTCGAGGCCAGTCTACCGGTCGATGAGGCGGTGGCCGACCGGGCGCTGACGCGCCTGGAAGTCGACGCTCGCGGCCTCGATTCGATGGATCGCCGGTACTTACGCCTTATCGTCGAGAATTACGCCGGCGGCCCGGTCGGTATCGAGACCATCGCCGCCGCCTTGTCGGAAGAACGCGATACCATTGAAGACGTCGTCGAGCCGTTTTTAATGCAGCAGGGGTTCCTGCAACGCTCGCCGCGGGGGCGGCTAATAACTGCCGGGGCTTATCGGCATCTCGGCATGGAACCCCCGAAGCGCACCCAAGGTGAACTTTTGGACGGCCACACCGTTGCCACAAATGATTCTCATAATTTCAGTTCAGGCGACGATGGCGTCGACTGACGGCCGAAATATGGTGGCGGATGGCGAGCAAGTTTCAGAGCGGGAAAGCCCACGCGGGTGGTTCGACAATGGCGAACACGTTTTACCGATGCGGGTCTATTATGAAGACACCGATGCCGCCGGAATCGTCTACTACGCCAATTACCTTAAATTTGCCGAACGGGCGCGCACCGAAATGATCCGCTGCCTGGGTGTCGAACATCGGCGGTTGATGGCCGAAGCTGGAGTGGCGTTTGCCGTGCGCAGCTGTGCCGCGGAGTATCTACAACCGGCCCGCCTCGACGATAAAATCGCCGTCCGCACGCGTATCGATGCGGTCGGCGGCGCCAGCCTTAGGGCGACCCAGCGTGTCATGCGCCTGGACGACAACGGCAATGAAACCGAACTCGTCGAACTTAAAATCCGCTTGGCCTGTCTTGATAACGCTCAACGGCCGGCGCGTATGCCGGTAGGCATTCGCGGTGCGATTGCCACGCTTATCGCGGCCTAGCGCGTACCCATCGGAAACAGATCGCCACAACGACTTCAGCTAGCGCTTCAGCAAAGGACAAACTCTCAGGATGGAATCGAATATCATTGAAACGGTTGCGGTGACAGGGGGCGTCAACATCACCGATTTTTCGGTGTGGGCGTTGTTTCTGCGGTCGGACATCGTCATCAAGTTGGTGATGTTGGTATTGTTCGTCGCGTCGTTCTGGTCGTGGACGATCATTATCGACAAATGGCTACGGGTGCGCCGCCTCGAGCGGGAAGCCCGCCGCTTCGAGGAGAGCTTCTGGTCGGGCGGGTCGCTCGACGAGCTTTACGAGAGCTACGGCACAAGACCCGGCGATCCCATGTCGGCGGTGTTCGCCGCCGCGATGCAGGAGTGGCGGCGTTCGACGGAACGTGGTTTGTCGTCGACGGTAGCGTTGCGCACCAATTTGCAAGATCGCATCGAGCGGGTGATGGACGTGACCCTGGGCCGCGAAATGGAGCGCCTCGAACGATACATGGTGTTTCTCGCGTCGGCCGGTGCGACGGCGCCTTTCATTGGGCTGTTCGGCACTGTGTGGGGCATCATGAACAGTTTTCAGGCGATTGCGTTGGCCAAGGACACCAGCATTGCCGTTATTGCGCCGGGTATGTCGGAAGCCTTGTTCACCACCGCCATGGGTCTCATCGTCGCGATACCGGCGGTGGCCGCCTACAATAAATTCAGTACCGACATGAACCGTTACGCCCAAAGGCTCGATGGCTTCGCCGCCGAATTCACGGCCATCTTGTCGCGCCAACTCGAAGAGGCGAAATAGGCGATGGCACGCCGGTACATCAGGTCCAACCTACGCCGGCCGCACCGCGGACCGGTGACCGACATTAACGTCGCGCCGTTCGTCGACGTCATGTTGGTGCTGGTGATTATTTTCATGGTCGCCGCGCCGCTCGTGAACATTGGAGTTCCGGTCGATCTGCCGAAGGCGACCCTTAAACCGCTCAACGAAAACCAGGATCCGCTGGTAATCACGGTCGACGCCGATGGCAATATATTCATCCAGGAGGCCGAGATCACCGAAGAGGCCTTGGCGCCGCGCCTACGGGCGGTGTCGCAGGCCAACCCTGATCTGCGCATTTTCGTGCGCGGCGACCGCACCATCAGCTATGGCCGGATCATTCAGGTCATGGGACTGGTTTCCCAGGCCGGATTTTCGAAAGTCGCGCTGATCGCCGAAGCACCGCTTCCCGGCGACACCGCGAAGTGAGCTGAGGCGGATGGCATTGGGATGATGGGTTTTGCCAACATGCGCAGCGGTGTTTTCGCTTCCGTCAGCGTCCACCTGGTGTTGGTGCTGTTTGCGCTGTTCGGATTGCCCGAGTTGTTCACGCAACCGCCGGTTGCGGTCACCATAATTCCGGTCGACCTTGTCTTCGTCGACGATCTTGATGCGCCGCCGCCCCCGACGACGCCAGAGCCCGAGCCGGAACCCGAGGCCGCTGCACCGCCCCCGCCGCCGCCCGCGCCACCACCGGAGCCACCGGCCGAGCCGGAAGTAGTCGAGGCGCCGCCACCGCCACCGGTCGCCAAGCCGAAGCCGCCGAAGAAGCAACCGCCGAAGGAACCTGAGAAAGTAAAGCCGAAACCGACGACCTTGGCGCGGGCGAAGCCGCAGTCAAAGCCCAAACCGCCCAAGCCGCTGCGCGATTTCGCCTCGATTTTAAAGGACCTTCCGCCCGAGAAGACGCCACCAAAAACGAAAAAGCCGGCAGCGCCAAAGGATGACGGCAAGCCGTCACCGTCGCAGCCGAGGATCAACGACCGGGCTTCGATTACGGAAATCGAACGCCTGAAGCAGATGATCCGCCAGCAGATCGAGCCCTGTTGGAACCCGCCGATCGGAGCGCAGGGAGCCGAGAATCTGGCGATAACGATCTTCATCCGCGTCGACCGGCAGGGATTTGTGCGGGAGGCGCGGGTAATCGACGCCGAGCGGATGGCGCTGGATAGCTTTGTTCAAGCCGCGGCCGATGCGGCGCGGCGGGCGGTGCTCAATCAGCAGTGTCAGCCCTTCAACCTGCCGCAAAATCGCTATGATCTGTGGAAAGAGATAAGGTTCAATTTCGATCCGAGGGAGATGTTGGGTTAGCCATGCTGTTACATACTGAGAATATTATACGCCGAGCGGGGTTTGTGTTGATGACGGTTGTTGCGGCGTTGGCGCTGTCAACAGTCGCTCGAGCACAGCTGAATATTGATATCGTTACGGGCACCATCAAGCCGTTACCAATCGCGGTCCCCGATTTCCTCGCGCAAAGCCCACAGGCGCAAAAGGTGGCCGTCGATATAGCGACGGTGATCGCGAACGATTTGGAGCGTTCGGGGTTGTTTGCGCCGATCGATAAGCGCGCCTTCCTGTCCCAGCCGGCGGCTCTTGCAGTGCGGCCCAACTTCGTCAATTGGAAACCGCTGAATGCCCAGGCCTTGATCGTCGGCGAAGTGAAATTAGCGGCGGACGGTCAGCTAACTACTGATTTTCGTCTCTGGGATGTGTTTGCCGAACAGCCGATGACCGGCCTCAGCCTATCGACCTCGCCGTCCAACTGGCGTCGTGTGGCGCATATTGTCGCCGACGCCATATACGAGCGAATGACCGGCGAGCGCGGCTATTTCGACACAAGGATCGTCTATATTTCCGAGACCGGCCCGGCCGAACGCCGGATCAAACGGCTGTCGATTATGGACCAGGATGGCGCCAATCATCGGTTTTTGTCGAACGGCGATGCGTTGGTGCTAACGCCGAGATTCTCGCCGACCCAGCAAGAGATCACCTACCTCGCCTATTTCAACGATCAACCGAGGGTATACCTGTTCAATATCGATACCGGCGAACAGGAAGTGCTCGGCGACTTTCCCGGTATGACCTTCGCGCCGCGATTTTCGCCGGACGGCAACAAAGTGATTATGAGTTTGGCCGAGAACGGCAATTCGGACATTCACAGTATGGATTTACGTACGCGCCAGGTGAAACGGTTGACCACGCATCCGGCGATCGATACCTCGCCGAGCTACTCGCCGGATGGTCGTCAGGTCGTGTTTGAATCCGACCGTGGCGGTAGCCAACAGCTCTATGTCATGAACGCCGACGGTGGTAACCAGCACCGGATTAGCTTCAAATCGGGGGGACGCTATGGCACGCCGGTATGGTCGCCGCGCGGCGACCTGATTGCTTTCACCAAGATCCAAAGCGGCTTATTTCATATCGGTGTCATGAAGCCGGATGGCAGCGGCGAGCGTCTGCTGGCAAAGGGTTTTTTGGTCGAGAGTCCGACCTGGGCGCCGAATGGGCGGGTGCTGATGTTCTACAAGCAGAACAGGTCGGATGCGCAGGGGCGAGGACGTAATTCGCGGCTCTACTCGATCGATCTGACCGGCCATAACGAACGCGAGATCATTACCCCGGTGGAGGCCTCGGACCCCGCCTGGTCACCGGCCAGTTCACGCTGAAATCGAAACAATATTCAAAAAAAGATGCTGAAAATACTACTATTTTCCGATGCTTGGATCGATGCTTCGCTTGATTCGACTCAGACCCCACAGTATAGTCCGTGCGCCATCAAGCGGCCGGAGACAGTGATTCGGGGCGCCGCGCTGCGCGGGTTTAGGCGGCGCAATTTTGTATGATATTCGAGTATATGTCCGAACCGGGTAGCGTCGGACAGCAACGGCTTTAGGGAGTCTTCGATGAGAATAAATCTACCAGTGGTTGTCGCTTCGGCGTTTCTTCTAGCGGCGTGTACAAGCGCGTCGGATGACGCAGCGGATTCGAGTAGCGGTGGCGATTCAGCAGCACCGGCGCAAAGCTCGAGCACCAAGGTGGCGGCCACCCCAACTGGTGCGAAGCCCGGCTCACAACTCGATTTGGAAATCAATGTCGGTGACCGGGTATTTTTCGCTTACGATAAATCAACCCTAAGCTCCAATGGACGCACCACCGTCGAAAGATGGGCGGCCTGGCTCAAGACGTATCCGGCCAACAAGCTCAAGATCGAGGGTCATGCCGATGAGCGCGGCACCCGCGAATACAACCTCGCCTTAGGCGAGCGCCGGGCCAACGCGTCGCGCGAGTATTTGGTCTCGTTGGGAGTCGCTCCCAACCGGGTAAAAACGATCAGCTATGGTAAGGAACGGCCGGCAATTCCGGGTTCGAACGAGAACGCTTACACCCAGAACCGCCGCGGCGTCGCCGTTATCGACGCCAATTAGATTTGCCGATTGGTATTGGCTGTGTCGCCCCGGTTCGCCGGGGCGAACGACCATCACCGCGTGCGCTAATTCGTGCCTGCAATGACAACCTCGACCGTGACCGCGGGCCCGGGGTTGTATTGTTTTGTCGCCATAGTTTCGCCGAATTGCCCAAGCAGGCTGTGCGTGCGTGATTGACGTTGCGGTCGATCTTGCGCATATCGGGATTCTGAAATCGAACCAACTTAAGGACGGTGCCATGATTGCACCTTACCGCCAGCTCATTTCCGTGTTGAACCGCCGTTGGCTGGGCCCGGCGCTCGCGATCGGTGTTTTTGCCGCCGCGCCGATGCTGGCGGTAGCGCCGGTGTTCGCGCAGTCGCGCGACGTAGCGCCGCTGATCAATACAATCAATCGCCTGGAGCGGCAGTTGCAGGCGCTCGAGCGCGCGGTATATCGCGGCGGCGCGCGGCCTGCCGGGACGTCGGGTGCAACTTCGGCGACCGCGGGCTCGGTGCCGCCGGCCGCGGTTTCGCAATTGCAGTTCAAAACAAGCCAACTCGAAGAACAAATGCGCGGGTTGACCGGGCAGATCGAGGAATTGGGATTCAAGATCAATCAGATCAGCGCTCGGCTCGATCGGTTGGTCGCCGATGTGGACTTCCGTTTGCGCGAGCTGGAAGGCTCAAATGGCCAGACCAACGCCGTCGCCAACGCTACCGCGCCGGCGGTGCGCACGCCGTCGGGCCCGCCGGTGGCACCGCGCACGGCGCCGACGGTCGGTGGCGTGGTCGTCAATCCCAAAGGCGTGCCTGGCTCGTCGCGCGTGTTTGGCACACTGACCGAGAGCCAGATCAAGGCCGCGGGCATTAAACCGCCGAGCGTCGATGGGGGAGCCGGTGCGAGCTCTGGCGCCCAACAAGCGACCGCGAGCGCCGGCGAGGCATCGGTCCTACCGCCGGGGTCGCCGAAAGATCGCTATAACTATGCCCGCGGTTTTCTGATGCGGCGCGACTTCGCGGGCGCCGAACAGGCGTTGCGGGCTTTTGTCGATACTTATCCGGAAAACGATCTGGCCGGTAACGCGCAATATTGGCTCGGCGAAACCTTTTATGTCCGCAACGATTTCGGCACCGCCGCGCGTACGTTCGCGAACGGATTCCAGCGCTATCCCGACAGCGGCAAGGCGCCGGATAACCTGCTCAAACTCGGCATGTCGCTGGCGGCGCTCGACCGTACCGAGGATGCCTGTATCACATTGAAAAAATTAGCCGATGAATACCCGAAGTCTTCGGCGAGCATAAAGCAGCGCGCGCAAACAGTACGCACCAAGCTAAAATGCAAGTGATGGCTCGGCCCGCCGCCGCGCTACCGACACCGACCATTTTACCCGCGGTACCGCTATCGCCGGCCTGCCTGATGCCGTTATCGGACGATGAATTTTCTGCTACGATGGCGCGTTTTGCTCCTTTCGAAGGCGCACCAACGATCGCCGCCGCTGTGTCGGGGGGGCGCGACAGCATGAGCCTGGCACTATTGGCGTCTCGCTGGGCGGTGAAGCTGGGCGGTTACTTGGTCGCCATTACGGTCGATCATTGTTTGCGTCCGGACTCGGCGGCCGAGGCGTGGCAAGTCGGTGAGTGGCTCAGCGAACATGGCATTCGCCATCGGGTTCTGCGCTGGCAGGGACCCTATCCGGCAAGTGGAATTCAAGCCGCCGCGCGCCAGGCGCGGTACCGTTTGCTGACGGATTATTGCCGTGACAACGCAATTTTGCACTTGCTGGTCGGCCACCACCGCGAAGATCAAGCCGAAACCGTGTTGATTCGCAGTGAACGTTTCAGCGGCCGCGATGGTTTGGCGGCCATGGCGTCGGTTCGCGAACAAACGCACTTACGGTTATTGCGGCCGTTACTGGACGTGCCGCGCGAGCGTCTAACGGCCACTCTCGACGCGGTTGGACAGAACTGGATCGACGACCCAAGCAATACCAACACCGAAATGGCCCGCGGTCGCCTGCGTTCACAGGGCGGCGAGTTATCTCAGCCCGATACGCTGGTCGAGGCACTAGCCACCGCGCAAACGTGCGCACAAGAGCGTATTTTGACTGAGCGTGCGGTGGCTAGTCTGGCCGCGCGAGCGCTCCGGTTCGACCCGGCCGGCTTTGCCACAATCGACCGCACCCAACTTGCAACCGCAACGTTCGATATCGTCGAACGGTTGCTGGCCCGGACGGTGATGGCCGTCGCTGGCCGCCCCTACCCACCGCGTGGCGAGCGCACGCGCCGATTGCGGCAGGCGATTGCAAACACCGGTCGGTTTCGTGGCCGCACGTTGGCTGGCTGCCGGCTGATCGGGCATGAAAATCTGGTCCATGTATGCCGTGAGGCTGCCCTTATCGGCCCCCCCGTGCGCTTGACCCCAATGGGCGCCGAAGTCTGGGACAACCGGTTTACGGCGTCGGTCACGAAGAATTTAGACGGAGAGGCCCGATTGGCAGCGCTGACAGAGCGTGGTTGGTACCAGATCGTCGCGGCCGATCCGCTGTTGCGGGACACCTCTATGCCCTATGCGGCGCGAACGGTGTTGCCTGCCATCTGGCACGCGAAAGACGTAATGGCGGTGCCCCATTTGGGCTACGTTAACGCCGGTAGACCGTCTGTCACCGCTGGATTGCGGCTGAAATGGCTGCCGCCGCTCGCGGTTGCGCCAGCACCGTTTGGTAAGGTCTGATTATGAAATTAGGCCTACCATAGGGCATGCATGCCCATTGTCTCGGCGTTGTTCCATCACCATGTGTGAACAGGGGTACGGCGGCCAATGCGGCGCGTCGTTGCACGTTCAGTGGTAGTGTGCCGGTTCTTAAGGTATAACGTTTCGGTCAACGGAGTAAGCTGTTGAATAACTTCGGCAAAAATTTGGCCCTGTGGGTTATCATCGCCTTGCTGGTTGTGGCGTTGTTTAACCTGTTTCAAAGTTCGAGTCGCAACGGGGCCGAGCAGAAGCTGGCATTTTCCGATTTCCTCGATCAAGTCAACGGCGGTCAGGTCGCGGACGTTACCATTGAAGGCAACGACGTGTCGGGAACCCTGCGAAACGGGACGCCGTTCAAGACCTATACGCCCGATGACCCGCAGTTGGTGCAACGCCTGACCGACCAGGGAGTACATATCACCGCGGCGCCGGAGAAATCGATGCATCCGGTTCTCGGTATGCTGCTGAATTTTCTGCCTTTCATTGTAATCGTTGCCGTGTGGATCATCTTTATGCGGCAAATGCAGGGCGGTGGTGCTGGCCGCGGTGCCATGGGTTTTGGCAAATCGCGCGCTAAATTGATGACCGAACATTCCGTACGCATAACGTTTGACGACGTCGCCGGGGTGGAAGAGGCCAAACAGGAAGTTGAAGAAGTCGTCGAATTTTTGCGCGATCCACAGAAGTTTCAACGCCTTGGCGGCAAAATTCCCAAAGGCGTTCTCCTTATTGGACCGCCGGGAACGGGTAAAACCTTGCTGGCGCGCGCGATCGCCGGTGAAGCGAACGTTCCCTTCTTCACGATTTCGGGTTCAGACTTTGTTGAAATGTTCGTCGGTGTCGGCGCCAGCCGCGTGCGCGACATGTTTGAACAGGGCAAAAAGAATGCGCCGTGCATTATATTCGTCGACGAGCTCGATGCCGTTGGCCGCCATCGGGGAGCTGGGCTTGGCGGCGGCAATGACGAACGCGAGCAGACCCTCAATCAGTTGCTGGTCGAAATGGATGGTTTCGAAAGCAACGAAGGCGTCATTTTGGTCGCCGCGACAAACCGCCCCGATGTTCTCGACCCCGCCCTATTGCGTCCGGGCCGCTTCGACCGTCAGGTCGTTGTGCCGAACCCCGATATCATAGGCCGCGAAAAAATCCTCAAAGTGCATATGCGCAAAGTGCCGCTGGCGCCCGACGTCGAGCCTAAAATTATCGCCCGCGGCACCCCCGGGTTTTCTGGCGCCGACCTTGCCAACTTGGTCAACGAAGCGGCGCTGCTGGCCGCCCGCAAGGGCCGCCGCATGGTAACCATGGCCGAGTTCGAGGAATCCAAGGACAAGGTCATGATGGGCGCCGAACGGCGCTCGATGGTGATGAGCGAAGAAGAGAAGCGCTTGACCGCTTATCACGAGGCCGGCCACGCGCTGGTCGGTCTGCACATGGACGGTTGCGACCCGCTGCACAAGGTTACCATTATTCCGCGCGGGCTCGCCTTGGGTATGACCATGTCGTTGCCTGAGCGCGATCGCTATTCTTATTCGCTGTACGAGCTGAAAGCCAAAATCGCCATGATGTTCGGCGGCCGCATCGCCGAAGAGCTTATATTCGGCAAGGACAAGGTAACGACCGGGGCGGCGAGCGACATCAAGAGTGCGACGAGCCTGGCGCGCCGCATGGTCACCGAATACGGCTTCAGCGAGAAATTGGGACCGCTGCGCTACGAAGACAATCAGGAAGAAATCTTCCTCGGCCATTCGGTGTCGCAGCATAAGAATGTCTCCGATGCGACGGCGAAATTGATCGATGAGGAAATCCGGGAATTGATCGAAGCTGGCGAAGACAGTGCTCGCCGCATTCTCAAAGAGAACATGGACGACCTCCATCTTCTGAGCAAAGGGCTTTTGGAATACGAGACCCTGTCGGGCGACGAAGTCCAACAATTACTTGACGGCGGCCAGATCGATCGCCCCGACCCCGAAGACGATGCGGCGGGCGAGGGTGCGCGTTCGTCGGTACCCTCGAGCGGCGCCGCCGGTAAAAAGGACCGGCCCAGCGGTGGTTTCGAGCCGGAACCGCAGCCGCAGAGTTAATACCTGCGGCCGGGAGCTGCCGAAGCGGAGACGGTTAGCAAAAGCGCGCCCCCTATCACACGTCCCGACCTCCTAATGTCTCGCCATGATGAAACGACTTATGTTCGGCCGCTCGGCCTGATTTCGGGCGCCGCCGCCCAATCGATGTATGAGGTTGGCCAGGCGGTCCCGTTAGCCGGTGGCCCGTTGGCATTTACCCATGGCGAGGTGATCACCCGCGGTGAATCGGGAAAAATGCAACGATCGATACGCCCCGTTTCAGACTTAAACAAACGGAATTCCGAGACTGCCGACACGAAAACCGCGGCGGTCAGCGCTTGTCTCACGCGTCTCCGCGAGACGCGTGGGTTATTCGCCGGCATCGCGGTGTCGGGCGCAGGCGGGCAGCCGCGGGTGATGGGAATTGTGAATGTGACCCCCGACAGCTTCTCTGACGGCGGCGACTACGCCGACGCGGATGCCGCTGTTACTCATGGCCGCGCGTTATACGCGGCCGGTGCCGATCTAATCGACATCGGCGGTGAATCGACCCGGCCGGGCGCCGAACCGGTGTGCGTGGATGAAGAACTCGCGCGGGTGATGCCGGTGGTCACCGGGCTAGCCGGCGATGGCGTTCCGGTTTCCATCGACACCCGAAGCGCCACGGTGATGCGCGAGGCGATCGCCGCTGGCGCGCGTATCGTTAACGACGTGTCGGCGTTGCAGGCCGATCCCGACGCCCTCGATGTCGTTGCCGCTGACGATGCCAGCGTTATTTTGATGCATATGCAGGGTTTGCCGGAGACCATGCAGGATGAGCCGCGCTACGACGATGTGGTGCTCGATGTGTATGACATGCTGGCGCGCCGGGTGGCGGCGTGCGAGGCGGCCGGCATGGCACGGTCGCGGATCTGCGTCGATCCGGGAATTGGGTTCGGCAAGACGGTGGACCATAACCTGGCGCTAATTTCCGCGCTGGCGATCTTTCAGGGTCTCGGCTGCGCGGTTGCAATCGGGGTCTCGCGGAAGAGTTTTATCGATGCCGTTGTCGGGCCCGCCGCAGCGGAGAACCGGTTGGCGGGATCGTTGGCCGCGATGCTGGTGGCGCTCGACCAGGGCGCGCATATCGTACGGGTCCACGACGTTGCCGAAACGGCGCAGGCAGTCGCCATGTGGCGCCAGGCCCAAGACGGTATTTACCGCCCCTAGACTTAGAAATGATAAATTAGTGGCACTTTGCTATAAGGCACTGACGTGGCGACTCGGACAGGCATAATGACGCGCAAGCTCTTTGGCACCGATGGTATTCGGGGGAAAGCAAACGTCGAACCCATGACGGCGGAAACCGCGCTGCGTGTCGCCATGGCGGCAGGGCGTCATTTCACCCGTGGCGACCATCGCCATTTGGCTGTCATCGGTAAAGACACACGGCTCAGCAACTATATGCTCGAGCCCGCCATGCAGTCGGGCTTTATCTCCATGGGCATGGATGTTGTCCTTGTCGGTCCGATGCCCACGCCCGCCGTCGCCATGTTGACGCGCTCGCTGCGCGCCGATGTCGGCGTCATGATTTCCGCCTCGCATAACCTCTATGAAGACAACGGGATCAAATTGTTCGGCCCCGATGGCTATAAACTGTCCGATGAGGTCGAGGAAAAGATCGAAACTCTGATGGAGAACGGCCTCGGCGATCATCTTGCGGGGTCGCATCATTTGGGCCGTGCCTGGCGGCTCGAAGACGCACCGGGCCGTTACATCGAGTTCGTCAAACACACCTTTCCACGCGGGCTCAGCCTAGAGGGTTTGAAAATCGTCGTTGATTGCGCCCACGGCGCCGCCTACAAGGTGGCGCCCAGGGTCTTGCACGAGCTGGGCGCCGATGTTGTAGCCATGGCGGTCGATCCCGACGGCACCAACATCAACCGCGATTGCGGTGCGACCTCACCGGCGGCGATGCAGCAGCAAGTAACCGCCCATGGGGCCGATCTCGGCATCGCGCTCGATGGCGACGCAGACCGCGTCATCATTGCCGACCAAACCGGTGCGATCCTCGATGGTGACCAAGTGATGGCGCTGGTTGCCCGCACCTGGCACGCGCGCCAGAAATTAACCGGTGGCGGTGTCGTCGCCACGGTCATGTCGAATTTGGGTTTCGAACGCTACCTCGAGGGGATCGGGCTTGAATTAGTGCGGACCCAAGTTGGCGACCGCTACGTTTTGGAGCATATGCGAAAATATGGCTACAACGTTGGCGGCGAACAATCGGGCCATATAATCCTGAGCGAATACGCCACCACCGGCGATGGATTAATCGCCGCTTTACAGGTGTTGGCGGCGCGCGTCGAGGGCGGCGAACCGTTGAGCGAGATCGGTCGCGCGTTCACGCCCTATCCGCAAGTCTTGCGCAGTGTGCCGGTGAATGGCGGCGCGCCGCTGGAGAACGACGATGTGAAGCGGGCGATCGCCGATGGCGAAGCCAGCCTCGGCGACGATGGGCGCGTGCTGATCCGGCCTTCGGGGACCGAACCGGTTATCCGGGTCATGGCCGAGGGCCGTGACAAAGCCAAGGTTGACGCTGTCGTCGACACCATTGTCGGCGCCATTGAGCAAGCCGGTGCGGCGCACTAGAGCAGTATCCAGCTAGATGGAATCTATTCTGTTGTCGATTCGGAGCGGCGGTCCACGCGGAAGACGGCGCAGCGCGATGCGGTGGCATCGGGCAAGTCATCTGACAAAGTGGATGCCCGCCGATCGCCAACCCTTAAGGGGGGGGCGACTTTGCGCCAATGCCGGCGAGCTTCGGCTCGACCATAGCTTAAGCTATGCTCTTCACCGAACCCCTTGGTCTGGTCACAAATCCGCACCGCCAGAATGGTTCAATCTAGCTGGATACAGCTCTAGCCCCGAAGCTGCTCGCCGAACAGACGCATATCGATGAACGGGCGGGTTTTGATCATCGCCGGCTCTGATTCGGGCGGTGGCGCCGGTATCCAGGCGGATATCAAGTCGGTAAGCGCGCTGGGCGGCTTTGCCATGACCGCGATCACGGCGTTGACGGCGCAGAACACCCTCGGAGTTCACGCCATCCATCCGGTCGACGCCGATTTTATCGCCCAACAGATGGCCGTGGTGCTTGACGATATCGGTGCCGACTGCCTGAAAACCGGCATGCTGCACAATGTGGAGGTGATCGAGGTAGTCGCCGACATGATCGCGCGTAAGGCTGCCGGACTGCCCCTTGTCGCCGACCCGGTGATGGTGGCGAAGGGCGGCGCCAGCCTGCTCGACGTGGCAGCCCATTCGGCGCTGATCGAACGGATTGTGCCGTTGGCAGCGGTGCTGACCCCCAACGCGCCCGAAGCGGCAGCTTTGACCGGCATCGAAGTTGGCGATGAGCCGAGTCAGCAGGCGGCAGGCGAAGCTCTGCGCGCGATGGGCGCCCGTGCCGTTTTGGTCAAGGGCGGCCATATCGACGGACCGCAGATCGTCGATCTGTTGGTCACCGGCGACGGTGTCGTCCGCTTCGAGAACCCGCGACTCGAGACTGTCCACACCCACGGCACCGGGTGTACGCTGGCTTCGGCGATTGCCACCGGCCTGGCGCAGGGAATGGATCTGCCGTCGGCGGTTTCGCGCGCACGCGACTTCGTAATTGCGGCGATTGCCGCAGCGCCCGGGTTTGGCGCCGGCCACGGGCCGATCGACCATACGGTGACCGTCGATCCTGGACGCATCGATAAATGACCCTCGTATGGCGACAACTCCAGCCAGTCTCCGGCGGTATGCCGGCCGGATCCGCTAGTCTAATTTCGCTCGCCTCGGGTATCGCCCCGGTACAATGGCGTTAATCGCGCTGATCCGCTCGTGGGCAAGATGCAAGACAATAAGACAGTCCGTCTCTACACAATCGCGCTCATCGCGGTGTTGCTCTATGGATTGACGCCGCTTTTCACCAAAATCGCCGTCGGGTCCACCGATGGCATTACTGTCGGCGCCCTGCGCGCAATCGTCGCCTCGCCACTGGCCGTCGCAGTCATCCTCGCGTGGCGAATGCGGTTGCCGTGGGCCGGCAACGCCAAATGGCTGCTGATCACTTCTGGCGTCGGAAGTCTTGCCGTGTTTCCGCTACTGTTTAGCTGGGGCGTACAACTGACCACCGCCGGTCACGCCGCGGCCGGAACCGCCTCTGGCGCGGTCATGGCTGGCGTGTTCAGCGCCTTGCTCAACCGGCGCTGGCCCACATCGTATTGGTGGATCGGGATCGCGGTGGGCATGGCGGGCGCGCTATTGCTGATTTGGGAAGCGATCGGATTGGACGTCGAGGGGGTGACGTGGCAAGGCGATGCATTGGTATTCGCGGGTATGTTCGCCGGTGTTGTCGGCTATATCGCCGGTGCGCGGCTGACTCACACAGTTGGCGCGATCGCGGTGACCATGTGGAGCGTTTGTATTGCAGCGATCCTGGTCTTGCCGGTTTTGGCGTGGCATTCCGGGGCAGCGGGGCTCGCCGCCATCGACCTGTCCGGTTGGGCGGCGGTCTGCGCGCTGGCCTGGGGCACCACGATTGGCGCCTATATTCTGTGGAATCGGGCGGTGGCCGATGGCGGCGTCGCCCGCATCGGCTCGTTGCAACTGTTGCAGCCGGTCATCGGTATCGGCGTTGCTCCGGTGCTGCTCAGCGAGCCGTTTACAGTGCCGCTTGCGGTTGCGACGGCGGTCACGCTCGTCGGCGTAGTGCTCGTGCAGCGGGGATAACCCTCGCTACAGCCAAGGTGGCGAGCTGATCCAAAGGGCTTGCGCTGGTGCGTTTGCACCGTTGCGCCAACGGTGCGGTATTTCGCTGCTGAAGCGGATGCTGTCGCCGGCCAGGATCTCGTGCCATAGCCCACCCACTTCGACCATCAGCGCGCCGTGCTGGACGATGACGATATCCTCACCGGGATGGGTGAAGGCAGCGCCGCTTTCCGCGCCCGGCGGAACGCTTAGGGCCAACACGGAAACGCGGCCCTGGACGTCCGGTGTCAGTAGCTCGTAGGCGATGTTGGCGTCGGCAAAGGCGACGCGTTTTCGCGCCTCCCGCCGGACAATGCTCACACTTGCCTTGCCGCGGCGCGATCCGGCGGCAAACGCCAAGGCGCCGGCGGAAATGTCGACGGCGTTGGCGATCCGCCGCAGGGCGTCGACCGACGGCGTCAACAGATCGCGTTCGATCTGGCTCAGGTAACTTATCGATAGGCCTGTGGCTGCCGCCACTTCGCGTAGCTTTAGCCCGGCGTCGCGGCGGCCGGTGCGGATGCTCGCGCCCAGGCTCGCCATCTCCGCGCCGGTTTCGCTCTCGGGGTGATTTGCGCTCGCCGTACTCATGGGGTGCCGATCTGCATGAACGGCCGTGGCGCACCTTCGAGCGCCACTTGAACATCGACCAGGGCACCGCAATTGGCGCAGCAGAGCTGGCGCAGGTGGAACCGCCCGACATCGTAGTCTTCGCCGCGCACCGGCCCGGCGGCGGTGAGCGGTGAGCGTACTTCACGCAAATGATCGAGCAGATTGTCGTGGGTGCCGCAGTGGCGCTGTCCGCATTGGGCGCAGGCGACCGAGTCGGCATCGCCATCCACAAGCAGCGCATCGCCGAATTGCAGTTGCCCCGCGCCCGGGAAGGATACCACCGCATCGCCCGGGTCGATGGCGACCGCGGCAGCCAGCCGGTCTTGCCGAATTTTCTGGCGTTGCGCATCGGTCGACCCGACATCAACGGCGCCCTCGTCGGTCAGCACAATGCCGTAGATATCATGGGCGGCCTCGCGCGACACCGCCCCGCGCGCCACGTCGCGGGCGCATGCCCCGCTGTCGCGCAGCAGCGGGTCGCCGTAGCCTCCCCCCGCCTGCCAGCAATGGTGCCACACGTCGCCGGCGTCGATCGGCCCGCGTTCGTGCTTGCTGGCCATAATCTCGTGGCGGCCGTTGATTTCCTCAAGTGCCTCGGGGAGCGGCGTGCCATTGGCCAGGCGTTTGGGTACGTCGGTGCCGAGAAAGCGTCCGATACGAATGGCGTTGCCCGGCATACCACCGGCGATGCCGATCCCGTTCGGCATTTCCGCCCCGGTGCCGGCGAACAGGCCCACCAGATCGTCATTGGGCGCGTCATAAACCGTGTAGGCCAATTCGCCGGAACGGCCGCCGCGGAACCGTCCGGGTCCACCCGAATCGCGGAGGTGGCGGCGATACAGGTAAAGCACCGGATATTCGCTTTCCTGGTCTTCGATGTTGGGCATGTTGGGTGTGGTGTTGAACACGATACCCGCGGTATCGACGCCGTCGGCATAGGTTCGCGCGCCGCCGCCGCCGCCGAAATGGCTCATCTCGGTGGCGGCGAAGGGAAAGCCATGTTGGCTGGTGCCGGCGAAGATCGGCGCTAACGAGGTGCCCGACCAGACGGCCATCGCCTCGTCGCGGTAGGTCTCGCTGGCTAACAGCATTTGCGACAGACAGCGCCAGGCCGCGTCGATGGTCACGATGACCCCTGAAATGGTTGCCATCGCGCACGGCGCCGGGTAGGCGCAATTATTTACCGTCCCCTCTTCGGAGATAATGTCGAGACAGTCGCGCACACCGCGGTTCCACGGAATATCCCAGCACAGATTGATGTAGACCGCCGAGAGGACGGCGGCCTGTAAGCCGGAATAGGTGCAATTGATAAGACCGCGCGCGTTGGCGCTGGTGCCGGTAAAATCGAAAGTCATGTGCTGGCCGCGTTTGGTCAGGGTGCAGACGATCTGATAGATGCGCGATTCGTGCCCATCATGGTCGATATATTGCACTTCACGCCATTTGCCGTCGGGCAGGTCGTCGAGGCGGGCGCCCAGCTTGTCGGCGGCGAATGCGACCGAGCGCGCCATCGCCTCCTTGAAGGTCTCGACCCCCCAGTGTCCGATCAGTTCGTCGATGCGTTCTCGACCGGCCATCAGGCAGGCGATCTGCCCTTTGACGTCGAGGCCGACCAGCGGGTCGCGCACCTGATTGATGATCCAGTCGAGGATGTCGCCGCGCACTTCACCGCGCTCGACCAGTTTTATCGGCGGCATTCGCAACCCTTCCTGGTGAATATCCACGGCCTTGACCGAGAAGCCGCCGGGATCCATGCCGCCGGTATCGAGTTGGTGGCCCGACGCGCCGACCCAGGCGACCAGTTCGCCGTTGTGGAATATCGGCGCCACGGTGGCGAAATCAGGGGCGTGAATGGCGCCTAGATAGGGGTCGTTGCAGATGAAAATATCGCCGTCCTCGAAGCCGCCGTGACGCGTCGCGCTGTCGATCGTCGCTTGTACGATCAGCGGCAACACATTGCCCTGGGTCACGATGTAGGGACCGACGGCGACCAGAGCGCCTTGCGCGTCCATGATCGCCGAGGCGGCGTCGTTGCCTGTTATCAAAACATTCGAACCGGAACAACGCATGTAGAGGATGCCCATTTCTTCGGCAATGCACAGCAAGCGGTGGTTCAAAACCTCGAAGGAAACCGGGTCGAGCACCGGTGACGGCGAGTCAGGCATGGCGATCGCTTTCTTTGCTGTCACTGCCGGTTATATGGGTGTGGCCGAAATCGTCGATCAGCGCCGCTTGATCGGTCGACAGGACGATGGTGGTACCGGGTTGTTCGATGACGGCGGGGCCATCGATGGCGGCGCCGGCGCCCAGGCTAACGCCGTCATAAACCGGGGTGTCCACCATCGCGCCTAGGACGGCGCAATAGGCCTGCCGGCGCAAGCGCGGTTCCAGCGTCCCGCGCTGCGGCTCCAAGCGGTGAGGGGCGTGTTTCTGCACCTGACCCACCGCGTCGACGCCGTAATTGATGAGTTCAATGCCGGCGTCGGTCAGTCCGGTGCCGACACCGAACAACCGCTCGTATTCGCGGTGGAACGCCTCGGCGATCATCTCGATACCCGCATCGTCGATAAACTTGGGAGCGGCAACGCGCACTGTGTGTACCTGGCGGCGGTAGCGCGCCTCGACCCAGCGATGGAACGTCATGTTAGCGTCCGAGATGTCGGCGTTTTGTAGCAACTCACGGCCCTGCGCATCCATATCGGCAAAGAATTTCTCCAACGTTTCGGCGGGCACCGGCAGCACCAGCGGGTCGGAGTAGCGCAGGCTGAAACGCACATCGGTCATCGCCGCGCCGAAGGCCGAATGCACCGTCGCCACGGCCGGGATGATTATCTCGCTGCAACCGGACTCAGGCCCGTAAGAGCAGGCATGGGTTGGTCCGGCGCCGCCATAGGCCATCATCACGAAGTTGCGGGTGTCATGGCCGCGCTCCAGCGTTGTCTTGCGGATCAAATCGGCCATCTGGCTGTCGACCACGCGGCGAACCCCCGCTGCTGCCGCCAGCGCATCGCCGCCAAACAGCGGTTCGGCGATATGCTCGCGGATGGCGCTATGCGCGCGCGCGGGATCGAGCAGCATGTCGCCGCCGAGGAAACGGTCGGGCGATATGTAGCCGAGCACGACGTCGGCGTCGGTGACCGTGGGTTCGGTGCCACCGAGCCCGTAGCACGCGGGTCCGGGGTCAGCCGCGGCGCTGCGCGGGCCGACGCGCAGGCGTCCGCTGTCGATCCGGGCGATCGATCCGCCGCCGGCGCCGATCGAGGCGATATCGATCATCGGCAGGCGCAATTGGTATTGATTGAGCACCGTTTCGCGGCTGTAGGACCAGACGCCATCGGCGATGACGGCGACCTTGAAGGTGGTGCCGCCGACGTCGGTGGCGATCACATTGGGCAAGCCCAGTTGCTTGGCCAGTCGGGCGGCGCCGACGACGCCGGCGGCGGGCCCCGATTCCACGGTCATGATGGGGACCGTTTGGGCGGTTGTCGCAACGCCGCCATTAGCCTGAACGATCAACAGTTTTTGCGCCAACCCTCGATCGCCCAGCGACCCTTCCAGGCGCGACAGATAGCCTTCGATGAGCTCGCCCACATAAGCGTTGAACATGGCCGTTGCCGAGCGTTCGTATTCGCCGATGACCGGTGCGACATCGGCCGACAGCGAGACGTAAAAATCGGGCAATACTTCACGCAGAATTTCACCGGTACGGGCTTCGTGGGTGGGGTTCTTATGGGAGAACAAAAAACAAACGGCGACCGCTTCGTATCCAGCCGCGCCGATTTTCTTTGCAATCGCGCGTATCTCGTCGTCGTCGAGAGGGACCAGGACCAAACCCTTATAATCGACACGTTCGCTGACCTCGAAAATATCGCGTTCGTCGACCATTGGCACCGGTTTTTGGGTATTTCGGTAGTGGTGGCGCTCAAAAACGCTCAGCCCGGCAACGCGGCCGGTCGCGCGCATGATCAACAGGGTGTCGCCAAAGCCACGCGTGGTGAGAACGGCGGTACGGGCGCCCGTGCCAGCGATTACGGCGTTGCTCGATTGCGTTGTGGCGTGAACAAACCGGCTGACATCGCTTAGCAGGGCAGGGGTGGAAAGATCGAGATCGCTGGCTATCTGGTCGACCCCTGCAAATACGCCGCGCTGCAAATCGTCTTGTGTCGTCGGCACCTTGCGGGTGGTCACATGGCCATCGGCCTCGTCGATTGCGACGCAATCGGTAAAAGTGCCACCGATATCGACTGAGAGCGTGTACATGGCCGTGTCATGCCTCCCGGATGATTTTTCAGTATTTTAAAGATTTTACTGAAAAAATGAAGGGTGAAGCACTAGCGATTGTCCACAAGAGGGACAGACCGCAAGAAGCGGGTGGCTGGCGAGGGCGCTTGCACCTAGCTTTGCGGACATGAAACACGAGATTCATCTTCGCCGGCATCTTCACCGGAACCGGGACCGCAATTTCTCGGTACGGTCAGATCGCGCACGGGGGCGCTGGTATTTGACACGCATGGACGACCGGCTGTTGCGAGACATCGGGCTATCGCGTCTCGATGCCAGGCGTGAGATAAATAAGCCGTTCTGGCGCGAGTAGAACGATGACGGTTCAGCAAGAGATATCCCCGACGATCGGCTTCGAGCCCGGCGAAGACGCGCGCACCATGCGACGGATGGAGCGCGTTCTGCGCTGGCTCAGCGAGCATTACGTCGATCAACCCTCGCTCGAGGACACCGCCGCGGTGATCGGCCTGGGTCCGCACCATTTCCAGCGGCTGTTTACCCGCTATGTCGGGGTCAGCCCGAAGAAGTACGTGCAATTTCTTACCCTCGAACACGCCAAACGCAGCCTGGCGGACTCAGCCAGCGTATTGGATGCCGCGTTCGACGCTGGCTTGTCCGGGCCGGGGCGATTGCACGATTTGTTCGTAAGCCACGAAGCGCTGACGCCGGGCGAATGGAAGTCCCAAGCCGAGGGTCTCGATCTTCGCTATGGTTGGCACGACAGCCCGTTCGGCGACTGTCTGATCGTCGCGTCGGAGCGCGGGGTTTGCGGTCTGGCCTTCGGGGGTCGGCAAGACCGCACCCGGGCGTTTGAAAATCTGGCGCGCAGTTTCGGCGGCGCGAAGCTGACCTGGGATACGCCGGCGACGGCGGAATACGCCGAGCTGGCGTTTGGCGGACACGGCAATATTCACTTGCTGCTGCGCGCCACGCCGTTTCAGCTCAAAGTATGGGAAGCCTTGTTGCGCATCCCGATGGGGGCGACCACCAGCTATACAGACCTCGCGTCGCGGATCGGTAAGCCCACGGCCGCGCGCGCGGTCGCCAGCGCGCTCGCCGCCAATCCCGTTTCCTGGCTCATCCCGTGTCACCGCGTTTTGCGCAGCGACGGTTCGATAACCGGCTATCGCTGGTCGCCCGAGCAAAAACGTACCCTATTGGCCTGGGAAGCCGCCCAGATCCAGCGCGACAGCGCCGCCTAACCGACAAAAACCCACCGCAACGGCTTTATCTGAGGCACAGCGCCCGGTAGTTTCGCCTGGTTCGACGATCTGCCGGGGCGACGATGACCACACGATATCTAGAAGACTTTAAAGTCGGTGAAGTGATGGAGACGGCGCCGGTTACGTTGCATGCCGACGACATCATCGAATTCGCCCAGCTGTACGACCCGCAGGCGTTTCACACCGATCCCGAGGCGGCGAAAACGGGCCCTTATGGCGGGTTGATAGCCAGCGGCTTGCAGACCATTGCCGTCGCGTTCGGACAGTTCATCCGGTTGGGACATATCGTCGAAAGTTCCCTGGGTGGACCGGCGGCAGACGATGTCGAGTGGCCGGCGCCGGTGCGTCCGGACGCTGAGTTGAACACGACGGTCGAGGTATTGGAGGTACGGCCGTCCAAATCGAAACCCGACCGCGGCGTACTGCGTGTGCAATTCAACATGGCGGCGGGCGACACCATAGTCGTCCGGTTTGTCAGCACTTTTTTCTTGCTTCGCCGCCCGGCGGCGTGATGCGCCCTGCCTGCGCCAATCGGTAAACGGATCGAACCTATGCCTGGTTTATATCTTGAGGAATTTTATGTCGGTCAGCGGTTCACCACCGAGCCGGTGGTTTTGAGCGAAAGCGAAATAATCGCGTTCGCGGAAAAATACGATCCGCAGCCCCTCCATACCGACAAGGCGGCGGCGGAGAAGTCGATTTACGGCGGCTTGATCGCCAGCGGCTTTCAAACGATTGCGATTGCTGCGGGACAATGGTTGCGCACGGGCCAACAAGAGGGGACCGGCCTGGGCGGGCCGGGTCTGCGCAACATAAGATGGTTGGCGCCGGTACGCCCCGGCGATGTATTGCACACCACAGTCGAAGTGGCCGACACCCGTGTATCACGCAGCAAGCCGGATCGCGGAATCGTCCAGTTTGCCTACACCGTGCGCAATGACACCGAAATTGTCGCCACCTTCACCGCGATCATTTTTCTCAAACGACGCCCCGACGAAGAAGATTAGGCGCGGCGTAGCGTATTCGCGTTTTGCCGGCGCGTGGTAATAATGGCGATTGAAGCAACTTACTGGCGGTCATAGCGTAATGACGGTAATCGACGCCGGGTTGAGCCCGGCGGAGTTTGGAATGTGGGCAACCTTCGCTGTTATTCTGGCGGCGTTGGTCTTATACGCCGCCGAGCGCGTGACGCTGGAGCTGACGTCGCTGGGTATCCTTTGCGCCCTGCTGTTGCTATTTCATTTCAATCCCGTCATCGGCGCCGACGGTAAAAATCTGCTCGGACCGGAGATCCTATTGGCGGGGTTCGCCAATCCCGCGTTGCTCACCGTGGTGGCCCTGCTGGTTATGGGCGCGGGCTTGGCACGCACCGGCGTGCTCGAGGCCGGCGCCGGGTTGCTGTTTCGATATGGACGGGGGCACGTGGCAGTGGCGCCGGGAATCGCGTTCATCGCGGTGCTCGCCGTTAGCGGATTTATGAACAACACGCCGGTTGTCGTTATTTTCATTCCCATCATGCAAGCCCTGGCCGACCGGCTTGGCCAGCCCTCGTCGAAACTCCTGATGTCATTGTCGTTCGCCGCCATTCTCGGCGGCATGACCACGCTCATCGGTTCGAGCACGAACCTTCTCGTGTCGGGCGCCCTGGTGGGACTCGGCGAAGCTGGATTCAGCTTTTTTCAATTTTTTGTTCCTGGTGTCATCCTGGCGCTCGTCGGCGTGCTGTACGTCATCTTTTTTGCCAGCCATCTGTTGCCCGATCGCGCGCTTCTGACCAGCGCCGTCGCCGGCGGCGGCCGCCAGTTCATGGCGGAAATAAACGTATACGAAGGTTCCAAACTCGACGGCATGAAGCCGGTTGGCGGGTTCTTCCCGGATCTAAAGGACATGACGCTCCGCGTCATTGTCCGCGAAGGCTTGCTCTTCAGCGCCCCCTTCGACGACAGTTTCCAGATATTGCCCGGCGATACTATTGTCGTGGCGGCCACGCGGCCGGCGTTGACCGAGGCATTAAAGGGGGAACCGGCTCAATTTCATCCCGAACTGGGACAGGACTGGGAGCGGTTTGAATCGGAAGAAGGTCATCAACGCTGGCAAGTCGGCAATCAGGTACTCGCCGAGGCGATGATCACACCCGACTCGCGGATGGTCGGCCGGGATCTCGATCAGATCGGCTTTCGCTATCAATACCATTGCGTCGCACTGGGTATTCAACGCCGGTCGCAGATGATCCGCGCGAGGGTCACCGAAATACGGCTCGAGCCGGGCGACGTTTTGCTGTTGCAGGGTCGCCAGGAAGACATCGATGCGTTGCGCGGCAATTCCGATATCCTGCTCGTCGAATGGACAGCCATTGATATTCCGGCAGTGCACCACGCGCGACGCACATTGTTGATTTTTGCGGCTGTGATTGCCACCGCGGCATCCGGCATCGTTCCCATTGCGGTGGCATCGTTGTGCGGCGCCGGATTGATGTTGGCGACCGGCGTCTTGAATATCCGCCAAGCTGCCCGGGCGATCGACCGTACCATTGTCATGATGATCGCCGCGGCGCTTGCTCTTGGGGTATCGCTTCAGGCGACTGGGGGCGCACAGTTTTTGGCCGACGCCATGCTAGCCGCCGTGGGCGATGCTGCGCCGGCGGTCGTGTTGTCGGCGTTTTTCCTGCTGGTGGCGGTGTTGGCAAACCTCATCAGCACGAAGGCGACGGCGGTATTGTTCACGCCGATCGCAGTTAGTATCGCGCACGGCCTGAATGTACCGCCGGAGGCCTTCGTGGTCGCCGTGGTGTTCGCGGCCAACTGTTCGTTCGCGTCGCCGATCGGTTATCAGACCAATTTGCTGGTAATGGCGCCGGGCAACTATCGATTCGCCGACTTTGTACGCGTCGGTACGCCGTTGCTGATAATCGTGTGGCTAACCTTCAGCCTCGTTGCGCCGTGGTATTACGGCATTTGATCGCTCGGTCACGGGGCGGGTTCGAACGACATGCGACAATGCGTCTATTGACGCCAGCGTGAAAATACCTACTTTCCGCGATGGGCCATCCCTCCCCAACGAGGGGCGGCGTTCTGTAAGGAACGCTTAACATGACACGTACTCTATCGAAGCCGGACCTCCGTCCGGCTAATCCACATTTTTCGTCAGGACCCTGCGCGAAACGCCCCGGATGGGATCTATCGGCGCTGTCCGATGCCTCCCTAGGCCGCTCGCACCGGGCGAAAGACCCCAAGGCAAAGCTGGTTCGGGTGATTGAGGAAAGCCGAGATATTCTTGGCATCCCCGACGATTATCGCATCGCCATCGTGCCGGCATCCGACACCGGTGCGGTGGAAATGGCGTTGTGGTCGTTGCTAGGTCCGCGCGGTGTCGACGTTCTGGCCTGGGAAAGCTTCGGCAGCGGCTGGGTCACCGACATCGTTAAACAATTGAATCTGGCCGATGTGCGGGTTCTCGAAGCCCCCTACGGCCAACTGGTCGATCTGAGCCAAACCGAACCCGAGCGCGACTGCGTTTTCACTTGGAACGGCACGACATCTGGCGTGCGCGTAGCCGACGGCGACTGGATCGCCGACGATCGCACCGGGCTTACCGTCTGCGATGCTACTTCGGCGGTGTTCGCGATGGATTTGCCGTGGCGCAAACTCGATGTGGTCACTTGGTCGTGGCAGAAGGTTCTGGGCGGCGAGGCGCAACACGGCATGCTGGTCTTAAGCCCGCGCGCCGTCGAACGGCTTGAATCCTATGCGCCGCCCTGGCCGTTACCGAAAATCTTTCGCCTCACCAAGGGCGGCAAGCTGAACGAAGAGATATTCACCGGCAGCACCATCAACACGCCCTCGATGCTGTGCGTCGAGGATCAGTTGGATGCGCTCGCGTGGGCGCGCAGGGTCGGCGGACTGCCGGCCTTGATCGCCCGCAGTGAGGAAAATTACCAAGTCCTCGCCGACTGGGTGGCGGCGAGCGACTGGGCGGAATTCTTGGCCGAAGAACCGGCGAACCGGTCGTGCACGAGCGTGTGCCTTAAGATTGTCGATCGCTGGTTTCGCGACTTGCCCGAAGCCGAACGCGCTGCGACGTCGAAGGCCGTCGCGTCGCTGCTGGAAGCGGAGGGTGTCGCCTACGACATCAACGCCTACCGCGATGCGCCACCGGGCTTGCGGATTTGGGCCGGCGCCACCATCGAGAGGGAAAACGTGGCGGCGCTGACCCCGTGGCTCGATTGGGCCTACACAACGGTAAAATCGCTATCCCTGGCGGCGGTCCGGTAGCGGCGCCTGGCATTCCACAATCTCACACGGACGTGCGGCTTCGCGCTGGCGTCAAATCGGCCAAAGGTCAAATCAAATGGTCAAAGTACTGATTTCCGATTCCATGAGCCCGCGGGCCAAGGAAATATTCGATAACCGCGACATCGAGGTCGACGTCAAGGTCGGCCTGTCGGAGGATGAGCTCGTCGCCTGTGTCGGCGAATATGACGGGCTGGCGGTTCGCTCGGCGACCAAGGTGACAGCGAAGGTTTTGGCTGCGGCGGAAAATTTGAAAGTCGTCGGCCGGGCGGGTATCGGCGTCGATAATGTCGATCTCGAAAATGCAACCGCGAATGGCGTTGTGGTGATGAATACGCCGTTCGGTAACGCCATAACGACGGCCGAGCACACGATTGCCATGATCATGGCGCTGGCGCGGCAACTTCCCATGGCGGACGTGTCGACCCAGGCAGGCAAATGGGAAAAATCACGATTTGTTGGGGTCGAGGTCACCGGCAAGACGTTGGGCATCATCGGTTGCGGCAATATCGGTTCGATTGTCGCCGACCGCGCGCTCGGCTTGAAAATGAAAGTCATTGCCTACGATCCCTATCTGACCGCCGAACATGCGGAAGATATCAGCGTCGAAAAAGTGGAATTGGACGCGTTACTCGCGCGGGCCGATTTCATCAGCTTGCACACGCCGCTGACCGATCAGACCCGCGGCATTATCGATGCCGACGCGCTCGCCAAGACGAAACAAGGCGTGCGTATCGTCAATTGCGCCCGCGGCGGATTGGTGGTCGAGCAAGATTTGAAGGCGGCGCTCGAGTCCGGTCATGTGGTGGGCGCCGCGTTGGACGTGTACGAAGTTGAACCGGCAACCGAAAATCCGCTGTTCGGAACCGCCAATTTGATTTGCACGCCCCATCTTGGGGCGTCGACGACGGAAGCCCAAGTCAACGTAGCGATCCAGGTGGCTGAGCAGATGGCCGACTATCTGTTGACCGGCGCCGTCGTCAATGCGCTCAACATGCCGTCGGTATCGGCCGAAGACGCGCCGCGTCTGCGGCCCTATCTGCTCCTTGCCGAGCAACTTGGCAGTTTCGCCGGCCAGATGACCGAGTCCGGCATCAAATCCGTCAGTATCGAATATGAAGGTCATGCCGCTGAATTGAACACCAAAGCCTTGAACGCCGCGGTGTTGAAGGGTCTTCTGTCACCGTTACTGGAGGGTGTAAATATGGTCAGCGCACCGGTTATCGCCAGTCAACGCGGTATTGGCGTGACCGATATTCGGCACAACCGGCAGACCGACTACCAAACGCTGATTCGACTGACGATCACGACAGAAAATCAAACACGCAGTGTCGCCGGTACCTTGTTCGGCGACGATAAGCCGCGCCTGGTCAACGTGAAAGGCGTGCCGATGGAAGCCGAGCTCGGTCCGCATATGCTCTATGTCAACAACAACGACCGGCCCGGGCTTATTGGTGGCCTCGGCACTGTGTTGGGTGAGGCCGGGGTCAATATTGGCACGTTCCATCTCGGCCGTACCGAACCTGGCGGGGATGCGATTGCGCTGGTCGAGGTCGATGGCGAAATCCCCAGTGAAGTTCTACAGGCGGTGGCGAACCTGCCCAATGTGGTACAAGCCAAGGCATTGTCGTTCTGATATGCGTGCCGGTTATTTAGCGACGCTTTCGTTACTGGCGATGGTATCGGGCGCCGGTGCGAGCGAGCGCTTGAGCTTGGCGGTGCCGGGCGGACTTGCTGCCTTGGAGCGCGAGAGCGGTATCGAAAGTGGGATATCTCAACCGGCGGGCCCGGTGGTCGTGATTCGGCCGGACGGCAAACGATTTCGGTTGTCGTCGGCAGATGGCAAACTCATCTTAAGCCCCAGCGACAAACGCATCATTGTTGCGCCGGCGCCAGATATGTTGCCCGACGGTGAGGTCACGCAAGGCCAAGGCGAGATCCGCCGCGCGTGGCTGACTGGTGCCACCGAACGCTATGACCACGGAATTTTGGGCGACCGTATTGAAGCTTCGGGTGTTGGGATCGAGCGCGCTGACGGGAAATTCTTGTACTTCGACCTGGCCGACGATTCTGTATTCGAGGACCGCCGGGCGCGGCTCTATGATTTCGACGACGACGGCGCCGACGAAGTCATCGTCGTCAAAACCTATCTCAAAAGCGGCGCTGCGCTGACGGTGCTGGAAGCCAATGGCGATACTCTGGAAATCGCAGCCGAGGCCGAACCGATCGGTTTAACGCACCGCTGGCTCAATCCGGCGGGCGCCGGCGATTTCGACGGCGACGGCCGCACGGAAGTGGCGTATGTGGAAACCCCGCATATCGGCGGCACGCTGATTTTGTACGAATATAAAAACCGGCGTTTGACTGTTGATGGTGCAGCACCGGGTTTCTCCAATCACGCAATCGGCAGCCGCGAACAGGGTCAGGCTGCCGTGGTCGATTGGAACGGCGACGGCGTCGTCGACCTGCTGGTGCCCGATGCGCGGCGCCAGGCGTTGCGTATCGTGACATTCGCAGGCGGAAAATTTAAAGAGCTTGAGCGAATCGAAAATTCGCAGCGGATTGTCACCGCGGTGCTGCCGGCGCGTATTGACCAGTCTAATCGCGTTGCCGTCGTGTATGGATTGGCCGACGGAACCTTAATCGTAATCTCGCCGTCGTCCAGCCGATGATCTGAATTGATACAAAATTTAGAAAAGGGCCTGATAATTAAGCTCGTAACCGTTATTGTTTGTCTTTAAGATTTTATTCATGGGTTCGGTGTCCGAATGGGTGACCAAACCAAATTGGGGAACATCGTGCAATTCGCCTTGTTAGATGGAAATCAAGTATTGAAACTCAAACACGCGGCTTGTGTCGTCGTCGTTGCCGGTTTGGTATCGGTTGCCAATATCGGCGCGGCGAACGCTTTCGAGCTTAAGGGCGCCAGTGAAACCGCTGCGGTAAACGCAAGACTTTTGCAGACGGAGATGATGGTAGCGGCGCTGGCATGCGATCTACGGCCGCAATACAACCACGCGATTCGCAAGTTCGAAAAAGAACTGGTTGGACACGGAAAAGTTTTGCGCAAGATTTTTCGGCGCAATCACGGCGCTTCGGCGCAGCGCCGCTTGGATAAATATATCACGCAACTGGCCAACGACGCTTCGGCCCGGAGTAACTACGACCGGCTGTCCTATTGCCGGACGGCTGCTTCGTTGTTCGACGATGTACTTGCATCGTCGTCGAGTGGGTTCGACCAGTTGACCAAGAAGCTGATCCAAGAAGCGGCCGTGCCGATCAAGACCCGCTAAGCAGCCGTGCCTGGGTGCTGAAGGGCTTGCACAAAACAAGCTAATTCCCTAGATCATTATCCGACCAGACTGAACCATTCTGGCCGGATATTGCGCTGGTCAATACGCAGTACCGCTCGCTCGAACAGGTTCGATCCGGCCAGGTGCCGATGCTGACGGTAGTCCATGTTCGGAGGCCGCAACCGTGGCGGCGCGCATTGCGAACGCAACGCACCTTCATCGAATTTAACTGCAAGCAAAAAAAGTAAAGCCGACCCTGGAGTGCCTTAGCACTCCAGGGTCGGCTGCTTACGTTACTGAAGTTACTGAAGAACGAGCTCGACGCGCCGGTTTTGCGGCTCGCGTACGCCATCAGGCGTCGCAACAAGCGGATCAGTCTCGCCGCGGGCAAATGTCGAAACCGTTGAGGGATTTATGCCGCGCCGCTGCAATTCGGCCCTCACCGCCAGTGCGCGGCGTTCCGAGAGAGCTCGGTTGTAGACGGTCGTACCGGACCGGTCGGCGTGGCCGGTCGCGACGATGCGAACCGGCTCCCCTCGTTGGGCAGTTGCCGCGGCATCGCGCAGAATGGCCGCTGCTTCCGGCGTAATGTCTGAGCGATCCCAGTCGAAGAAGACGATGAAATTACGCGGCGGTTCCGGTGCCGGCGGAGGCGGCGGTGGTGGTGGCGACCGGTATGTCTGGCGCGCCGGCGGAACAGGCTTCGGTGCCGGTGGCAACATCGGTTTCGCCGCCGGGGTCAAGTCGAAGCGGAGGCCGACGAATATGGCATGGTCGCGGTATTCGACGTCAAGCTCGCCGATGGCAGGTGAGGTGGGGTAATCGAGGTCCTCGATATTCAGGAAGCGATAATCGAGCGTCAGCTTAAGCCGTTCGTTCAGGGCAAATGCGGCGCCGGCGCCCAGTTGCCAGGCCCACCCCATATCGTTGTCGTCGATCGTAGCCGTCCCGAACGTGCCTGCATTACTGAGGTCAACGTCTGCCAAACCCAGGCCACCGCCGAGGTAGAAATCCAATTTTTGGGTTAGGCTAATATCATAAAACACGTTGCCCATGATGCTCAGTACGTCGACATCTCCCGTTGCCCCAACGCCGGAAATATTATCGATATCGGACTCTCGATAGCCGCCTTCGAGCTCCACCCGCCAATTTGTCGCGCCCAATTGGAGCCCAAGTCCGACTAGTCCTGCCAAACCCGAGTCGGTTTCAGCTTCGACGTCGAGGCTGCCGCCTGAAACATTAGAGTCAGCGGTTCGGTGCGCTCCAACCGCGCCGGACAGATACAGCCCTTGGAAGAACCGGGTACCACTGCTTTCAGGTTTCTGCGCCATCGCAGAGCTACTGCCAAAAGCTAAGATAACCGCGGCCGCCGAAAGAGTCGTACGAAGAATCGTGCTGTTTATCATGACCTAAACCTTCTCATCATTCCACCGAGCCGTGTAAACAGACTCGTGGATCGAGCATAATTGTCAAACGATTCGGCAACAAATAGCATAGCTTTGCTATGGTGATAACCATGACTGTAACACCGGCGTGAGAATCGCCCAGATTGTGGCATAATTAACACATGTTTTTATATGGCAATATTTGACTGGGTTATCTTGTGTGATAAATGCAACTATCAAATCATGATGAAGTGTTTTGCGGCAGGCTAATTGACACAATAGGCTGCGGTTTGTTCCGACCGGGTCAGAAGTAGCCGTATTTTGCCTTGTTATGCATATATCTGGGCGTCCCCCGGCGACTTGTGATGCCTGATACAAGCGTTTAACGCATCGCCACGTAGCCAAACTACGGCACAATCAACGAAATTTTGAAAGTACGCCATTTTCATTGCTGTGGCGGGGCAAACCCGCTAAATCCGGCTCGCCATGTCTTCTGATATCGAAAACAGAGCGTTGCTCCCATCTGGGCTGAACGATCTTTTACCGCCGCGCGCCGCGCAGGAAGCTGGAACGGTAAGCGCACTAACCGACGCGTTCGCCGCCTTCGGCTATGAACAGGTCAAGCCGCCCTTGGTTGAATTCGAAACCACCTTGATCGGTGCGGCCGAGAATGGCGGCGGCAGTCTGGCGGGACAGATGTTTCGGCTGATGGACCCCGCCAGCCAGCGAATGATGGCTGTCCGTGCGGATATTACCCTGCAGGTTGCGCGCATTGCGGAAACGCGTTTGCGTGACACGGCGCGCCCGTTGCGGCTGTCTTATGCGGGTGAAGTATTGCGCGTACGCGGAAGCCAATTGCGGCCCGAACGCCTGTTCGCCCAGGCCGGCGTCGAATTGATCGGCGCCGCCGATGTCTCGGCCGACATTGAGGTTGTCGTTCTCGCCGCCGAGGCGCTTGCCGCAGCCGGCATCGCCGCTCCGACAATCGATTTAAATTCGCCAGCGTTGGTTGCTCATCTGCTCGCCGATGTCGGGGTCGAGGACGCGGTTGTGGCACAACTGCGCGTGGCTTTAGACCATAAGGATGCGGCGTCCGTTCGCGATATCACCCGTACTCACGGCGTGGCGTTCGGCGCAGCGGCCCGCGTGCTCGATGAATTGGTGAGCGCATCGGGAACCGCCGAGGACGTGTTGCCGAAGCTCCATGCGCTGGAGTTGCCGGATTCTGCCTCAGCCGAGCTGGCTCGCCTTGAAGCGGTTGTTACCGGCGTTCGCGCAGCCCGCGCCGAACTGTCGCTTACGTTGGATCCGGTGGAATACCGCGGTTTCGAATATCATACCGGGGTCAGCTTTACCGTTTTCGCCGCCGGCGTTCGCGGTGAATTGGGTCGCGGCGGGCGCTATATCACCACTGCAGGCGAGGCGGCGACGGGATTTTCTCTCTATCTCGACTCGATTATGCGGGCGTTGCCCGAGCCATCCGTGGCGCAAAAAATGTACGTGCCCTTTGGCGCACCTGCCGCCATCGCCGGCCAATTGCGTGCCGACGATTGGATTACCGTTGCCGGTTTGGCGCCGGAGGAGGATGCGCGCGCGGAGGCGCTGCGGCTGAGCTGCAGCCACTGTTGGCACAATGGCGAAATTTTATCGTTGAGCGATCGAGGCGGCAACGCGCCGGCGGAGAAGTAAATGGCGAACGTCGCTGTCGTGGGCTCCCAGTGGGGCGATGAAGGCAAAGGTAAGATCGTCGACTGGCTTTCCGAGCGTGCCGATGTCGTTGTTCGGTTTCAAGGTGGCCATAACGCTGGCCATACCTTGGTTATCGGTGAGCGGGTCTATAAGCTCAGCCTCCTACCTTCGGGTGTTGTGCGTCCGGGCAAAGTTGGCGTTATCGGCAACGGTGTCGTCGTCGATCCTTGGGCACTCTTGGCGGAGATCGAAACCTTGTCGGGGCAAGGCGTATCGATCACACCCGAAAATCTGAAACTTGCCGACAATGTATCGCTGATT
>JAPUHN010000228.1 GCA_027297685.1 Alphaproteobacteria bacterium | reverse complement strand
AGCTTCTCGTCCGGCGTGATGCCGACGTGGTGCGCGCCCGCTGCCCCGTCGATGGTCTTCAGGAGCTTGGGTTTTAGCGGCCCGGCGCTGATGTCGAAGATGTGAAACTTGCCGGGGTTTGCGGTGGTCACGTAGAGCCGGTCGACCTTCCTGTTGAAATAGATTTCGAGCGGTACGCCAGCCTTGATCGATGCGAAGTCGTAAACTTCCTGCACGGTGAAGGTCTTTGTCGCGGGAATCCATGTCGCCGCCCACAGGGTGCCGCCGAACATGTTGGTGACGTAGGCGACCGGGGGATTGGAGCCGGGCACGAATAGTATTTCTACCGGCGCAGCGCCCGCAGGAGACGGCTTTTTCGAGACCTTGTAGCTCTCCAGTACCTTTCCGGTACTGGCCTCGATGGCGGTAATAGTCTCGCCCGGCTCGGTGAGGTCGTGCTTGATGGTTCCTGTGATCAGTATCCTATTGATACTTTCGTTGATGGCGATGCCGTGCGGATACGGCTTCGACGCCTTGATCGTCTTGATCGGCTTGTCGCTCACGGCGTCGCCGACGATAACCACACTGCTGCCCATGCAGGTTACGTACCAGCGGCTGTTGTCGTCCGAGAACACGACGTCCTCACCAACCGCGCAATCGGGTATCGACACCTTGCTCAGGCGGAAAGGTTTTGTCTTCAGATCGAGAACGTAGAGGGCGTTCTCGCCAAACACTGTCATGTACCCCTTGCTGTTGTCCTTGTTGTAGAAGATATGGTGGTTTTTCAGCCCCTTAGGCAGTGGGATGTCAGTAAGGATCTTACCGTAGTTCGCAGACTTCGGATCGACATCGAGGATGGCGATGCCTTCTTTTTGCACCGACTGCCCACTCTTGGACGAATAGTTGACCATGGCTAGGATTTCAGCCCGGGCCGGGACTATCGACTGTGTTCCGGCGAACACCAAGGCCAAGCAAAAGATAGCTTTGTTTAGCATATTGGTCCTCCATTGCTCTGGCGGCTTCGCCCGACCGCAGCCAAGCCTCTTATACAATCGGCGAAGCCATCTCCCTTCATACGAGCCCGCAGCCATGCGGCAAAACATGTGATCGAAATACGTCGCCTAGCTACAACTGGGCCCAACTGCCGCACGGGTTTTAGCGCGCACGGGGGGCCGGCGATGCGAGCGGAATCGCGCTTCCATCATATTTTGGCAAGTATGGATCGCGCAACACATCGCGCCCGAGTCAAGTTTGACTCGAATTGCCACCAGGCGCCAGCGGTTTTGTCTCGGACTCGATCCGCTGTTTAGGGTAGAGCGGACCACGGCCTATCGAACCAGAACTGTGCCGGCTCGCAACCGGATGCCAATTGTGCTGCCGTTGTCGGCAAATACCATGCGTTATTTGGGGATTCCCAGAATAAATCTAAACATAAACTTAATACAATAAATCTACCATGTATTGAGTATCCGAATACACAGCATTTAATTTATCCTGCAGATTATAAGGTAGTACGACATGGCCGGCCAATCCTCTTCCAAAGGGCGGCGACACTCCATTCTCGACAAGTACAGCAGCCAGCTAAAACAGCTTTCCGGCCACCGGCGTGCTGATTTTGCGCTGTTAGCCCTGCAACAACAGCGAATGCTTGTGGACACGGCGAATTCAGCAAAAATTGAGGCGGAGACGGCAAATCGCGCCAAAAGCGATTTTCTCGCCAACATCAGTCATGAATTGCGAACGCCGCTTAATGCAATCATCGGCTTCACCGATGCGATGTTGACGGGAATACACGGACCCATCGGCAACGATCGGTACACCGAATACACACGAGACGTTTTGAACTCGGGCCAACACTTGCTCGACCTCATAAACGATATACTCGACCTCGCCAAGATCGAAGCCGGCAAACTCGAATTACGCGACGATCTGATCGATGTAAGCGCAGCGATTCGGAGCTGCCTGACGATCATCAAGGAACGCGCAGCCAACGCGCGATTGACGCTCGAAGTTAATATTCCGGCTGCCCCCCTCAGACTTCGCGGCGATGCGGTCAAGCTAAAGCAGATATTCATTAATCTGCTTTCCAATGCCGTAAAGTTTACGCCTGCGGACGGCAGGGTTCGTATAGCAGCCGTTGTCGAGGAGTCTGGCTACATGGTGGTTCGCGTGTCCGATACGGGAATTGGCATCGCCGCCGACAACATTTCCAAGGTGCTGACGCCATTCATCCAGATCGATACAGGTCTTGCTCGCCAGTACGAAGGGACAGGCCTTGGTTTGCCCCTTGCGAGACGTTTGGTCGAACTGCATGGCGGCACGCTTGAAATCGAGAGCCAGATTGACGTAGGCACAACGGTTACGTTGAGATTTCCGAGCGAGCGGGTTTACGCAAAGGAGCAGGAAAGAAACCTGCCGAGTGTGCACGCGACGAGCGAAGGACCGACGAAGAACAAAACGATATCAACAGGATCGGCCAATTCAAATGCAAGCTAGATCGCAACGCCGCACCCGCGTGGTGGCGGGCCGTCCGCAATGCAACGAAGCGGCCACAGGAGGTCGGTGATGGAGGGTTCGGTAGCAACTCAGGATGTCAATATTGGCCGTATCGTGGCTGTTTCAGGCGCGCAGGTCGTCGTGCTTCTCCACGGAGGATCCGCCGGGGCAAACGAAGCTCAGCAGAAGCTGCAAATTGGCGCGCTGGTCAAAGTCAATGTGTCGGGCTTCGTGGTGTTTGGTATTGTCGGCGGCCTCAGTATCCCGGTCCCGGCACACGACAATTCCACCTCGGAGTATGGATTGGCCGAAGTCGAGCTGCTCGGCGAGTGCCACATCAATGGAGAACAAAAGCTCTCGGATTTTTGCCGGGGTGTCTCGGTCATGCCATCGTTGGGCGATGAAGTCGTCCCCACTAACCAAACAGATCTAAGTTTAGTTTACGCTACCACACCACTGACCAGCGTACGCGTGGGCTCCGTCCACCAAGATCGAAATCTGGCCGCCTGTGTTGTGACCGACGATTTGCTCGGCAAGCATTTCGCAATCCTTGGCGCTACGGGCTGCGGCAAATCGTGCGCGGTGGTAACTATCCTGCGCGCCATTCTCAACCGCTTCACGCACGGACACATTCTGCTGCTCGACATGCACAGCGAATACGCGTCTGCGTTCAGTGACATAGCAGAAAATCTCGATACAACTACCCTAAAGCTGCCATACTGGCTGCTCACCTTCGCGGAATTCGAGGAGATCGTGCTCGGCGGCGAGAACAACGACCGCGGGTCGATGGCCGCTATTTTCTCGGATGTGATCGTTGCCGCGAAAAAGATAATGCTCAGCGACTCGAAGTTACGCGAGCGGGTTACGCCGGATATGCCGGTACCCTACCGGCTAAGCGACGTTACACGTCTGATTGACGAGGAGGTTGGCCGATTAGATAAGACGCTCAAGAGCACCCCCTACCTCCGGCTCAAGGCGCTGATCGAGACTATTCGAATTGATTCGCGCTTCGGGTTCATGTTCCCCGGCATCGGCGTGCGCGACAATATGGTTGCGATCCTCTCGCAGTTTTTCCGGGTGCCGGTCGCCGGCAAGCCAATAACGATCCTCGATTTGTCCGGTGTTCCGTCAGAGATACTTAACATCGTGATCTCTGTTTTGTGCCGCATGACCTTTGAATTTTCGCTTTGGAACGAACGGGCTATGCCTGTCACGCTGGTCTGCGAAGAAGCTCACCGTTACGCTCCGCGGGAAGTGAACCGCGGCTTCGAGCCCGCCAAGCTGGCGTTATCGCGGATTGCAAGGGAAGGCCGCAAGTACGGTGTTTCCCTGTGCGTTGTCAGCCAGCGGCCTTCCGAGTTAGCACCGGAAGTTCTCTCACAATGCAACACAATATTCGCGATGCGCATGAGCAACCAGAATGATCAAGCATTCGTGCAAGCGATGCTTGCAGATTCTGCGTTCCGGTTGCTTGACGTGCTTCCCTCGCTTGGTAATGCAGAGGCGATCGCCATTGGCGAGGGCGTTTCGGTTCCGGTGCGGATTTGTTTCGACGAGATTCCGGAAGATCAGAGGCCACGAAGCGGTACCGCCGCCTTCTCGAGCGCCTGGTCCGAAGACGTCAAAGACGAGAAGTTCATAGAAACCGTAGTGGAACGGTGGCGAAATCAGGGACAATAGGCGCTACCTGCTAATATTTCGACTTCCGATCGGGAAGTATCGTTTATTTGTTTGCGCGCCGGACCGACACTCTGCGCGCCCTTGCCGTTGATCCTATTGATGGCATGGCCCAAATGACGCCTGAAAGACACCTGTTCCATCGAGGGATTGAGCACACAGTAATTGCCCGAGGACGGGATCGAGGCCTCGGATCTCAGATTGAAGGGAACGCGCTTTTTTTGAAGCCGGCGCGCGGCCCGTTGTTTATGAGAAAGTTTGGAATCGGTTAAGTCGGTTCTTATGGTTTTATAAGCAATTTGTTCTAGATTATTCGATCTACGCTCACCGACCTCTGAGTTCCCATCCCAGGTTTACTATATGCGCTCGTCGATCCGCACCAAACTGCTTGTCTCGCTCCTTCTCGGCGGCCTTTTTGTCGGCGCGGCTGCTTCGTGGATCACCTATAGGGTCACCCTCGGTCAATTCGAGGAACAACTTGCGAAGCGGGGTCGTCTGTTAGGCAGCGCCATAAACCACGTCGCCATGGTCGCCGCGGGATTTACCCAGGTGCAGCACGTGATTGACAAAGTTGTCCGCGACGGGCCCGAGCTCAAATCCATCATCGTCGTCAGCAGGATTCGGCCCTCGATTCTGGCGTCATCCATCAAAGGCTATGTCGGGCAGAGGGCCCAGATTTTGCCGGAGGAGCACTTGCGCGTGCATGTGCTCAGGTCCCTGCGGACGGGACAGTTCGGCCAGCATTTGGATGTCAACGGCGATCTGGTCATGATCTTGCCCCTGGAGCCCAGCATGCGCGGGATGATGGGTCACGGAACGGGCTCTGGCTCCAAGCCGGGTGAAACCACCGGAAAAGCTATGCCGGGCATGACGCAAAAATCCGGCACGGCCATGCGGGCCACGCCCGGCAAGGGGGCTCGCCCGAGCGCCGAAACAGGAAAGCAAGCGCGCCAACAAGTGCAGCTGGGTGCAACCTGGACTGCGACGCGTGACTATCGCGGCATAATCCTGCTTCGGTTCGAATACGAAGGTGTGCGGCAGGCTTCCTTCACCACCGTCTGGCAGCACATATCGACGTTGCTTGCCGCTGTCCTAGTGCTTCTCGTGATCGCCTTTATCCTCATGAACCGCCAAGTTCTGGTGCCGATCGCTGCAATTCGCCGCGCCATCGATGCGCGTCGGGCGGGCGAGGTTAAAGCCCGTACACCACCGCTTGGTCAGGACGAGATCGGCGAGGTCGCAAATCTGCTCAACAATATGCTGGACACCGAAGACCAGCACGATTTGCAGCTCACCCAAGCGCTCGAAGATGCAAGGGACGCCAAAGAGCGCGCCGAAGCAGCGAATCTGGCGAAGTCCGTCTTCCTCACCACCATGAGCCACGAGCTCCGCACCCCACTCAACGCGATCAACGGGTTCTCGGAGATGATGAGCAAACAGATGTTCGGCCCGATGGGTGACCCGCGTTACATCGAATACGCGCGCGGCATTAACGAAAGCGGCATCCACCTGCTCGGCATGATCAATGATATCCTCGATGTTTCCAAGCTTGAGTCTGGAAACATCGAGCTGTATGAGACCGATTGCAATGTCGAAGGCGTTATCGAATTGGTGATCCGTATCATCCAAACGCAGGCCGACAAGGGCGAGGTCGAACTGCTTGTCGAGGTTCCGGACGCGCTACCGTTGCTGCGCGCAGATGAGCGCCGCGTGAAGCAGATTTTGCTCAACCTGATGTCGAACGCTGTCAAGTTTACGCCGCCGGGCGGCCGGGTCACGCTACGCTGCGCGATTATCAAGGGCCGCGGGGGAATGATGGTTGAGGTCGCCGATACCGGGATCGGCATGACGCCAAACGATATCCTCCAAGCGCTAATGCCGTTCGTCCAAATCGAAAATCAACTCACCCGCCAATACGAGGGCACCGGTTTGGGTATTCCTCTGACTAAATCGTTTGTTGAGCTCCATGGCGGTTCATTCGAAATCAAAAGCGAAAGTGGAGCAGGGACCACCGTGTCGGTGATTTTCCCCGCCGAACGCGTCGTCCGGCAGCGCAAAGCCAGCTAGCGGATATAATTCACTAGGATTGGTCGTCTCCCATCATCGCCAGCGCGATCGACCAAGAGAGCGCCCACTTTGACTGCATCTAGGCGAAATTCATTCAGTCTGGTGGTGTGGTCTAGGTTTTGTGCCAACAACCAGCAAAACTGGCTCCCTTGCGCGTCGCAAACGCCGCTCGTTGATCGCGCCGCAGGCGCGCTATAACACAATCCCGTCGACCCAAATACTGGTTGTGGCCGGACGGCAAGTCTATAGGCTGGTTGGACCCTGTAGTCGGGTAGGACGATGTGGACACGACAAACGAGACTGGGTGAACCCTTACTTTCAATTGTAAAAAAATAAAGCCTACCACCACTTATTCGACCTCCGGGATTATGGGTCGAATTCATCGCCTCATGGTATTGTATACGGGATCTGATTAACACGTACGAGCCATGCACCGAGCAGCACATTGAACGTCATTGCCAAGCAACGCGACATCGTCGATCGTCGGGCCATCGTCGCCCGGCTCGACGCCATCGTGCGCGAGCATGGCGCCGAGGGCGGCCGCGGCGAGATTCTGGCGCTCCTTAAACAAACCCTGTCTGCAGGCCGAATTGAAATTCGCAAACGCTTCGACGATCACAATGACGGCCGCGCCTGCATGCGGGCGAACGCCTTCCTAATCGACCAGATCATCCGGCTTCTCTACGATTTCGCCTTCGAGACCGCCTACCCGCTGTCCAATCCGACACAAGGCGAGCGGATCGCCGTTGTAGCGGTCGGCGGCTATGGGCGCGGCGAGCTGGCGCCATTCTCCGACGTCGACCTGCTCTTCGTCCTCAACTACAAGCTCAGCCCCCACTCCGAGCAGGTCATCGAATACATTCTCTACATGTTGTGGGATCTGGGGCTGAAAGTCGGCCACGCCACGCGCTCGATCGATGAATGCCTGCGCATGGCAGCCAAGGACCTAACCATCCGCACCGCCCTTCTCGAATCGCGATTTCTGTGGGGCGACAACCATATTTACGCCGAGTTCCGCCGCCGTTACCTGGCCACCATCGGCGCCGATTCGGGCTTGGAATTCGTCGATGCCAAGCTGGCCGAGCGCGATGCCCGCCACCACAAGATGGGCGATACCCGCTACGTGCTCGAACCCAATATAAAAGAGGGCAAGGGGGGATTGCGCGATCTGCATACGCTCTACTGGATCGCCAAGTACCTCTACCGGGTCGATGAAATCCGCGATTTGATCGACAAAAGCGTCTTCAGCCCCGCCGAGGCGGCGCGCTTCAGGAAAGCGCACGAATTTCTGCGCGCCGTACGCTGCCACCTCCATTACATTGCCGGGCGCGGTGAGGAACGGCTGACTTTCGACCATCAGCAGACCATCGCCAAGTTGCTCGGTTTCAATGACCGCAAGGGTGTCATGGGTGTCGAGCGTTTCATGAGATACTACTATTTAATCGCCAAGGAGGTCGGCGATCTGACCCGCATCTTCTGCGCCGCGCTGGAGATCGCCCACCGGCGCCAGCCACGATTTCGCTTGCCCTTTTTCACCGGCCGGGCGCGTGACCTCGACGGCTTCGTAGCCGAACGCGGCTGGCTCAAGGCCGCCTCGGAGACCGCCTTCGTCGACGATCCGGTCAATTTCATACGCCTTTTTGCGGTCGCCCAAACACACGGGCTCGACATCCACCCGGCCTCGCTGCGGCAGATCACCCAGAACCTCAAAAAGATCGACGAATCGCTGCGCATCGACGAGGAAGCGAATCGACTGTTTCTCGACATCCTGACCTCGAAGAACGATCCGGCGACGGCGCTCAAACGATTGAACGAGGCGGGCGTCCTCGGCCGCTTCATTCCCGATTTCGGGCGCGTCGTAGCCCAGATGCAGTATGACATGTATCACGTCTACACGGTCGACGAGCACACCATCCAGGCGATTGGGTTATTGGCGTCGATCGAACGCGGCGAGCAACGCCGCGAACATCCGCTGGCCAGCGAATTATTGCCGACGATCGGTTCGCGCCGGGCGTTATATATTGCCGTTCTGCTGCACGATATCGCCAAGGGGCGCGGCGGCAATCATTCCGAGTTGGGCGCCGACGTGGCTCGCAAGGTCTGCCCGACGTTGGGGCTCAGCGACGAGGAAACGGAAACCGTCGAATGGTTGGTCCGCCAACATCTGGCGATGAGTAATGTTGCGCAAAAACGCGACCTGTCGGATAGCAAGACCATCAGCGATTTTGCCGAGCTGGTGCAGTCGCTCGAGCGGCTGCGATTGCTGCTGTGCCTGACGGTGGTCGATATGCGCGCGACCGGTCCCAACGTTTGGAACAACTGGAAAGCAGAACTGCTGCGCGAATTGTACTACGCAACCGAGGATGTGTTGTCCGGCGGCCAGTTGACCCAAGCCCACAGCACGCGTGTCGAGGCGGCCAAGGACGCACTGAGGACCCGCCTCACCGACTGGCCGGAAGCCGATATCGAGGCCCAGTTTGGGCGGGGTTATCCAGGTTACTGGCTGACTTTCGATGCTGAAACACACGAGCGTCAGGCGCGCATCATGCGCGCCGCCGAAGTGGAAGCTCGTCCGCTAACCGTCGAAACTCGAGTCGTGGGCGACCTCGATGTGACGGAAGTGACCATCTACACGCAAGACCATCCCGGTCTGTTTTCGCGCATCGCCGGAGCGTTCGCAGCAGTCGGCGCCAACGTCGTCGACGCCAAGGTCTTCACCACGCCGGAGGGCATGGTGCTCGACGTGTTCTGGTTGCAAGACCACAACGGGCGGGCCTTCGCCCAGACTTCGGCCCTGGCGCGCATGTCGGTGCAAATTGAGCGGGCGCTGGCGGGAGAAATGAAGCGCGACGAAGCCCATAACGAGCGAACATTCGTGCCCGAGCGCACCCGCGTCTTCACCGTGGCGCCGCGGGTCATCATCGACAATCAGGCGAGTGCGACCCACACGGTCATTGAAATTAACGGGCGCGACCGTCCCGGATTTCTCTATTCGGTGACGCGCGCGCTGTATTCGCTTTCATTGCAAATTTCATCGTCGAAAATATCGACCTATGGCGAACGCGCGGTAGATGTCTTCTACGTCAAAGACGGTTTCGGTATGAAGGTGACGCATGAAGATCGTTCGGAAAAAATTCGCAAAACCCTACTCGATGCGATCGGTGAAGTTGACGACGCACTCGACCAACGCTCGGCAGCAGCGGAGTAGGCCCTGAACCAGCTGGGACTTCGCCTTTCCTTCGCCCCGATTTCCGGCTAAGAGCGCGCCATGGCGCTTTTTAGATCGATCGCCACCGTCGGCGGCTGGACCATGGGCAGCCGCGTGCTGGGATTTGTCCGCGATATTCTAATCGCCGGTCTGCTCGGTGCGGGCCAAGTCACCGATGCATTTTTCGTCGCGCTGCAATTGCCTAACGTTTTCCGCAGATTGTTCGCAGAGGGGGCATTCAACGCGGCGTTTGTTCCGTTATTCGCCGGCGAGCTGACCCAGTCGGGACGTGCTGCCGCGCGCGCGTTCGCCGAGCGTGTCTTCGGCGTAATGCTGACCGTGCTGATCGCGTTCAGCGTGCTGGTGGAAATATTCATGCCCGAGGTCATGAGCGTGATCGCCGGCGGCTTCCGTGACGACCCGGCGAAGTTTCAGCTTGCGATCGATTTCGCCCGCCTGACCTTTCCCTACCTGTTGTTCGTATCGCTGGCGGCGATGCTGAGCGGCATCCTCAATACGCTCGAGCGATTCGTTGCCGCTGCGGCGGCGCCGATCCTGTTGAATATTATTCTGATCGGTGCCCTGGTTGGGGTGAGCCGCGGCTGGTTGCCGGACCCGGGGCTGGCGCTGAGCTGGGGCGTTTTGCTTGCCGGCATCGGACAATTGGCATGGCTGATGTTCGCGTGCGGCCGTGCGGGTCTTTTACCTACCGTGCCGCGCCTGGTGATGGGCCCGAAGGTTCGCCGCCTGTTTGTGCTGATGGGCCCCGGCATCATCGGCGCCGGGGTGTACCAGATCAATGTTCTGATCGGGGTGCGGCTAGCGTCGGAACTGCCCGAGGGCTCGGTTTCGTTCCTGTACTTCGCCGACCGGGTGAACCAGTTGCCGCTCGGCGTGGTGGGCGCGGCGGTCGGCGTTACCCTGCTGCCGCTGCTGTCGCGGCAATTGAGGGCGGGCGACGATGCAGGCGCGCGCGAGAGCCAAAACCGGGCAATCGAATTCGCCATGCTGCTGACGATCCCGGCGGCGGCGGCGTTGTTGGTTCTGCCCGGCCCGATCATCACGGTACTGTTTCAGCGCGGCCAGTTCGGCGCCCACGATGCGCTGGCGACAGCACTGGCGCTGATGGCGTTTGCCTCGGGCCTGCCGGCCTATGTATTGATCAAGGCGTTGGCGCCGGGCTTCTTCGCCCGCGAAGATACCGCGACGCCGGTCAAAATCGCTGTTGGGGCGCTGCTCCTCAATGTGGCGGTCGCGCTGAGCCTGATGCCGGTCCTCGCCCATGTGGGGATCGCCCTGGCGACAGCCATTTCGGCATGGGCCAACGCCGGCGCGCTCGCCTTCTTGCTGTACCGGCGCGGATTGCTGGCGCCCGATCGGCGCCTGCGGGCCCGGTTGGCCGGCACCGTCGGGGCTTCAGTATTGATGGCCGCAGTTCTGTGGCTGGCGGTCCGCGGGCTGGCGCCCTGGCTGGTCGCCGGCTCGTTGCAGGGGATTGCCGCGCTGGTTCTGGTGGTTGTGGTTGGTCTTGGCGTCTACGGCGTGCTAGCGCAACTGTTTGGCGTTATGCGCTGGACCGAAATGCGCGCCCTGCTGCGGCGCGCCTGACAGCGGTTTGACGGCGGCTTGACGGCACGCCTTCGCGCAGCGATAACGGCGCGCCCCGCCCCATCGAATGGCCGGCGTCAAGCGCCTCGGGCGTCCAAACCCCCTGGAGAAGTTTACGATGAACCGCATATTTTCAGGCGTCCAGCCTACCGGTGGCCTCCATCTCGGAAATTATCTCGGCGCAATCCGCAATTTCGTTCGCCTGCAAGACGATTTCGAATGTCTTTACTGCGTCGTCGATTTGCACGCGATCACTGTCTGGCAAGATCCGGCGCAGCTGGCCGCGAACACCCGCGAAGTAGCAGCGGCATTCCTGGCGGCGGGTATCGACCCGGCGCGCAGCATCATGTTCAACCAGAGCCGGGTGCCGGCGCATGCCGAGCTCGCCTGGATATTCAACTGCGTGGCCCGGGTCGGCTGGCTCAACCGGATGACCCAGTTCAAGGAAAAGGCTGGCAAGCATCGCGAGAACGCATCGGTCGGGCTCTATGTCTATCCCAATCTGATGGCGGCCGACATTTTGGCCTACAAAGCGACGCACGTGCCGGTTGGCGAAGACCAAAAACAGCATTTGGAATTGACGCGCGATATTGCGCTTAAATTCAACAACGATTTCGGCGTCGATTTTCTGCCGGTCGTCGAGCCGCTTATCTTCGGCGAGGCAACCCGCGTGATGAGCCTGCGCGACGGCAGTAAGAAAATGTCCAAATCGGAGGCGTCGGATTACTCGCGGATCAATCTGACCGATGGCCCCGACGCGATCGCGCAAAAAATCCGCAAAGCACGCACCGACGCCGATGCCCTGCCGGGACCCAGCGTGTTGGCTGCCGACGGCAGCCATGTCGAGCCGGCCCACGAAAAGGCCCGTCCGGAAGCGTTCAATCTGTTGTCGATCTATGCCGCGTTATCGGAACAATCGATGGCGGCAACGGTGGCACAGTTCGAAGGCGCCCAGTTCAGCGCGTTCAAAGGCGCGTTGGCCGATTTGGCGGTCGCCAGTTTGGGGCCGATCGGCGAAGAGATGCAGCGTCTGATGGCCGATCCCAACCATGTCGATGGGATCTTACGCGACGGCGCGGCGCGGGCGAATGCGATCGCCGAACCCGTATTGCGCGAAGCGCACGAAATCGTCGGGTTTCTCAATCCTTAGAAACTTAGTCCAAGGGCGCGAATATCTCTTGCGGTTCTGCAACTCCGCGCAGTTCGTGGGCGCCCAACGTGAACCAGCTGCCCGGTGCGGCGGCGGCAACGCTGGCCGACGCGACAATGGAATGGCCGAGTTGCGAACCGAGTTTCTCCAAACGTGCGGCATGGTTGACGGCCGGCCCGATAACGGTGAAGTCGAGGCGGTCCGGCGCACCGATGTTGCCGTAATGCACCTCTCCTAAATGTAGCGCCAGCCCGCATTCGATTACCGCCATCCCGGCGGCCTGCCGCTCGGCGTTGCGGGCGGCCAGGCGCTCGCGCGCGGTGCGCGCGGCGGTCAACGCTTTGGCGCAACAGGCCTCGGCGTCGTTGCCCTCCTCGTCGCTCAACGCGAAGATCGCCAGCATGGCGTCGCCAACGAATTTCAATACTTCTCCACCGACTTCCGTAACGGCGCCGGCCATGATCTCAAAATAGTCGTTGAGAAGGGCTATCAGCTGGTCGCTCGGAAGGCTGTCGGTAAGACCGGTGAAGCCGCGTAAATCGCAGTACCAGATGACCGCCTCGATGGTCTCGCCCTCGCCGCGCGTGATGGCGCCCGACAAAACGCGGGAGCCGGTGCGGCGGCCGATATAAGTCTGGAGAACCTGGCGCGCAATACGGTAAGCCGATTCGGTTTCGACGATCGGCGCCATCATTTCGACGATATCGGTGAGGCCGCGAATGTCGGCTTCTTGAAATCCCGCCGGCGAGTCGGTCTGGAAAGTCATGGGGTTGTTGGTACCGTCGGAAAATACCAGGGGAAGTGCGAAGTAGTCGGTCATGCCTTCGCGCTTGAAGTCTTTCAGAATTTCAAAATCAAGTTGTTCGTCAGGCACATCGAGGCGCCGGCGGATCTGCTCACCAGTTTGTCCTACGTGATAAGGGGGACTGTTGCGGAATTCCTCGGAATCTCTCTGCTCCCACGACGCGGTGAACCGTTCAGCGCCTTCGTCGCGGTTCCAAACATAAGCCGTCGCGGCAACCAGCGGGTGCAGAGTGTGGATGCCGCAAAAAGCGCGGGTGATGGGAATGCCGGCGTCGACAATTCGCACGCACAATTGATCACCGAAGTCGCGCATGTGGTGACCGGTAAAACGGCCTTCCTTCAGCATCCATTGGATAACCGGCGCCGCCTTGCTCATGGTATTATGCGTATTCCGGCAGGGTGAAAATTTCATGCGGTTCGCGAACGCCACGCAGGGCATGAAAGCCGAGCGATGTCACAGGCTCGTTGGCGGCTTCCGCGACCGTGGCGGATACCAGAACCGGGCGGTCCATGGTACGGCACAGTTGTTCGATGCGAGCAGTATGGTTTACCGCAGGTCCGATCACCGTAAAATCGAGCCGGTGCGGCGCGCCGATATTGCCGTACACCACCTCGCCCATATGCAAGGCGATACCGTATCCCAGCGAAGGGAGATTTTTCTCGCGGCGTTCGTTATTGCGCTCTTCAAGTTGACCAACAGCATCACGCGCGGAAGCGATCGCGGCTTCAGCGGCCCCGGTAGCGCCATCGTAATCGTCGTTCGGAAAGATCGCCAACACCGAATCGCCGATAAATTTAAGCACTTCGCCGTCATGCTTTTCGATGGCGCCGACAATGCGCTCGAAATGATCGTTGAGAATGCCGAGCAGCACCGGCGGTGCCAGCTCGTCCGACATTGCGGTGAAGCGGCGCAGATCGGAAATCCAAAGCACCGCCTCTATGGTCTCGTTGACGCCACGGTAAATTTCGCCACTGAGGACTCGCTCGCCGGTCTTGTGGCCGAGGTAGGTGTCCATCAAATTGCGTGAAATGTCGCGGGTGGCAAGAATTTCGAGCACCAGGGAAAAGGTCGGCATGATCGCTTTAATGCGGTCCGCCTGCCTATCGGTAAAACCGCCGGGTGCTTTCGTCGCCCACGAGCAGGAGTACGAGCGGCCGTCGCTGAACGGCAGCGGTAGGATCAGATAATCGGTTACGCCCTCATTATCGAGGTCGACCAGGATGGGAAAATCGCGCGGGCAATCGGGGTCGGCGAGCCGCCGCCGCAATCCCGGCGAGCCCTCGAAGATCGATCGCACTGGGCTATTTTGAAACGATTCGCGCGATTGCGAATGATGATCGGCTGAAAACATGGAGAGTTCTTTTTCGTCGCTGTGCCAAATATAGCCGCTGACGAAGATCTGCGGATGCAACGTTCGCATTACGATGCTGACCCGCTCGAGCGGCATATCGCAAGCGACGAAACGGTTGCACACTTCGGTAACTAAACTGGCAATGCCATCGACGTAGCGGCCGAAGTTTTCGACCCAGTCGAAGACCTCGCAATCGTCACCGGAGCCAGCAGCCAAGGGGCGCATTTGTTCGGATACGTCGGAGGTAATTGTCATGATAGGCTCGACGGCGCCGACGCCCACCATTCTTCGGGGGCAATATGTGAGATTAGACTGCGGGGGATATATTGCAGGACAAACATAAATAAGTCTCTGGTTCCATTGATTATTTTGACGGTCTCATCGGCTGTGCGATAGCGTGGTGCCGACTTGATTTGTTTGATAAATAGTCCACATTCGAGCTAATAGAAGTCGGGACTATGGCCGCCCGTCGTAAGGCCGTATATAATTATGCACGAATACGTTGCGGGAGAAATCGAACCGTGTTCATTCAAACCGAAGAGACCCCGAACCCAGCGACCTTGAAATTCCTTCCGGGCCGCGAAGTCATAACCGCAGGTACCGCCGATTTTCCCAATCGCGAAGCGGCGACACGCTCTCCAATGGCGTCGCGGCTGTTCGAAATATCCGATGTCGCTGCGGTTTTCTTAGGTGCCGATTTTGTCACTGTCACCAAGTCGCCGGAAGTCGACTGGCAAGTGCTGAAGCCGGCGGTCCTGGGCGCGATCATGGAACATTTCACTTCTGGCGACCCGGTCATCCGCGAAGCGGTCGGGCCCGCACACGCCAGCGGCGATGGCGACAACGACGAGATTGTGTCGCAAATTGTCGAGTTGCTCGACACACGCGTTCGCCCGGCGGTTGCCATGGACGGCGGCGATATCGTATTTCACGGTTTCAAAGAGGGGATCGTCTACCTGCATATGCAGGGGTCGTGCTCCGGCTGCCCAAGTTCGACGGTAACGTTGAAGATGGGCATCGAGAACCTATTGCGCCACTACGTACCGGAAGTTCAGGAAGTACAAGCCGTTCCGTAAAAGACGGCCTATCGGGGGAGTTAATCGGAGGCGCCGGTCTGCCGGCGCCACGAAATCTCCTAAATTTAGTCACACTTTAGTGCGCCCCTGCCCGCACATTGACGACGAACAGGCAAGCTTAGCAAGAGCTGACATGGGCATACTGAGAAATTACCAACGCGCCGCGCTGGCGCTGATCGCTGTCAGCGTCCTCGCATTATATGGCGCCGCCATCGCAGTACCGGCCGAACGGCAGCAGGCGGTGGCGGTCGAATGGATTGCCCTGCCGAGCGTCGCACCGATAGTGCTTGCGACGTTACCAAAGGTGGGCGCATCCGACCTCGATGAAGTTGCCGCGGCCAATCGACCCGCCGTCTCTACGGTGGCCGAACTGCGTGACAAATTTAGTGCTGCGTCCTTCGATATTGATGCGGTCCGGCAGGGAACGCAGCCGGTGCCCCGGCTATTCGCCGAGGCCTTGCCGCACGACTTCAAGACGCTGGCCGAGGTTGGCAAACTCAAGCAGACCTTCTTCCAAATGGTGCTGCCGTTGGCCCTTAAGGTAAACGAAGAAATTCTCGCCGACCGTCATAGGTTGTTGCTATTGCAGAAAAAATTTGCGTCTGGCCAAGCGCTTTCTGAGGATCAGCAGGAATGGCTCGCTGAATTGGCTGCCCATTATGAGGCCACACCCAGCGATATGCCTGAGTTGATACGCCGGGTCGACGCAATATCGCCGGCTCTGGCCCTCGCCCAGTCAGCCGAAGAAAGCGGCTGGGGCCGTTCGCGTTTCGCCTTAAAGGGAAATGCATTGTTCGGTCAAAGAACGTGGAACAAGGGCTTGGGTATCGTGCCGCAACAGCGCGACGATGGCAGCCGGCACGAAGTGCGAGCCTTTCGTTCGCTACTCGATAGCGTTCGCAGTTACGCTCGGAATTTGAATGGTCATCCCGCCTATGGCGAGTTTAGGGCGCGTCGCGCCGAGATGCGGGCGCGCGATGCCACTCTTGATCCGTATGGATTGACCGAAACGCTTACGGCGTACTCGGAACGCCGGGAGCAATACGTTCGAACCATCCAAAAGATTTTGCGTGTCGACAATCTGGAAGAGCTGGAAAACACCCGGCTCGAGGGCCGGCCAATCAAGACCACGCAGGTGCTGACGCGGAGCAACCAGCGCTAACCCACTTAGCGGTCACAATTTCGGCACATAATAAAGCATGCCGAGCCAGCGCCACCTGCCGTCGGGTCCCGGCGCAGTACAATTGATGCGCGCGCGCCCGGCGGAGAAGTTACGGGCCAGACGCACTTCGACACGCCGGCCCAGCCGCTCCATTCGCAGTTTCCCCTGATCGCCGGCATAGCACGTCAGGCCCCGCAGCGGTCCAGCTTCCTCGCTCAATGTGAAGCCGAACAGTGGCGGGTTTTTCGTCAATGTCGGATTGAGCGGCGACAGATCGGTATGCGGCACCGGTAGCGCATTCGCCACCAGCTTGAACCTCCGCGTGTCGCCGAAATTTTCGTTGAGGGCGAAACGCGGCATGTAATAGCGATCCGAAGAAGTATGCAGCGCCCCGGAATGTTGGCCGAACGCGTGGGTGAAGCCTGCTTCCTTAACGATCTCCTGGATGCGTGTGCTAGCTTCACCGAACGGGTAGGCGAATAGAGGTGGTGTTTCCCCAAGTTCGCGCTTGAAGCGCGCGTTCGACAGCCGAAGATCCTCTTTGTTGCGCACCTCGCGGTTCGCCGGCATATGCAAATGAGACGCCGTTTGGCTGCCGATGGTCACGCCATTGTCGCGTAGGTCACGGATTTGATCCCAGCTCATATAGCTGGCGAATTTTCGGTCGATCGCATCCGTCGCGACGAACAGCGTGAACGGGAACCCGGCACGGCGCAGGCGCGGCCACGCCTCGGTGTAAACCGATAAGTATGCGTCGTCGATTGTGATGCCTACGGTGCGTTCGGGAAGCGGTCGGCCGGACTGTATAGCGGCCAGAATATCGGGGATCGGTAGGACGGTGTATCCGCCCGTCTGGAGTTCTTCGAGATGGGCCTCGAACTGGTCGACACGAATGTTGGTTGCCGGGTGCGCGCTTTCGCCGAACCGGTGGTACATCAAGATGATCGCGGAATCGGCCGCCAGCGCTGCCGGAAGGGCCGATAACAGGGCCAGTAAGTAAAATGCAGCCGCAGCAATAAAGCTATGGACACCGGTCTTTGGCACTAGAGTATTGTCCCAAAATTCGTTTCCGCCGCCGAACCAAGAGGGCGTGGGCACGCCGGCACCGTACTCCTTAGCGGAATTGTATCGCAAGTAGCGCCGGCGCATCGTCTATCGGCGCGGCTTCATCATTGGTTTCGGCAAGGCACTATCGGCGATAAGCGGATAGCGGCGGCTATCGAACAATTGATAGTGCCACCATTCCTTGCTGTAAAAATCCCAACCTGCCGCCGTCATCAGCCCCAATAGAAGCAAGCGGTTGCGTTGCGCCGATATCGGTATGCCGGTCGCCGCGTGGTGGGACAATGGCGTGAAGGCGTCGAAGCGGGTACCCATTTCGAGAAGCTGGCCGTTGTCATCGGACAGGCTCACATCCACGGCAGCGCCTCTACTGTGGGGCGAGCCGGTGCGTGGATTGGCGAGAAACTCGGGATCGGGTGTGTGGCTCCACAAGACCCATTGGGCCTCAGTGGGACGCAAGGCATCGAATATGCGCAATCGCAATCCGAAACGGCGCGCCAATTCTGCCGCCATTATGAGTTTTGCTGCCGCGTCTGCGTTCAGATAACAGTGGGCTTCTGTGTAGACCGGCAGACCAGTGAAATTGCGGTCAGTGGCGTAAAACAAGTCGATATCGACGCCATGGGATTCAGCTGTAATCTCGACGATTGACACGACCGTGCCCCCTGCTCCGGCTATGCGTGTTAGCTCGGCGATGGTAGATCGTGCCTGTGATTCGGCCAACGAACATGGGCCAACGCACAGCCGCTTACATAGGATTGGTAATGACCGGGCAAGCAACGCCGACACTACTGGCCCTCGATGCCGCCGCTGGCGCGTGTTCGGCGGCGGTGTTCGCCGATGGTTCAGTGCGTCGTCGCGAATGGGTAGCAATGTCGCGCGGTCACGCCGAATCTTTGATGCCGATGGTAGCAGCGGTGATGGCTGGCCGGGACTATAGCAGTCTTGACGCGATCGCCGTGACGGTTGGTCCGGGTGCCTACACTGGCCTGCGAATCGGGCTGGCGACGGCGCGCGGCTTGGCGTTGGCGGCGCAATTGCCGGTCATCGGCGTGAGCAGTTTTAAAGCCGTTGCGCGCGGTGCGCGTGAAGTGGGGGCGCCGCCGGGTCCGATGTTGGTCGTTCTCGAAACCAAGCGGGCCGATTTGTACGTCCAATCTCTCGACACCGAACTGGCGCCCACGAGCGAGCCAGCTTGCTTGATGCCCGAGGCGGTAGCTGAAGCGTTTCCGGCGTTGTGGAAAGGGGCCGAACCCGTCGTTCTCGGCGGTGACGCGGTGTCGCGTTTGATTGGCGTGCTGCCCGATAGCCACCGCGTTACAGTTGTGCCGGGAGACGGTTTGGCAGATGCCGCCGTCGTCGCCGCTGAAGCTGCCGAAATTATGATGGCAGATCCCTTGCCGCGCGATGCACCGCTGCCGCGGCCGCTGTATCTGCGCCAGCCCGATGTATCGCCGCCGACGGCCGACCGGCACCGTTTGCGCAGCGGAACCCAACGGTGACAGCTACCGTCCCATATCGGGTCGAGGTGGTAACAAATCCCACTGCCGTTGCCGGTGTTCTCGCAAAATTGCACGTTTCCTGTTTTGCTGGCTCGCCACAGGATACGTGGTCGGATTGTGCAATTTCGACGCTTCTCAATACACCGGGAACCATAGGCCTGATCGCCTTGGGATCGAAGGAAGAAGCGATCGGCTTCATAATTGGCCGCGCCGTCGCAGACGAGGGTGAGGTGCTCACCCTATGCGTATCGCCTGCGTCCCGCCGCCACGGCGTCGCCACCGCGCTTGTAGGTCAACTGAGAGAATATCTATTTTCGCATCATCAGATTTTTCTCGAGGTCGCGATCACCAACCGGGCAGCTCGCGATCTTTATCAAAGCCTCGGGTTTCAAGAAGTTGGGCGCCGGACGGCGTATTACCGGCGTGGTGGGAAATCCGTCGATGCCCTGGTCATGGCAAGCGGCCGAAGCGATGGTCCAGGCCGATTACTTAAAAAACATATGAATTAAGTGATCGATTGCGAGTATTGATAAAAATATTAAATGGCCTGTTGAGAACACGTGTCCGATAACATATATAATTAGCGTACTAATCGTAACGAGGCCTATCGAATGACCGACCAAAATAATTCTACTGAAATACTGAAGCTAACTGCGGAAATTGTTGCCGCCCACGTCTCGAACAACACGTTATCCGCCGCTGAGCTGCCGCAATTAATTTCTCAGGTGCACAACAGTTTGTCGGACACCGGAAAGGCATCGAGTGCCGAGGAACGGCCGGCGCCCGCGGTGACGGTGAAAAAGTCTGTGACGCCGGACTACATCGTATGCCTTGAAGACGGTAAGAAACTGAAAATGCTTAAACGGCATTTGAAGACGTCATTTGACCTAACCCCGGAGCAATATCGCGAACGGTGGGGACTGCCGGCGGACTACCCCATGGTTGCGCCGAACTACGCCAAGCGTCGCAGCGCACTGGCTAAGGAAATTGGTCTTGGCAAGCGCGGGCGCGCCGGCAAATAAATTATCCGGTATTGTAAAGCGTGATATTTTCCGCGAACAGTCGCCGGATCGCAGAAATTGCACTATAATAGGGATCGACGTGCGTTGTTCGGCTGGCTGTAGCGGTGGTTACTACAGTCACATTGAATAGCCATGTGAGGAGGGCCATGCAGTCTCGAATTGAGCGGATATGCGCCGATAAAGGTCTCAAAATGACCGACCAGCGCCGAACGATAGCGCAGGTTTTGTCGGAGAGTATCGATCATCCAGATGTCGACCTGGTGTACCAACGGGCGACCGCGCTCGACCCGCACATATCGATTGCGACCGTATACCGGACCGTTCGGCTATTCGAAGAAGCGAATATTCTGGAGAAACATGATTTTGGTGATGGCCGTGCGCGCTATGAAGAGGCTTCCAACGCTCATCACGACCACCTGATCAACATAAAAACCGGTGAAGTGATCGAGTTCTATAACAGTGAAATCGAGGTGCTGAAGGAAAAGATTGCCAATGAACTCGGCTATAAGCTGGTCGACCACCGGCTGGAGTTGTACGCAACGCCCTCCACTGACGCCGACCCGGCTGATGATGAGGACGGTCCTTCATGAGCCGCAGCGCTGGCGGCACAAATTTCCACTGCATCAGTGTCGTTTGACGGCGCGGCGATCTTGAGCGATCTCCCTTTACCGGAGGTGTCAGATATTGACGCCGCGCTCGACGCCCTGCAAGCCGGCAACTTGAGTATGCGCTTGGCACAGACCGATGCCGATATAGATGCGGCACAAGCCCTCCGTTATCGAGTATTTTATGAGGAAATGGAGGCCAAGCCGACCACCGAAGCGGCACGCTTAAAACGCGACTTCGACCCCTTTGATAAGGTTTGCGAACACCTTTTGGTGACCGACCATTCGTTTGGCGAGGGTGCCGACGGAGTGATCGCGACGTACCGGCTTCTGCGTGGCTCCGTTGCCGAGTCGCATGGCTGCTTCTACACGTCGGGTGAATACGATATTTCGAATTTACTCGATTTGCCGGGCGAAATGCTCGAGCTTGGGCGCTCTTGTGTCGATGCCAGAAGCCGGAATCGGCCGACAATGCAGTTGCTGTGGCGCGGCATCGCCGCTTATGTATTCCATCATGACATTTCGCTCATGTTCGGGTGTGGCAGCCTCCACGGTACGGATCCTGCCGCGTTAGCGCTGCCGCTGAGCTACCTCTATCACTATCATTTGGCGCCGCCGGCGTTGCGCACCAAGGCACTGCCGGATCTCTATGTCGATATGGAATATCTGCCGCTCGATGAAGTCGACCCGAAAGCGGCGTTGGCAACATTGCCACCATTGGTAAAAGGCTATTTGCGCCTCGGTGGATTTGTCGGCGACGGGGCAGTTGTCGACAAGCAATTTAACACGACAGATGTATGCATAGTGGTGAAGACCGATCTTATAACCGAGAAATATTACCGGCACTATCACCGAACCTCTTCCGAGGCCGGGTCGGGTACCACGTCAGAAATAGACTGAAGGTCGCTGCGATCATGGCGCAAACGATAGCAGCAACCGCGAAAAGTTCGAAGATCACCGCACTTTTCAGGGCCTTTTTGTACATCTCGCTGACGCTGGTTCTGATTCCGGTGCAGGCGGTGGCGCTGTTGCTGCGCCTACCGCTCTCAAGACGCTTACCGATGTGGTACCACAGGCTGTGCTGTCGTCTTCTCGGCATTCGACTCGAAGTTTTTGGCCGCCGGTCGCGCGCGCGCCCGACGCTATTTGTGGCGAATCATGCTTCTTACTTGGACATCGCAATTTACGGCGCGCTGATACCGGGCTCATTTGTCGCCAAATCGGAAGTGGCGAAGTGGCCGTTGTTCGGTCTGCTGGCAAAGCTGCAAAACTCGGTTTTCGTCGATCGCCGGGTACGCACGTCGCATCTGCAAGCCAGCGATATCGGCCGCCGATTGGAGGCCCGTGACAGCATCATTTTGTTTCCCGAAGGCACCAGCGGCGACGGCAACAAAGTGCTGCCGTTTAAAAGTGCATTATTCGCGGTGGCGGAAATGAGACCGCAAGACCAACCACTTGTCGTACAGCCGGTTTCGCTAACATATTCAAGGCTCGACGGCATCCCGATCGGGCGCCACCTGCGCCCCTTCTTTGCTTGGTACGGCGATATGGAACTGATCTCCCACGCGCGCAGGCTCATTGGCCTGGGCCGTCTGACGGTGACGGTCAGTTTTCACGATCCCGTCACCATTGAGGAGTTCCAATCACGCAAGGACCTGGCGGCGCATTGTTATGCGACGGTCGCCCGTGGACACGCCGATGCTTTGGCGGGGCGATTGCAGCCGCAGGTTGGCGCGGCAGGACGCTGGGACTGGATTCGCTGGCGTCGCCATCCGCGGCTGCGCGATTTGCGGGGCCGCCGCCGAGCGCCGGGGATCAAGGTACGGCCCAAACTCCGGCGCCGCCGTCTTGACTCCCGCCGGTCGAAAGCTTAGGTGTGAATTTGATATGATTTACAGGCCCTTGGCTGCGAACTTGGAAAAAATTCCTATTCGATATGACACTGTGACTTGGCGATCGGCATAACGCGCGTGGCCAAGAAACTCTTCATCAAGACATATGGTTGCCAGATGAATATCTACGACTCCGCCCGCATGGCGGACGTCCTGGCGCCCCTCGGTTATGTTTCGAGCGGAACGCCCGATGACGCGGATATGGTGATCTTGAATACATGCCATATCCGTGAGAAGGCGAGCGAGAAAGTGTATTCGGAGCTCGGCCGGTTGCGCCGCCTAAAGGAAGCCCGGCCGACGTCGGCCGACCCCATGGTGATCGCGGTTGCCGGCTGTGTTGCACAAGCCGAAGGTGAAGAAATCCTTCGGCGTGCGCCCTATGTAGACATTGTACTGGGTCCACAAACTTACCATCGGTTGCCGGAAATGGTGGCCCTCGCGACCCGTGCTTCCGACAGGCGAAACGGCCGCGGGCGGGGTGTGCTCGATACCGAATTCCCGGTGTCGAATAAGTTCGATCATTTACCCGGAGAAAGCGCACCGCAGGGCGTCTCAGCGTTCTTATCGGTGCAGGAGGGTTGCGACAAGTTTTGTACGTTTTGTGTTGTGCCATACACGCGTGGCGCCGAATTTTCACGCCCGGTAGCGCAGATCCTGGAAGAGGCTAAACGCCTGGTTGACCAGGGCACGCGCGAGATCACACTGCTCGGCCAAAACGTCAACGCGTATCATGGTTTGGACGAGGGCGGGTGCGAGGCGGGACTGGCCCAGTTGATGTGGCGCCTGTCGGAAATCGAGGGCTTGGCGCGCATCCGCTATACGACAAGCCATCCCCGCGACATGGATGAGGAGCTGATCGACGCTCACGGAGAGCTGGATAAATTAATGCCCTACCTTCATCTGCCGGTTCAGTCGGGCAGCGATCGAGTGCTGGCGGCGATGAACCGGCGTCACACGGCGGCCGTCTACCACGATACGATCGCGGCGTTGCGGCGGGCACGGCCCGACATCGCTCTAAGCTCCGATTTCATTGTCGGCTTTCCCGGTGAATCCGACGCCGACTTCGAGGCAACGCTTGCATTGGTGCGCGACGTCAGGTTCGCGCAAGCCTACTCGTTCAAATACAGCGTCAGGCCAGGAACGCCAGCCGGTACCATGGAAGACCAGATTCCCGATCCGGTTAAGAATGAACGACTGGCGGCCTTGCAGGAAATTCTGCAGCAACAACAGAATGCCTTTAACGCGTCCACCGTCGGGCAGACGGTTCCGGTGTTGTTCGAGCGTGCGGGGCGGCATGCCGATCAGTTGGTCGGCCGTAGCCCCTATAACCAGGCGGTCCATGTTACGGCCCCAGGCAAGTTATTGGGCGCCCTCGCGATGGTTAGAATTGATTCATGTTTGGCCCATAGTCTAGGCGGCGTGCTTACTGACAGCGTCGGGTCTGCGTTCGGTAGACCTGCGGTTGAGGTAGCGGAAGGGGCAGGCGTTTGAGTTCCTCTGAGGCGATCAGCGTGACGCCAGGCCAAATACAGTTCGACGACAACACCTTATTGCCGGCGTTGTTTGGCCACCACGACGAATATCTGTTGCAAATCGAGCAGTTGCTCGATGTGACGCTGCGCTATCGCGGCAACCATTTGGAAATTTCGGGACCTATGACGTCGCGCGAGATCGCTGACCGGGCGATTGGATCGCTGTACGCACGCCTGAAGAACGGCCTCGAAGTTGCGCCGGGTGATGTGCAGGCAGCCGTTCGCATGGCTGCGGGCAATGGTGATTTGGACGAAGATCTTTCGTTACGCACTCGCAAGCGCACCATCACGCCGCGTTCACCCATGCAAGCTGAATATGTGCGGGCGCTCGATAAATCCGATCTCGTTTTCGGCCTGGGACCGGCGGGTACCGGCAAGACATACCTCGCGGTGGCTGTGGCGGTGACCCATTTACTGCAAGGCAAGGTCGATCGCATCATATTGTCGCGGCCTGCCGTCGAGGCGGGCGAGCGCCTCGGATACCTGCCCGGCGATCTGCAGGACAAAATCGATCCATACCTTCGGCCGCTCTACGATGCATTGCATGACATGTTGCCGGGCGACCAGGTATCCCGCCGTATGGCCAATGGCGAGATCGAAGTCGCCCCTCTGGCGTTCATGCGTGGCCGCACATTGAACCATGCGTTTGCGATACTCGACGAAGCGCAAAATACCTCTGCCATGCAGATGAAAATGTTTTTGACCCGGCTCGGCGAAGGTTCGCGAATGGCGGTCACCGGCGATATGAGCCAGATCGACCTGCCGTCCGGAACGCGCTCGGGCCTGGGCGACGCGCTGGATGTGCTCGATGGCGTCACCGGGATCAGCACGGTGAATTTCACCGATGCCGATGTGGTGCGCCATTCATTGGTGGCGCGCGTTGTGCGCGCCTACGAGGCGCGTGACGTCCGGAAAAAGGCAACCGATACAGACCGTTGACCCAACCAACCACCCGCTCCAACGATACTATCGCCGTCGACGTCAATGCCAACGGCTGGCGCACCGCGCTCGGCGGCGATGCGGCGGCGCAAGCGATCGCGGTAGCAGCAGCCACAGCGGCGTTGGCGAGCGCTGGGCCGTCGTGTCCGGTCGAGATCGGTGTTCGTCTTACCGGCGATGACGAAATGCGCGCACTCAATAATAACTACCGCGGGCGCGATACGGTTACCAATGTACTATCGTTTGCGTTGGCTGAAGAGGACGCCTCACTGGAGTTTGGTTTGCCGTCGTTCGAGAGCGCGCCGAAGTTATTGGGCGATGTTGTCGCTGCGTATGAAACGTGCGCCAGCGAAGCCAAGGATCAGGCCAAACCGTTGGCCGACCACCTGCGCCACATGGTGGTGCACGGTGTCCTGCATTTGCTTGGTTACGATCACGAAACCGATGACGAGGCGGTGCAAATGGAAGCGCTGGAGCGCAAAATATTGGCAAGTTTGGGCGTACCCGACCCCTACGCCCGCGCCGCTGCATAACAAGAGGACGGTTTGATGGCGGACCTTCCGCGCAATGGAAAATTGAGTAACCGTGGCGAAATGCCGGGCGATGGCCCGGCGACGAAGTCCATCGGCGGTTGGCTGCTTGCGCTTTTTTCCGGCCGCAATGGCGAAGGGTCGGTTCGCGAGGTTATCGAAGAGCTGATCGAGGAAGTCGATGACGACGCGATGCAGATCGGCGCCGACCAAGGGGCGCTGATCGTCAACATTCTCAAGCTGCATGAACTCACCGCCGAAGACGTCATGGTGCCACGTGCCGCTATCGTTGCCGCTGATATCGATAGCGGTCTCGACGAATTGGTAGATGTTATGGCGCAGGAAGCGCATTCGCGCCTGCCGGTCTACAGAACACAACTCGATAATGTGGAGGGGTTTGTTCACATTAAAGATGTGTTGGTTGCGGTGCGCCGTTCGTCCGCTGTGGCGGTGAAGGATATCGTGCGCGATATCCTGTTCACCGCTCCTTCGATCCGCGTGCTCGACCTGCTGCTCGAAATGCGGGCACGCCGCACCCACATGGCAATCGTCGTCGACGAATTTGGCGGGGTTGACGGTTTGGTGACGATCGAAGATTTGGTCGAGGAAATTGTCGGCGAGATCGAAGACGAGCACGACACCGACGGGCCGAGCATTGTGCGCCGGCCGGACGGCAGCATTCTTGCCGAGGCCCGGACCGAGATCGAAGAATTGGAAAAGCTGATCGGTAAATTTGCCACCGATGAGGAGCGTGAAGAAATCGATACCCTGGGGGGCATCGTGTTCAAATTGATCGACCGGGTGCCGCGGCGGCACGAAGTCATCGCCCATCCATCGGGACTGGAATTCGAGATCGTCGATGCCGATCCGCGCCGGGTCAAAAGACTGTGCGTGCGCGATTTACGGCGCACCGACGACGAATGACAGATTGTTTACCGAAGTGGCCGGGTAGAAACGTTAAAGAATGGCCACGATGTTTGCTCGCCTCTACGACCGCACCCAGCGCCTAGGACGCCAACGCCGCGTCGCACTGGCAATTTTGCTCGGTGTTTTGTCGGCGTTCGCATTGCCGCCTTGGCACGTTGTACCGCTGATCATTCCGGCGTTCGCCGGGCTCTTGTGGTTGCTCGACGCTGCCGCACATTCACCGCGGCCGCTGCGCGCGGCGGCCGTGACGGCATGGCTGTTTGGGGTCGGACACTTTCTGGTGGGTGTCCATTGGATCGTCGAACCATTTTTGGTAAATGCCGCGCGCCATGGTTGGATGATACCCTTCGCGCTCGCCGGCATGGCCGGTGGGTTGGCGCTGTTCCCGGCTGCCACCGGCTTGATAACCGTAGGGTTCTCCCGCCGGTTCGCGCTGGGCGGCATCTCGCGGGCGTTAATATTTGCCGTCGTGTGGGTGTTTTTGGAATGGGTGCGCAGCTGGTTGTTCACCGGCTTTCCGTGGAACCTCACCGGATACGTATGGACGGCGACGCCGGCGGTTATGCAAGCGGCAGCGTTCGTTGGAATTTTCGGCGTCAGCTTGATGACGGTCGTGGCGGGCGCGATGCCGGCGGCGCTCGGGACCGGGCGTGGCGCGCGTGCGGGGGTTGCAGTCGCAATTTTCACGGTCGCACTGCCAGCCGTGGTGTGGGCCGGCGGCGCGTTGCGCCTAGGCGCTGCCCCCGAGTACCGTCCCGACGACGCCACGGCGATGGTGCCCGGGGTTCGTTTGCGGATCGTACAGGCGAACATTCCGCAACGTCAGAAATGGCAGCCCGAATTGCGGGCCGGCCATCTACAGCGATACATTGCGCTTAGCCGGCAGCCGTCAGCGCGACCGCCGACACATGTCATCTGGCCGGAGACTGCAGTACCGTTCTTTTTGGCAAACGATGATATTGTGCGTGCAGCGGCGGCGGTTGCCGCGCCGCACGGTGGCGCGCTGATCACCGGCGCACCGCGGCGCACCGGTGGCGCCGACAATCTGCGCCTTTGGAATTCGGCGCTCGCGATTACCAGTGATGGTCGGATCGTCGCCAGTTACGATAAGTCCCATCTGGTGCCGTTCGGCGAGTATGTCCCGCTGCGCGGTTTTTTGCCGATCGACAAGCTAGTGCCTGGTCAAGGTGATTTCGCTGCCGGAGCCGGTCGTCAAACGATCGCCATACCGGGCTTGCCGCCGGTCAGCCCTCTGATTTGCTACGAAGCTATTTTCCCCGGCGCCGTGGCGCACCGGGACGAGCGGCCCGGTTGGTTGTTGAACCTGACCAACGATGCATGGTTCGGAACTTTCGCCGGGCCGCAACAGCATTTCGCTATCGCCGCGACGCGCGCCGTCGAAGAAGGCCTGCCATTGGTGCGCGCGGCCAACACGGGCATATCCGCCGTTATCGACCCCTATGGCCGCCCGATTGCGATGCTCGGCCTCGGCGTCGAGGGAGTCATCGATTCCGGCCTGCCGCGCGCGTTGCCGACACCGACGCCCTATGCGCGCTGGGGCAACGCGATACCGGCCGGATTGCTTGGAATCGTCGCGCTGCTGGTCGTTTTGTTGCAATTCGGCAAAGGCCGCCGTGGTCGCAAGGAAACTGATTCTCCTTGACAGGTTAGCTACTGTTTCTGCAAAACCGGAATGCAACACCAGCCGCCGCGTAGGGCCACTCAACGACATTCCGGGGCCCCCAACACTGCTGCTGCGAAATCTTCTGTAGCATTAAGCGCGTCGCGCAAGGCAGATCCAATAGGGAGTACCGGACGTGTCCAGCAGCAATTATCTATTCACCAGCGAATCGGTTTCCGAGGGTCATCCAGATAAGGTTTGCGACCGCATTTCAGATGCAATCGTCGATGCCTTTCTGACAGCGGATCCCCATAGCCGCGTCGCCGTGGAAACCATGACCACCACCAACCGTGTCGTCCTGGCCGGCGAAGTGCGCGGTCCTCAATCTGTGGATGCCGCGCAAATGGAAAGCATTGCCCGCGCCGCGGTCCGCGATATTGGCTACGAACAAGAGGGCTTTCACTGGAATAACTTGGAGGTCGATTGTTACGTTCATTCCCAATCGCCCGATATTGCAATGGGCGTGGATGCAGCCGGCAACAAGGATGAGGGGGCCGGCGATCAGGGGCTGATGTTCGGTTATGCTTGCCGCGAAACCGCGGCTCTTATGCCGGCGCCGATCTACTATGCGCACGAAATTCTTAAGTCGCTCGCCGAGGCGCGCCACTCCGGTGCGGAACCTGGCCTGGGCCCGGATTCGAAAAGCCAGGTTACCCTGCGCTATGAAAACGGCGCGCCGGTTGGCGCGGCATCGATTGTCGTTTCGACCCAACACGGTGAAGAACTCGATCAGGATGATGTGCGCGAAATTGTGCGGCCGCACGTGTTGAACGTGTTGCCCGAAGGCTGGATGTGTGAAGAGGATAGTTTCTATGTCAATCCAACCGGCCGTTTCGTTGTCGGCGGCCCAGACGGCGATGCCGGCATAACCGGACGCAAAATCATTGTCGACACCTATGGCGGCGCGGCGCCCCATGGTGGCGGCGCGTTCTCGGGGAAGGATCCGACCAAGGTCGACCGGTCGGCAGCCTACGCCACACGGTACCTGGCCAAGAACGTCGTCGCGTCCGGTCTTGCCGATCGGTGCACGATCCAGGTTGCCTATGCGATCGGCGTCTCCCATCCACTATCGGTCTACGTTGACACTTATGGTACCGGCAAGGTCGACGAGGAAAAGCTCGCCGAGACATTGCGCGACGCCATGGATCTGAGCCCACGCGGCATTCGCGAACATCTTGGCCTCAGCCGGCCGATCTATGCCCGCACGGCTGCCTACGGGCATTTCGGCCGTGATCCGGACGCCGATGGCGGATTTTCCTGGGAAAAGACAGATCTCTGTGACGCGTTGCGAAGCGCATTCTAAGGGGCGTGGCCAGTGAGGGCCGGCACGATTATGGGCGCGCAGATACCCTCATCCGGCCCTCAATTTTATGGCCGCCGCCGCGGTCGGCGATTGCGTCAGCACCGCGAAGGGTTGCTGGCCACCCTGCTCCCGTCACTCGAACTATCGCTGCCAGCGGACGGCAGTCCGCTCGACACGGCGGCGCTGTTCGGCCGGCCGGTGCGCGATATCTGGCTCGAGATTGGGTTCGGCAGCGGCGAGCATTTGATTTGGCAGGCGCAACACCATTCCGATGTCGGGATTATCGGCGCCGAGCCCTTCCTCAACGGGGTCGCCCGTTTACTTTCCTATATCGCCGATGGCAACGTCGGCAATGTACGCATCGTGCCCGACGACGTGCGCCCAACCCTAGACCAGTTGCCCACCGCCTCGCTTGGTCGGGTATTTATTTTGTTTCCGGATCCGTGGCAGAAGGTGCGCCACCACAAGCGGCGGTTGGTCAACGAGGAAACCTTGGATCAATTAGCAAATGTGATGGCCGAAGGGGCAGAGCTGCGCATGGCGACCGACGACGCGGACTATGCGGCGTGGATGCTGCGCATTGGGCTGGCGCATTCCGCATTCGATTGGCTGGCGCGCCGTCCCGATGATTGGCGCAGCCGCCCCGACGATTGGCCGTCTACGCGTTATGAACAAAAGAACCGTAGTGGCGGTCAGGGGCCGGTTTTCCTGCGTTTTTGCCGTCGTTCACGCAATTAGGCGAAATTCGTCAGTAAGCTTGCGTTTTTAACGTTCTTGCCTATATTTAGGCCAACAAATCCCGGATGCCTGGAAACAGGCGAACAAGGGGTGGCCCGGCAGAACCGGCGCCGCCTTTTTTATTGCAAATTCCCGCCCCCAAGGTGGGGATTGGCTGAAGAATACGAGACAACGACCGAATGAGCCTAATCAGTGATACGGCGCAAACCAGCACCGTCTTTGAGTTGATCGAGCCGTCCTTGACCGATCTCGGTTACGAGGTCGTGCGGATCCGGCTTCACGGCGCGGGCCGGCCGATCTTGCAGATTATGATCGATCGCGCTGACGGCGCCGATCTGGCTGTTGAAGATTGTACATTGGTGAGCCGAACGGTTTCGGTATTGCTCGATGTCGCCGACCCGATTGCCGAGGCCTACGAGCTCGAGGTGAGTTCGCCCGGTCTGGATCGGCCGCTCACGCGGGCTAAGGACTTTCAAAGCTTCAGCGGAAGCGAGGCCAGAGTAGAACTAAAGACCGCGGTTGACGGCCGGCGCCGCTTTCGCGGACGCCTACTGGGATTGGACGGCGATGTGGTCCGCATGGTGGTGCCGCTTGATGCGGTTGAAACTGAATTTGCATTGCCGCTAGAGGCGATTGAGAAAGCAAAGATTGTGTTGACCGATGAACTCCTTGCTGCCGCGCAGCGGGGAAGAACCAACCAAGGGTAAAAGGCTATGGACGGAGGTCCCAGCAGGATCGAAATGTTGGCCGTCGCCGATGCGGTGGCGCGTGACAAAGGCATCGAGCGCGAAGAAGTGCTGGAGGCGATGGAGCAGGCCATTCAGAAAGCCGGCCGGTCGAAATATGGACCCGAACACGACATTCGCGTGACGATCGCCCGCGACACCGGCCATATCTCATTGGCGCGCTATCGCGAGGTTGTCGAAACGGTCGAGGACGAACACACGCAACTGACCCTCGATCAGGCCCAACTCGAAAAAACAGACGCCGCGATCGGTGAATTTCTAATCGATGATCTTCCGCCGATCGATTTTGGCCGCATTGCGGCACAAACTGCGAAACAGGTGATCGTCCAGCGGGTTCGCGACGCCGAGCGCGAGCGCCAATACGAAGAGTACAAAGACCGGGCCGGGGAAATTGTCAACGGTCTGGTGAAGCGTGTCGAATATGGCAACGTGACGGTCGATTTGGGTCGCGGTGAAGCCATTTTGCGGCGCGACGAAAGCTTGCCCCGGGAAAATTTCCGAACCGGTGACCGGGTGCGCGCTTATATCTACGATGTTCGGCGCGAGCCGCGCGGACCACAGATATTTCTGACCCGCACTCGGCCGGAATTTATGAAGTCCTTATTTGCTCAAGAAGTGCCTGAAATTTATGACGGGATAATTGAAATACGGTCGGCGGCCCGCGATCCGGGTAGCCGCGCCAAAATCGCTGTGATCTCGAAGGACACCTCGATTGATCCGGTGGGCGCCTGCGTGGGAATGCGCGGCAGTCGTGTTCAAGCGGTCGTAGGTGAATTGCAGGGTGAAAAAATCGATATCATTCCCTGGTCGCCGGACACAGCGACATTCGTGGTCAATGCGTTGGCGCCCGCCGAGGTGACCAAAGTGGTACTCGATGAGGATGCCCACAAAATAGAAGTTGTCGTGCCCGACGAACAGTTGTCGTTAGCGATTGGCCGGCGCGGTCAGAACGTCCGGCTGGCATCGATGTTGAGCGGGTGGGATATTGATATTTTAACCGAAGAAGAAGAATCTCGCCGCCGACAGGAAGAATTCAATACGCGTAGCCAAATGTTCATCGAAGCTCTCGACGTCGAGGACGTGATTGCCCACTTACTGGTAACCGAGGGCTTTGCGACCGTCGAGGAAGTAGCCTTCGTGCCGCTGAACGATTTGTCGACAATCGAAGGTTTCGACGACGAGATATCGGAAGAGCTTCAAGCGCGCGCCCGTACCTGGCTGGAAGAGCGTGACGCCGCCCTCGATGTCGAGCGCAAGAAACTTAGCGTTGAAGACGCGGTAATCGATATTCCAGGCCTTACATTGTCCCAGGTCGTATTGCTCGGCCGGAAGGGAATCCGAACGGTCGATGATATTGCCGGGCTTACCCCAGACGAGTTGCGGTTTTTGTTGATGGAAATCGAAACCGAGGTAAGCGTCGACGATTTGTGGGAGATGTCGGACAGCGATGTGAGCCGGTTGGTGCGGCACAGCCCACTATTTGCCGAAGAGGCAAATATTGTCATCATGGCGGCCCGGCAGGTGATCTATGGCGACGACGTGCTCACGCCGGAGCCGGAGCCCGAAGAAGTTGAAGATACAGATGCGGAAGCGGAAGCCGGACCCGATCCAGCGAGAAGCGAGGCGGATGCGCTATTTGGTACGCCTGCCGGCGGCGGCGAGTGAGCGACGGTAACGCGCATGTACGAGATGCCGGTAGCCAAAGACAGGGCCGAACGATTCCGCCCACAACGTAGTGACGCGCCGCTGCGCCGCTGCATCGTGTCCGGAGACACGTTGCCCCGCGAGAGTTTGATCCGTTTCGCCGTTGGTCCCGACGATATTGTTGTGCCGGATCTTTCGGGGCGCCTGCCCGGACGTGGTTTATGGCTGACCGGGCGCCAAGATATGGTCGTGCAAGCTTGCGCCAGCGGTGCTTTTCGGCGCGCGGCGCGTCGTGCGGTCACGCCGCTCGTTGGCCCAAACGACGAAGATTTGGCTACGCTGGTCGATTCTCAATTGGCTCAACGGTGCCTTGACGCGTTGGGTCTGGCGCGCCGGGCAGGCCTGCTAGTAATTGGGTTCGAACAGGTGCGTGGGGCGCTTAAAGGCTTAGCGGGTACCACCAGCCATGTTGGAAAAACAGCTATTCTGTTGACTGCCCAGGACGCCGCCGCCGATGGACGCAATAAACTCGCGGCGCTGGCCGATCGAGTAGCGGAGAGCGGCGCGGCGATTACGCAATTTGCGCTGTTCGATGCTAAAACGTTGGGCCGTGCTATTGGACGCGAGCAAATTGTCCACGCACTGTTGGAATCCGAGGGGGCTCGCAATCACCTGCACGCTGCGATGCGGCGGTTGGCGATTTATCGCGGTGTAACACCGTTGGTGGAAGTTGGGCGCGCTGAAAATGCGCCCTCAGATGTGGTTGATATGGATTAAGGCTATGGCGACGACGACTGAAAAAGAACCCGACAAGAAAAAGCCGCTGACTCTGTCGCGCCCCGGCCGGCTGGAGATTAAGAAGACCGTCGAGAGCGGCCAAGTTAAGCAGAGTTTCAGCCACGGCCGGTCGAAAACGGTTACGGTCGAGATCAAGAAGAAGCGTACTTTCCGCCAAGACGAGGGCGGCGAAATGACGGAAGTCATATCGCAGCCGGAACTGACCGTGGAACCGGAGGCGCCGGCTGAACCGCAGGCGGAGGAGCCGCTACGCGAAACGACGCCGGCGCGGACTCTCACCGAAACGGAGCAAGCCACGCGGATTCGCGCGCTGGAGGACGCCCGCAAGGCAGCGGAGGAGGCGCGCGAGGAAGCCGAGAGGCGCGCGCTCGAGGAAGCCGAGCGGGCCGCATCGCAACCGGAGCCCGGCCCCGCGAAGGAGTCGGAGGCGGTGGAAGAACAGCCAGCCGCCAAATCGATCGAGGAACTGCGGCGCGAAGAAGAGGAAGCGCGCCGGGCGGTCGAGGAAGAGGCCGCGCGCTCAGCCGAAGAGGCGGTGCAGCGCGCCACCGTATCGGCACGCCGTCGCGCCGAAGTCGAAACAGAAACAACTGAAGAGGCGCCAAGCCGCGGCCGGGGTCGCGGTGGCGCCGCGGGACGCTCCGACGCACGCCCCACGGGGGCGAAGCCAAGCGCCGAACGGCGCCGACGCAGCGGCAAGCTCACGATTTCCGAAGCCCTCGACGAAGACGGCGGTGCGCGCCAGCGGTCAGTGGCGGCGTTTCGCCGCCGGCAGGAGCGCGAGCGTCAGCGCGTGCAACGCGAAGCTGGCGGGGTGCAACCGCAACAAAAGATAGTGCGCGAGGTCCAGATCCCCGACACCATCACGGTCGGCGAACTGGCGAGCCGTATGGCAGTTCGGGGCAACGAGGTGATTAAGTCGCTGATGAAGATGGATATTATGGCGACGATCAACCAGCCGATTGATCAGGAAACAGCACAGTTGGTGGTTGAGGAATTTGGTCATGCTGTAAAACTCGTATCGGCTGCCGATGTCGAGATCGGCTTGGGCGCGGCTGTTCAAGACGATGAGGGCGTGGGATTGCCGCGCTCTCCAGTGGTCACCATTATGGGCCATGTCGACCATGGTAAAACCTCGCTGCTGGACGCGCTGCGCGAAACCGATGTGGTAAGCGGCGAAGCGGGTGGAATCACCCAGCATATCGGCGCCTACCAGGTAGAAATTTCGTCGGGCGGTAAGATAACTTTCCTGGACACCCCAGGCCACGCCGCCTTTACGTCGATGCGCCAGCGGGGCGCTCACGTCACAGATATTGTTGTCCTCGTCGTTGCAGCCGACGACGGCGTTCAGCCACAGACAGTCGAAGCGATTAACCACGCCCGCGCCGCCGAAGTGCCGATGATTGTGGCCATCAATAAAGTTGACCGGCCTGATGCCGATCCGACGCGGATCAAGAACGAATTGCTGAACCACGAGATTGTGCCGGAGGAGATGGGCGGCGAGGTGCAGTGCATCGAAGTGTCCGCTACCGAAAAGACGGGTCTCGACAACCTGACCGAAGCGATTGTGCTGCAGGCCGAAATTCTCGAACTCAAGGCCAATACCGAGCGCATGGCATTTGGCTCAATCGTTGAGGCCAAACTCGAGAAGGGCCGCGGTCCGGTGGCGACAGTTTTGGTGCAGGGCGGCACGCTCAAAATCGGCGATATCTTCGTGGCCGGCGCCGAATGGGGCCGTGTCCGGGCGATCGTCGACGACAACGGCAAAAATATCGAGACCGCTGGCCCGTCAATGCCGGTTGAGGTCATGGGCTTTAATGCGACCCCGCAGGCCGGCGACGATTTCGCCGTCGTTGAAAACGAAGCGCGGGCGCGCGAAATCGCTGAGTACCGGATGGATGTGTTGAAAGATCAGCGCGCCGCAGCGGGAGCGCGCAGTACATTGGACGAAATGTTCCAGAAGATTTCGGATGGTGAAGCGTCGTTGGTGCCGATTGTCATCAAGGCCGACGTACAGGGTTCGGTCGAGGCAATCGTCGGCGCGCTGGAAAAAATGTCGAACGACGAGGTCAAGGTTCAAGTACTGCACTCAGGAGTGGGCGGCGTTAACGAGTCCGATGTCTCGTTGGCCGCCGCGTCCGGCGGACTAATCATCGGCTTCAATGTTCGCGCGATTCCCCAGGCGCGGGACCAAGCCAAACGCGATGGCGTCGATATCCGCTACTACAACATCATTTACAACGTTGTCGACGATGTCAAAGCGCTGCTCGAAGGTGAATTGGCGCCGACATTGCAGGAAAATCATTTGGGCAATGCCGAGATTCGCGAAGTGTTCAGCGTCTCAAAAGTTGGCAAAGTGGCTGGCTGCATGATCACCTCGGGAGTCGTTCGGCGTGGCGCGAAAGTGCGCCTGCTCCGTGACAGCGTTGTTGTGTACGAGGGCGATTTGGCGCAGTTGAAACGCTTCAAAGACGATGTCCGCGAGGTACAAAACGGCTACGAGTGCGGCATGGCGCTAGAAAACTACAACGACATTCAAACCGGCGACATCATCGAGTGTTACGAGATTGAGGAAATCGCCCGTCAGCTCGACACGGCTTGACGAATTGTCGATGTAAACGAGGTTGAAACAGCACTTTTGAACGGACGCGCCCCGATTGCGATATTGATTGCGATTGCGCGTCGCCGGGGTTGAATTGAAGAACCTGGCGGGCTGGTAAGCGAGTTAGGGCAGAAAATCGATGAGAAAACGCGCGAATAGTGCGCGCAGTGGCAGGGTGCCGAGCCAGCGTCAGCTTCGCGTCGGCGAAGAAATACGCCATGCGTTGGCCCAAATGGTTTCACGGACTGATTTTCGAGATCCTGATCTCGCCGGCCAATCGATTACCGTGACCGAAGTAAGGGTGAGCCCGGATCTGAGCAACGCCACCGTTTTTGTCACACCCCTGGTTGGCGAGGCCGAGGCAATAGTGCCGGCACTACAGCGCGCGTCCAGCTATCTACGCGGCCAATTGGCGAAGGCCGTAAAATTGCGCCACACACCGATCCTGACATTTGAGCACGACGGCAGTTTCGACCAAGCCGAACGCATCGGCTCGATTTTGCATCAAGCCGATGTCGAGCGCGACCTTGCCGATGACGGAGATGGCAGTGGGGCGTAGGCGGCGCGGCGGACGGCCCATAAATGGCTGGATAAATGTCGACAAGCCGGTCGGCATGACTTCAGCCGCATGCGTGAACAGGGTGCGCCGCGCAATCGATGCCGCCAAACTGGGGCATGCGGGAACCCTCGATCCGGCGGCCAGTGGCGTTTTGCCGATCGCGCTGGGCGAGGCGACCAAAACCATGCCTTTCGTCGTGGATACCCATAAACAATATGTTTTCACTGTTAATTGGGGCGAGCGCCGCGATACCGACGACGACCAGGGCCGGGTTGTCGAGACCGCTGACCGGCGGCCGAGCGAAGCTGATATCAGGGCGGCTTTACCCAACTTTACTGGCGAAATCATCCAGGTTCCACCAGCCTTCTCGGCCATCAAGGTCGATGGCGTACGCGCCTATACATTGGCGCGTGCGGGAGAGGAGGTTGTGTTAGCGGCGCGCCAGATATCGATCCTGTCGTTTGAGCTGTTGGATATGGTCGATCGCGATTGCGCTCGCTTTGCCGTGAAAAGCGGCAAAGGGGCTTATATGCGCGCACTAGCCCGCGATCTGGCCAGTGCGCTGGGAACTTGCGGCCATTTGTCGGGTCTGCGCCGCAGCGCAGTAGGGCCGTTTACCGAGGCGACTGCAATTTCACTGGAAAAACTTGAAGAACTTGGCCATAGTGCCGCCGTCTTCCCAACCCTGCTACCGATCGAGACCGCGCTGGACGGCATCCCGGCGTTGGCCATATCGGTGAAAGAAGCGGCGCAATTGCGCAACGGGCAGGCAGTTCCGATCATGCGTCCGCACGACCGGGAGCAAATCGAGGCGGTGGGCGATGAAGGAATCGTCCTAGCAGTCGAAGCGGCAACGCCGGTAGCGCTTGCTCGAGTCGACGGGATTCAAATCCGCCCGGTTCGCGTATTAAATCTTTAAGATGCCGGGAGAAGAAGCTCATGTCGATTACGTCTGAGCGCAAGGCGGAACTTATTAAGGAGTTCCAAACCAATGAAAGCGACACCGGTTCACCGGAAGTTCAAGTCGCTGTCTTGACCGAGCGCATTGTAAACTTAACCGAACATCTTAAGATTCACGCTAAAGATCATCATTCACGCCGCGGCTTGCTCCTTATGGTTGGCCAGCGGCGGCGGTTGCTCGATTACACGCGGCGCAAAAGTGAAGACCGCTATAAAACCTTGATCGAGCGCCTCGGCCTCCGCCGCTAGCGGGGCTTGTTCACAGTGACAATAGTCACGATATACCGATCCGGTTGCGCAATTCGGCGTTGCCGGTCGTACCCGCGCGGATCCACCGCGCACACGCCACATCTGGAAAATTTAACCGGTGGTGTTTGATACTCCGCTTGGGCGCGGGGCGGTCGTTTGGGAATGGCCCGGGCGACTGACGTACGTTGGGAAAGATATCTATGTTCGAAGTAGTCCGTAAGGAAATAGAATGGGGCGGAAGGCCGCTCGTTTTGGAAACAGGCCGGCTTGCCCGGCAAGCCGATGGTGCCGTATTGGTGACCTATGGCGAAACCGCCGCGTTATGCACCGCCGTTGGTGCGAAAACGCCTAGAGTTGGGTTGGACTTCTTCCCGCTCACCGTAAATTACCAAGAAAAGACGTTCGCCGCCGGCAAGATTCCCGGCGGTTTTTTCAAGCGTGAAGGCAGGCCGACCGAAAAGGAAACGCTGACCTCGCGGTTGATTGACCGGCCAATCCGGCCATTGTTCCACCCGAGTTTTCGCTGTGAGACGCAGGTCATCACCACCGTGGTCTCCCACGATCTGGAAAACGATCCTGACATTGTTGCCCTGGTTGGCGCGTCGGCGGCATTGACGATTTCGGGCCTGCCGTTCATGGGGCCGATCGCCGGTGCGCGAGTTGGCTATATCGACGGACAATATGTGCTCAATCCGTTGGCCGACGAATTGGCCCAGTCGCAGCTCGACCTGATCGTCGCCGGAACCCGCGAGGGAGTTCTGATGGTCGAATCGGAGGCCCATGAGCTGTCCGAGGAGATCATGCTCGGCGCGGTAATGTTCGGGCACAAGGGCTACCAGCCGGTGATCGACGCCATTATCGAAATGGCCGAGCAAGCAGCGAAAGAGCCGCGGCCGATCGAAGATACGCCGCAAGAGGTGCTCGATCTGGCCGAAAAAGTGCGTGAACTGGGCGAGGCCGGTTTGCGCGTGGCCTATAAGGAGACCGTAAAACAGACCCGCCAAGAGAAAATATCGGCGGCTAAGCAAGCGGTGATCGAGCAACTCTCGGAGGACGAGCAGGCGCTCGTGGGCGGCCCCCTCAAGAGTTTGGAAAAAGACATCGTGCGCCGCGACATCCTCGATACCGGCCAGCGCATCGACGGCCGCGACACCAAGACCGTCCGCCCGATCGATTGTCTGGTATCGATGTTGCCGCGGAGCCACGGCTCGGCCGTTTTTACCCGCGGCGAAACCCAGGCCCTAGTGGTGACCACGTTGGGCACCGGCCAGGATGAGCAGATTGTCGACGCGTTGGCCGGCGAGTACCGCGAACACTTCATGCTGCACTATAATTTCCCGCCCTATTCGGTGGGTGAGGCCGGCCGCATGTTCGGTCCTGGCCGGCGTGAGATAGGCCACGGCAAATTGGCCTGGCGGGCCCTTCGCCCCTTGCTGCCGTCTAAGGAGGATTTTCCCTACACCATCCGGGTGGTCTCCGAAGTCACCGAATCGAACGGTTCCTCTTCGATGGCCACCGTTTGCGGCAGCTCGCTGTCGATGATGGATGCCGGGGTGCCACTGAAGGCGCCGGTTGCCGGCATCGCCATGGGCCTGATCAAGGAAGATGACGGCTACGCCGTTCTCTCCGACATCCTCGGCGACGAGGACCATCTGGGCGACATGGACTTCAAGGTGGCGGGCACCGAGGCCGGCATCACGTCGTTGCAAATGGACATCAAGATCACGTCGATCACCGAGGAGATCATGCAGATCGCCCTCGGCCAGGCACGCGACGGCCGGCTGCACATCCTGGGCGAAATGGCGAAAGCCTTGACCCAGTCGCGCGCGGAGCTGTCGCAGCATGCCCCGCGTATCACCACGATGAACGTGCCGACCGACAAGATCCGCGAAGTGATCGGCACCGGCGGCAAGGTTATTCGCGAAATTTGCGAGGAAACCGGCTGCAAGATCGATATCGACGACGAAGGGTTGATCAAGATCGCATCGACCGACGGCGATGCCGCGATCCGCGCGATGGAGTGGATCAAGGGCATTGTCGCCGTACCGGAGGTCGGTGTTATCTACTCGGGTAAGGTGGTCAAGGTGATGGACTTCGGCGCCTTCGTAAATTTCCTCGGCGCCAAGGATGGCTTGGTGCATATTTCCGAGCTCAAGAACGAGCGGGTTGGCCAGGTGACCGACGTGGTCAACGAGGGCGACGAGGTCAAGGTCAAGGTGATTGGCCTCGACGACCGCGGCAAGGTGAAATTGTCGATGCGCGTCGTCGACCAGGAATCCGGCGAGGAGCTGGAGGACACCAGACCGCCGCGCGAGCCCCGCGAAGGCGATGGCGAACGCCGCCCGCGCCGTTCCCGCCGGCCGCGTGACGCTGCCGAGTAGGCGCACGCCGCAGTACTGAAACGAAGACGGCCCCGCAGAAATTCGGGGCCGTCTTTGTTTGCCGGTGCTAGGGGTGCGCTACTTACCCGCGCCGCCGCTAGTGTCGCCGTTTTCCGGCGGGGTCGGCATGCCGATGGCGTTGAAGCCGCAATCGACGTAGTGCACCTCGCCGGTGACGGCGCCCGAGAGGTCGGACAACAGGTACAAACCGGCGCCGCCGACATCGTCGAGCACCACGTTGCGGCGCAGCGGCGCGACGTCGCGGTTGTAGTTGTAGACTTGGCGCGCCGAGCCGACGGCCGAACCCGCCAATGTGCGCATCGGTCCGGCGGAAATGGCGTTGACGCGAATGCCGTCGGGGCCCAGGTCGGCGGCGAGGTAGCGCACAGAGGCTTCCAACGCGGCCTTGGCGACCCCCATGACGTTGTAGTTGGGCATCACCTGCTGGGCGCCGTGATAGGTCAGGGTGACTATGGCGCCGCCGTCTTTCATTAGTTGCGCCGCGCGCTGGGCGACCGCGGTAAACGAATAGCAGGAGATGTTCATGGTATTGAGGAAGTTGTCCTGGCTGGTGTCGACGTAACGACCCTTCAACTCCTCCCTATCGGAATAGGCGATGGCGTGGACGACGAAATCGAGCTCGCCCCAAGCGTCGGCGACCGCGGCAAAGGTGCGGTCGAGGCTGTCGGTGTCGGCGACGTCGCACTCGACGAGGACTGCCGCACCGACCGATTCGGCAAGCGGTGCGACTCGCTTGGCAAACGAGTCCGATTGATAGGTGAAGGCCAGCTCGGCGCCCTGGGCGGCGGCGGCCCGCGCGATACCCCAGGCGATCGAATGATCGTTGGCGACCCCCATGATCAGGCCGCGCTTGCCGGCCATCAGGGTACCGGAGGCCGGCAGTCGGGTGGCACTCACGGTCTCGGGTTTGGACGCCGGCACCACCGGTGGTGTCGGGGCGAGCGCGTCAGCCATCGTGGCGTTTGAAGGCAAGGGTTGCATTGGTGCCACCGAACCCGAAGCTGTTCGACATGACGCAATCGAGGCCGGCATTGTCGATCCGCTCGGTGACGATCTCGGCGTCGCCGGCTTCCGGGTCGAGTTCGTCGATGTTGGCCGAGGCGGCGATGAAATCATGGTCGAGCATGAGCAGCGAATAAATCGATTCATGAGCGCCGGTTGCGCCCTGCGAGTGGCCGGTCAGCGATTTGGTTGACGAGATTCGCGGCCGGTGCGCGCCGAACACTTCGCTGATGGCTTTAAGTTCGGTCATGTCGCCGGCCGGCGTCGAGGTGCCGTGGGCGTTGATGTAGTCGACCGCGGTGTTGCCCAAGTCCTTGGTGGCCATGCGCATGCAGCGTACGGCGCCCTCGCCCGATGGGGCCACCATGTCGATCCCGTCGGAAGTGGCGCCATAGCCAGCGATTTCGCCATAAATTTTGGCGCCGCGCGCCTTCGCGCGTTCCAACTCCTCGAGCACGAGGACCCCGGCGCCGCCGGCGATCACGAAGCCGTCCCGATTGGCGTCGAAGGGCCGCGACGCTTTCTCCGGCGTGTCGTTGTATTTCGAAGACAGCGCGCCCATGGCGTCGAACAGAACTGTGAGGGTCCAGTGCAGCTCTTCGCCGCCGCCGGCGAATACGACGTCCTGCTTGCCCCACTGGATCAATTCAGCGCCGTTGCCGATGCAGTGGGCACTCGTCGAGCAGGCCGAGCTTATCGAATAACTCAGGCCGCGCATGTGAAACGCAGTCGACAGATTGGCCGAATTTGTCGAGCACATCGATTTCGGCACCGCATACGGGCCGACCCGCTTGGCGCTCTTTTCGCGCGCGGTATCGGCGGCAATTACCAGGGCCGATGTCGACGGGCCGCCGGAGCCCATGACCAAGCCGGTGCGCTCGTCGGTGACCTCGCTCTCGCTCAACCCGGCGCTGGCGATCGCTTCTTTCATGGCAACGTAGTTATAGGCCGAACCATCGCCCATGAACCGGCGCAGCTTACGGTCGATATGGTCATCGAGGTCGATGCTGGGGGCGCCGTGAACGTGACTGCGGAACCCGCGTTCGGCGTACTCCTCGCAGAACACGACCCCCGAACGGCCTTCGCGCAGGCTATCCACCACCTCATCGGCATTGTTGCCAAGCGGCGATACTATGCCGAGCCCTGTGACGGCGACGCGGCGCAGATCAGGCATTACGCACCGGCCTTTTCGCCTTCGGGGAACAAACCCACCCGCAAATTGGTTGCTTCGTAGACGCGTTCGCCGTCCAGCTCGGCATAGCCGTCGGCGACTGCTAGCGTGAATGCGCGTTTGATCACTTTGCGCACATTGATGTGGTAGCGCAGCAGCTTACCGCCCGGTTTTACTTCGCCGGAAAACTTCACCTCGCCGACCGACAGCGCGCGGCCCGGCCCCGGGCGTTTCAGCCAACCGAGGAAAAAGCCGAGCATTTGCCAAAAGGCATCGAGCCCAAGGCAGCCGGGCATCACCGGGTCGCCCTCGAAATGGCACTGGTAAAACCACAAGTCGTCGGTGACGTCCAATTCGGCGATGATTTCGCCGTTGCCGTGTTCGCCGCCATCGTCGCTTATCACAACGATGCGGTCGAGCATCAGCATCGGCGGCAGCGGCAATCGGGCGTTGCCCGGTCCGAACAGTTCACCATGGGCGCACTGCAACAGGTCCTCATAGGTGAAACTGGATTTTGAAAGAAGCTCATCCATACTCGTCAACTCGACATTTGGGTATCACAGGGTGCCATGCGTCGGTGTTGCGGCGCACTGTAACGCAGAAAGCCGGTTGTCAAAACCAGACTTTCACTCCTTCGACCGCAGCGCCGAACATGGTTTGAGATCAGTCCGCCGCCAGACCCCGCGAACGAGATACTGATCGGGAAAAACACACTGATTATTATGGAGTTAACCAACTGTTTCGAAAAATTCCTCTTTACATCGTTTGGCGATGATACATATGTTTATCGATGATTGAGATTGCTCCAGGACGGCCCGAGCGGCCCTTCGCCGACGCGTTACGGCGACTTAAAAAAGCCGAACTGCGGCCCACACGGCAACGGCTGGCGCTCGGCAAATTATTGTTCGACGGCGGTGACCGGCATGTCACTGCCGAGCACTTACACGACGAAGCGATGCGTCAAGGCATTCGGGTGTCTTTGGCGACCGTCTACAATACTCTCAATCAGTTTACCGCTGTCGGACTATTGCGCGAAGTTGTCGTTGCGTCGGGACGCTCGTATTTCGATACCAACATTACCGACCACCATCACTTCTTCTATGAGGACGATGGTGCGTTGGAAGACATTCCCGGCGATGCGATCACGCTCGCTACATTGCCTGAGCCGCCGGCCGGCACGCAGGTGCAACGCATTGACGTGGTGGTACGTCTGCGGCGTCACGAGCCAGTATCCAACTAACTTCTACTAAAATTAAAATCGTAAAATAAATCCCCTAGAAAGCGGTTTAGAATGTATCTAAACTGTTGACAGGGGCTTTCGGCTGCGCCATATTGGATCCGTAACAAGGGAAACTGCGGTGCGATCTTTGCCACCGCAGGCATCAGTTCAGAGGTACCAGACCAGGGAAAGGAGAGTGCAATGGCGCTCAAAGGCAGCAAGACGGAAGGCAACTT
>JAPUHN010000227.1 GCA_027297685.1 Alphaproteobacteria bacterium | reverse complement strand
GAGCACCCCCACCCCCCCCATTTCTCCAATTTCATTCCCAATTTTCACCGCCCTGGACGGGCTGAACTCCGGCGCAAACCGGCCCTGGGATCCCCGGGGGGGGGTATGACTGATTAGATATGCTGCCCACCAAACGCCTATTTTTTCAATGAGGCGTGCCAATCTGGCTGCGCCCTGTTTGTCGCAGACGTTCATGGGTTCTCCGGGGATTGGGTGAGGATTGCCGCTCAACAAACTTGACATTATATCAAGCATGATCGATGATCAGATGTTGGTAGAGAGCCAAAAAGTTGGGCTTAACGGTTATTTAATTGATGTCACCGCAATATATATCGAGCCTGTCATTTATCAAATCGTTGGCGCAACGGCGAGATATAGCGTTCAAATATCTAACCCACGCCGAAATAGAGATGGCGAAAGACGGCATCACCCAGCCAGACGTTCAAAATGCCCTAGAAAACTGTTTTAGCGTCCAAGAACAAACGCATCCAGGTGGCACCCGTTATCTCGTGAAAGGCAAAGACACTGACGACAGAACCATAACTGTGGTTATTGAAATCGAGGAAGAAATTGTAACCATTGTCATCGTAACAGGGTGGAAATAGCTATGACCCAATGTCCAAAGTGCGCAGGCAAGACCCGCCCCGTTCTCGTTGATGAATACAACGATGAGCATATGGGCATCCCCGTGATATTGGTTAATGCCATCACGCAGGAAATTTGCGTAGACTGCGGCGCTGTGGCATCCACGATAATTCCCGATCACAAGGGGCTCATCGCGGCTGTCGCGATTAGTCGGATTATCGATCCCTTGAAATTAAACGGCCAAGAAATTCGCTTTCTCAGGAAGGCCCTCAACTTCAACGGTAAGGAATTTGCCGAACGCCTCGAAGTCGCGCCGGAAACCGTGTCCAGATGGGAACACGATAAAGAAATAATGGGGCCAGCCAGGGAGAAACTATTACGCCTGATCGTTGGCAAGAACCTTTCAGAACACGCAATGGCTATGGACTTCACCAGCGACACCATAATTGATATGCGTATCCAGTCCGTGCGGGCTCATGAGCCCTCTGCCATACTCTTGGAGCGCGTGAAGGTGAAATTTCCTGAGCACCCCAGCGAAAAATACTGGGGAGAATTCGACGAAGCCGCATAACAAAACCCGCTCGGATTTCTCCGGCGGGTTGTGGTTGCCTCGCACGTTCCGCGAGGCTGACAAAATTACAAGCATTTTCCCCGCCGCCCTCAACACCCAGGCAGCCTAACTAAGCCAACGCGCGTGGTACCGCTCATAGCGGTGAGTTTCACTCTACATATCTGTTTGTGCGGTTGAACTATCTAACTAGGATGGTTTCGAGACATGACGCCGGGGGGTAAACCGTACATGGGCGTTAGCCACTTTCAGGTAGGTAACCATCCATTCTTGCTGTGCCGTCACAAGACAACGCACCCACCTGGTAAACTATATGTGTATTACGAGGTGATACCGTGAAACGTCGAAATGGACGTTGACAGTATTACGAGGTGATACCATTAGAGGTATTTTTGGCCTTGTCTGACGGGTCACGGTATTACGAGGTGATACTTACGGTATTACGAGGTGATACCGGGTTTTGTTTTTCGGTTGACCACTTCATAAAGTCCTTGGTCGGTTTCTTCCCGGCGTACTCGTATTCGGTCAATATCCAAGTAGTTGCGTGCCGCTGTTTAACGTTGAAGGCACCCTTGACGTGTGTCCGAATGAAGCCCCGCCCTTCGAGTCCTCTGAATGCTTTTGCAGCTGGGTTGATACTGCACCCCAGCCGATTGGCAGCCTCGCGAACACTCATTGATATCTCGCCGTTGTTGGTGCCGTTGTAACGTCGGCCAAGTTCAACCAGCAGGCACCGCTCGTAAACATTCAATGACCGATACGCGGGGCAATCGAACATCCATCGATATATTCGGACGTGCTTCGGCTCGCCCTTCCGGCGGCCATTATTACCCATGTCAGCCACGCCGTTTCCATCCTTGGTATGGGAAACGCTCTGGAAGTGCTGCGCCCATCAACGACGCCGTCGGACCTGATCCCGCCAGTCGAGGAATTTGTGCGGTGGGAGTCTCAAAAAGGCGTGTGCAGCCGCGTTGGTCTCTGGCCTGACCTCGATACCTAGCTCGCGCACAACCTGTCTGAGCACGCTTTTATTTGAACCGACGAAGCTGCGTGGTTGCCAACACAGCTTGCCATGACGAGATCGGGCACGGCAGACAATCCATTGATTGCGATCCGCCGCCAAAGCCCAACCTTCAGAAAATTGTAGGAATGGTTTGCCGTCGAGTGCGGCAAGCGTGCTAATGCCCCGAAAAGCCTCCGGTTGCTTGTTGGCTGTCAACTCGCCGCCCTCGATCTGCTAAAGTTCGGGGACTATTCCGCCTCGGACAATTTCCTCTCGACCGCTTGGACGGGCACCAGAAGCTTTCGCCCGATACGAATGGTTGGAATATCTCCGCGCTTGGCTGCTTCGTAGGAAGCACCCCGCCCGAGATCGAAATATTTGCGTCCCGCCTTTGGTACGGAGAGTACGTACGGATTCTCTTCATGCTCTGTGTCTGTCTTCGTGGTGTCCATCCTGTCCTCTTTCTATGCGTGAACGAAAAGGCACGGCTGCCTTGTTGCTAAACACGAATATAGGCTTTGACGGGACGATAAAAAACGTATAATCATAGAAAAGGACTACATCTGTCTATTTATCGTCTCTATGAGAATACAATGCCGGAACTGATCTGGTTTGAATGGGAGAAATGCCCCGACGGCTACACCATCGAGATATTGGAACCTGAGTTCCTAGGTGTCAGGGATGAAAGAAAAATCTTGAGTGGTAGTTCCGCATCTGAACGCGCACCCGCGTGGGTCCATAAATTGTTTCAACATGAAAACTTCAATGTGTACGAGACCTACTTTGTTGCGAAAAGTGACAGAGTTTTGAGGTTTCGTCCCCTCGAAGGTGCAGATGCGGCTTTCATGGAATTGTCCGAATGTTGGGAGTCGGACTCAAACATTCTCCAGTTCGTAGATAACTACGGCCTCCTGTTGACCTTCCCTTCGTATAAACGAGTCGCGGACGATTGGAGCGTGGATGAATTCCACGAAGTAGCGGGATCGATGACGGACGCGGTTGAAAGCTGGCAGGAAGCAAAACGGACTGGAGACTTCGACGGGCTAATCCACGCCTTTAATACGTCGAACATGTTTGAAGATCCCGATCCTGAAACTGATGAAGAAGGGCCGCCAGTTGCAGCTTTACAGCTCCAACTTCGTCGTCCAACGGGGGGGACAGGATTGCCGATCCTGTCAGTTGTTCTCGAAGATTTAAAGTCTGCCTTGTGGCTACAATTCGCCCAGGCAGTGTCGTCTAGCACTCAACTGCGGCGTTGCGCTGTATGTCCGACCTGGTTTGTCTACGGTACTGGTACGGGCAGGCGTAAGAGTGCGCACTATTGCTCCGACAGATGCCGGAAGGCGGCCCATCGGCGTCAGAAATCGACGAAGACGAGTGACTAGATAACAACTGGAGGAAAGCATTTATGAAAGGCCATATCCAGAAGCGCGGCAAGAAAAGTTGGCGCTTGAAGTTTGACCTTCCACCCGACGTAACCACTAGGATGCGTCGAACGCGATACCTCACAGTTCAGGGCACGAAGAAAGACGCAGAAACAAAACTTGCCGAAGTACTGACGGCAGTCAATCAGAAGACATTCGTCAATGCGTCACGAACGACCTTCGGTGAGTTCGCAAATCAGTGGCTTGAGACATCAGCAGCCGCAAACGTATCTCCCAAGACATTAGAGCGTTACGGCGATCTTCTGCGAAAGCAGCTTCTCCCGACATTCGAGTTCATCCGTATTCAGGACATATCTGGTCAGGATATTGAGCTGCTTTATGTGCAACTCGGCAAGACAGGACGACACGATGGGAAGGGAGGATTATCTCCTCGCACGGTACGTCACGTTCACGTGCTTCTAGGACAAATCATGAGATCAGCGGTTCGTAAAAGCCTCATCTCGGTAAATCCGATGTCCATGGTCGAGAATGCCCCAAAGTTCGAGGAAAAAGAGATTGAGGTTCTGGATGAACAGCAACTCAACACGCTCCTGCGCTCCCTCAAGGGGACTATGCTCTACATGCCGTCCCTTCTGGCGGCCTCAACGGGAATGCGAAGGGGCGAAGTGCTCGCCCTACGATGGCGCGATATTGACTTCGGCACGCTGAAACTCACAGTCGCACAATCCATCGAGGAAACCCGGGCCGGTCTCAGGTTCAAAGAACCCAAAACGAAAAGTGGAAGACGCCAGATCGCATTACCCGAGAGCGTCGTTCGCGCTTTGGCAGAACACAAGCGAGATCAGGCTGAACGACGAATCGCACTCGGTCTGGGCAGAGATGAAAATGGCCTCGTGTTCACGACCTTCGATGGCCGACCCCGCGTGCCCAGGAATTTCACTCGTGAATTCACCAAAGCTGTTGCCGCTACCGAACTTCCCCAGATCACATTCCACGGGCTGAGACACACACACATTACGCATCTTCTCAAGGCGGGCGTTCCGGTCAAAGTCGTATCGGAACGGGCAGGGCATGCGAATATCTCGATCACCTTGCAGACTTACGCCCACGTCATGCCGGGTATGCAGGAGGACGCAGCTGCGCTAATTGAGCAGTCACTCAAGGCCGCGTTCGAGGACTAATCGAGAACATGTGCGACGATCTGAGAGTCTTCCGGTGCCAATCCGGTGCCAATTTGGCCTCCTTACTCTTGCTCGGCACGGCCATCTAGTTGAAACTAAACACGGAAGAGGATCGCATCCCGGTGGGGCGCTCGGACTTCAAATCCGGTGAGGGGCGTTAGACGTGCCTGGTGGGTTCGACTCCCACTCTCTTCCGCCAATATTGGCTCTGGCGATCGTAATTCACTCAAGACATGCAAACGCAATCTGATCCGGTCCGACAGGACATTGTGCTCGTCGGCGGCGGCCACACCCATGTCGACGTACTGAAACGGTTTGGCATGAAGCCGGAACCGGGGGTGCGCCTGACCCTGATCGCCCGCGACCTGTTGACGCCCTATTCGGGCATGGTGCCGGGTCTGATCGCTCAGCACTACACAAGCGCCGAGTGCCACATCGATCTGCGCCCGCTTGCCGTCTTCGCTGGCGCGCGCCTGATCCATGCCCCGGCGACCGGGCTCGATTTGTCAAACAACGTTGTCCATGTCGCCGGCCGGCCACCGGTTCGTTTCGACTTGCTGTCGCTCGATACCGGATCGACGCCGTCGTCGGCGGGTATCGCCGGCGCTGAGAACGCGTTGCCGGTTAAGCCGATCGACCGGTTCCTCTCGGGCCAAGCCGAGTTGGCCGCCGAGATCGCTACTCAATCCGGGCCATTTCATATTGTTGTTGTTGGCGGCGGCGCCGGCGGTGTCGAATTAACCCTGTCGCTCGATCATCAGTTGCGGCACGGCATGTCCATACTCCAGCACGATTCCGATGACCTGTCGCTGACGATCGTGGAAGCCGCGAATAAGCTGCTGCCGACCTATAACGCTGCGGCCCGGCAACGGCTTTTGCGCGCCCTCGCCGACCGCCGCATCGTTGTACGCACGGACACGCGGATCGAGCAGATCGAGGCAGGCACTGTCAAACTCAGCAACGGCGAGACGCTGCCAGCCAACCGCACCATATTGGTGACCAACGGTGGAGCGCCGCCCTGGCTCGCCGAGAGTGGCCTGGCGCTCGACGACCGGAGTTTCGTGCGCGTCGACGACCAGCTGCGCTCGCCGTCCCACGCCCAGGTGTTCGCCGTCGGCGACTTGGCATCGATGGACAGCCACGCTCTACCGAAGTCGGGTGTCTACGCTGTCCGCCAAGGCCCCTACTTAGCTGAAAATCTGCGGCGGGCTGCGCGCGGCGAGCCGCTCAAACCTTACCGGCCGCAGAAACAGACCCTGGCCCTGATCACCACCGGCGACCGTTACGCCATCGCCGCGTGGGGCTCGCTGTCGGTTGCCGGCAACTGGGTGTGGCGCTGGAAAGATTGGATCGACCGCCGCTGGATGCGCAAGTACCAGGAATTGCCCGACATGTCGGCATCGACTTCGGCGGGCGGCGACGGCGACGTTTTGGACGACATGCGTTGCGGCGGCTGCGGCGCCAAAGTGCCCGCACCGATACTGCGCCGTGCCCTCGACCGGCTGCCGCCGCAGACGAAAGAAGGCTTGACCCTGGGTCTCGATGCGCCCGACGACGCTGCGGTGCTGATGCCGCCGCCGGGCCGCGCGCTGGTCCAGACCGTCGACCAGTTTCGCGCCTTTATAGACGACCCCTACTTGTTCGCCCGCATCGCCGCCAACCATTGCCTCGGCGATGTATTCGCCATGGGCGCGGAGCCGCACTCGGCGCTGGCCACTGTCATGTTGCCCCACGACGACGAGGACAAAATCGCCGAAGACCTTTACCAATTGCTGGCCGGCGCCACCGAGACCCTGGCGGAAGCTGGTGCGGTGCTCGCCGGCGGCCATACCGGCGAAGGCGCGGAAATGGCGTTCGGACTTACCGTAAACGGCTACGCCGACCCGGACGCGCTGTTGCGCAAGGCGGGCCTGCGGCCTGGCGATACGCTGATCTTGACCAAGCCGCTGGGCACCGGGGTATTATTTGCGGCCGATATGCGGACCAAGGCGCACGGCGAATGGATCGAGGCGGCCTTCGCCTCGATGCTGCGGTCGGCAGGACCCTGCGTGCCGATACTGCGCGCGTACGGCGCGTCGGCGTGCACCGATGTCACCGGTTTTGGGCTATTGGGCCATCTGGTCGAAATGTTGCAGGCCTCAGACGCCGACGCCACGCTCGATCTCGACGCGATACCCCTACTTCCGGGCGCCGCTGACCTCTCGGTTGACGGAATCGAGAGCACATTGAAGGGCGATAACGAAAGCGCGGTGGCCGACCGCCATCAACCGATGGCGCACACCGCCTATCCGCTGTTATTCGATCCGCAAACGGCCGGCGGTCTTTTATTCGGGGTGCGCCCTGACCGCGCCCAGGCCTGCCTCGGCGAACTGCGCGAAGCCGCCGCTCCCGATGCGGCAATCATCGGTCAGGTCACCGAGCGCAGCGGCGGCGATGTGATGGTTGTGTTGGGATAGTAAAAAACCTCTCGATGGGAGAGGGGCTTTGTTACCCGTGCTGGGTGCGGTGGCGCTGGTGGGTCGGCACCATGGCGGTGGGCGCCAGCGCCTTCAGCGACGGCTCCTCGCAATCCATCGAATAGTCGCGGATGGTAACCAGAACCTTGCCCAAGGTGGTCTCGCCCCACAGCCAATTGGCGACATCCAGATCGCGGGTGCGCTGGTCGGGCCGGGCGATTGCCGCTTCGGTATAGAAGTACCGCAGATCGTCGGCCAGGCGCTTGAAGCCGACCCCGATGGTCTCGCCGTCGACCGGCGGCGCCGTGCCTTCGGGATCGATGACGAAGTTGGCGAGAAACCGCGCGATTTCCTCCGGCGTATTACCGGAGATGCCGAACGCCGAGCGCTTATAGTTCTTCACCGCCTCCTCGTACCACGGCCGCAGCAGGTTCACCTCTTGCAGCAGCGACTGATAGACCAAATCGGCATCGCTGATGTCGTCGACCGGCGGCGCGAAGTTGACCGGACAGGCCCAGCCCTGCGCCTCTTCCTCGTCTTCGCCTGGCGGTACATCGGGAAAGTCCTCCAAAACCGGTCCCGACGGACGCTCGAGCAGTTTCAGACATTCATGCAGCACCCGGCGCTGAAAATCCGGTTCGTTCGGCGCACCCAAGGGGCGGCCAAGTTCGAACGGAACCACCAACGCCCGCGGCGGTTTGATTTTTTCGGTATGGGTGCGGATCAAACTGATCGACGTTGTCGGAATGCCTTCGTCTTCCAGAAAGTGCGATAGCCCGCTCACGGCGCGCGTACATTGGGGTCAGACAGGAACCAGAACGACGGCGTCAACCCCATCCTGTTTCAGCAATCCGGCAAGGTCGCGGGCGACCGGCTCCATCATGTGCGGCGGCGTTGCCCCCATGAACGAATAGTGCCGCGAGGCGGCCGACCCGACGATCCCTTGATCGACCAGTTCGTGCAGCCGGTCGATCGGGAAGGCTGTGTTGGTGTCTTGAAAGAAGCCGGTGCGGTCGAAATTAGTCGACACGTGGCTCATCATCAGGTCGTCGAAATCGGCATCGTCGGGAATAACCCGGTAATCGCCAGCGCCGGGGACAAACGGCGAATCTTCGCGCCGATGCAGGCCCGCCGTGCTGATAATGGCGACCCTGCTTTCCGCCAACGGCTTGGCCTCAACCCACGGCGCCGACTCGAAAGTCGGTAGCTCCTGGTTGATCAATCCGTTGCGCAGATGCTCGGGCATTTCACGCAAATGAACCATTGTATCTCCCGGTTGTGCACTCGTAATTCAATCGGCCGCGACCCTATCAGCGGTGGCAACGGCGAACAATGCGGCCGCCATGACTTATGGGAATAAGTGTCATGCGCCCAGGTAAGGACCGGAAAACCGGCGTTAAACTTCGCGCATATCTGCCGCGGTCGTGCCGGTGCTGGTGTTGAACGCGTATTTCGACCAGTTCTTGATCAGCGTTTCGTCGGTCGGCGACATCGCCTGCACCGAGGGCCGCTGCCGCATCAATTGCAGCCACGCTTTCAGCAACACGCATTCGTCGGGGATGTTGAAATCCCGGTAGTGCTCCAGCGCGCAGAACCGCTGCAAATGGGGCAGAAAACTCAGATCGACGAGGCTGACCTTGTCGCCCAGCCAGTAGGGACCGTCGGACAGCTTTCCGAGCCCCTCATGCTCCATCATCAGAAGCGCCTCGGTCAGCTTTTGCGCATGAATTGCCTGACGCTCCGGCTCCTGTGCCAGCATCAGCTTGTAGATTTGCGGCACGAAACGCACATTGGCGAAGTCGATCCAGATGCGCGCCTGCGCCCGGCGCACCGGGTCTTTCGGCAGCAACGGATGATCGGGAAACACCTCTTCCAGATACTCGTTGATGACGGCGGACTCGAACACCACCGTGCCGCCATGCCGGATCACCGGCACCTTACCGTAGGGAGATATTTCCCGGAACCAGTCTGGTTTGTCATCAAGATCGATCTCGGTCAGGGTGAAATCGATACCCTTTTCGAGCAGCGCCATGCGGGTGCGTTGGGCAAACGGACAGGTGCTGGAACTAATGATCTCGACATCGGTCATGATCTAAGACTCCCGTCGGCGGATGGTGCGTGCGCGACCCCATCCTTCGACAAGCTCAGGATGACGAACAGAATCTAGACTTGCTGACGCGAAAATCCAGGCGTTATACCAAGTCTCGCTAATACGAACTCATTTCACCGCCTATAATTTATCCGCCGGATAGGCGCGGGTTGCGCCGCGGTTCTGGTACTGCAAGCAGCCTGCAACGCCGCCGGCGGGCAAAGGATGGCGACCTGCGGTGGGTCGGCTTGGCCCTCCGGCCGCGTTGCGCGGCTTGCCCGGTGCCCCGCATCGCGCTGTGCCGCGCACCTAACCGGGCGGGCCAAGCCGCGCCCATAAAAGGGGGCCGTATTAACGAGACTTGGTATTACACCAAATAACGTTACGACAGTTCCACCAACTCACCGTGGCGCGTGCAGTCCGGGCTGGCCAGCTCGAGGAACGTGTCGGTTAGCGCATCGGGCGTCTTCAGGGTTTGAGGGTCTTCGCCGGGAAATGCTGCGCTGCGCATCTGCGTACGGGTCGCGCCCGGACTCAGCAAGTTG
>JAPUHN010000226.1 GCA_027297685.1 Alphaproteobacteria bacterium | reverse complement strand
GTTCTCCGAAAGGAACGCGATGAGCGGGACGGTATCGATAGTGTCGCCCGGTCGGGCCAAATAATGACTGGCCGCGATGACATCCGGTGTCGGCAGGCGCTGTAGCGCCGCGCTCGCCGTCGTGACAACCAACGTCGGCGCCGCTTCTCCATCCGTGTTGGTCAACGCACTTAACGTGGCCAATCGGGTCGCCATCACGTCATGGCGTGGCGGCACCCGGTCGTAGGGCAGGCAGTCCCACGCTGGAAGCATCAGCACCCGTACTTCGGGTGCAAAAAACCGTACCGCCTCGGCGGTGCGCGCCATCGCCGTCTCGTCGCTGGCGACGTACAAAACTGTCTGTGCCGGGCCCGGTTGCGCTTGCGCAACGAGCTCGGCCAGCAACAGCGCATCGCACCCTTCGGGGACGCCGGTAAAAGTTACAGCCTTGCTGTCTTCGAAAGGATTACTTTTCAATAACAAACGATTATGATCCGGTTCTAAAGTTTTTTAGCAATACCATAACGTCCGTGTCCCACTCCGGTGGTACCGGTTTACGCCCGCTAATCCACATAAAGAGATCGGGGTCGCTATTGTCGATCAACGCCTCGTATTGGTCGAGCAGCGTGGGCGACAACGCATCCAGATGGCGTGCTACAAACTGCCCCAACAGCACGTCAGTTTCCTTGGTGCCGGTGTAGCTGCTGCGGTAACGCAAGCGTTTTATCCGAACGTCTCGAGGCTCCACGGTTCAAAGTTCCTCAATAGCTATTCGCCCCGTCGGCCGGTTGGCACGACGATTACTGGTAGGCGGCGCAGCACTGCCGTAGGATATAGACCCCCTGCCCTATGCTGTCAGCTATTGAAGCTGAGCCACACGGGTTTTCGCCATTGTCCGCCCGCACGCGTCCCGAAATACTGTTCTCCCTCTTCGCCCCGGTAACCTCGATAAAGGGGGTCGGGCCGCGTATCGGCGCGCTAATTGAACGCGTCGCCGGACCGCACATCGCCGATTTGGTTTGGCACTTGCCGACCAGCCTGCTCGATCGCCGCTACGCACCGGTTTTGCGCGATGCCGAACCTGGGCGGGTTGCAACCTTGACCGTGCGCGTCGAGGCCCATCGCCAGCCGCCGGTCGCCAACCGGCGCATCCCGTACAAAATTCATTGCTCCGACGAAAGCGGCGATATCGATTTGGTGTTTTTCCACGCTCGCGCCGACTATCTTGAAAAAACCTTGCCGACCGGCGAACAGCGGGTGGTCAGCGGCGTGGTCGAGCTGTTCGACGGCCAACTGCAAATGACCCACCCCGACATCGTCGCGCCCCTTTCCGAGCGCGCCGCGGTGATGCAGGTTCATCCGACCTACCCGCTGACGGAAGGGCTGACCCAGAACGTCTTGCGCCGCGACATCGCCGAGGCCGTCGGCCGGGCGCCGGAGCTCCCGGAATGGCTCGATCCGGCTTTGGCGGCGCAACGGGGCTGGCCACGCTGGCATGACGCCATCACCCAAGTGCATGAACCAGCGGACATCGCCGACCTCGACCCGAACCACAAAACGCGCCAACGGTTGGCCTATGACGAGCTGCTCGCCAGCCAACTGGCGATCGGCCTGGTGCGCGCGAAAACCCGAAAAAGACCCGGACAGCCGACCGTGGGGAACGGCACGCTGCGGGCCAAGGCCGTCGCCGCTCTGCCGTTCGACCTGACCACCAGCCAGCAGCGCGCCATCGACGACATAATCGCCGATATGGCCTCGGACACGCGCATGCTGCGCCTGCTACAGGGCGACGTCGGCAGCGGCAAAACCGTGGTGGCGCTGATGGCGATGCTGAACGCGATCGAGGAAGGCCGGCAGGCCGCTTTGATGGCGCCGACGGAAATCCTCGCACGTCAGCACTTCGCAACCATCGCTCCGCTCGCCGAAGCGATCGGCGTATCGGCTGTGTTGTTGACTGGGCGCGACAAGGGAAAGGCGCGGCAGCAGATTCTCGACCTGCTCGTCTCGGGCGAGACTTCCATCATTGTCGGAACCCACGCGCTGTTCCAGCAGGACATCGCCTTCCGCGACCTGGCGCTTGCCGTGGTCGACGAACAGCACCGGTTCGGAGTCCACCAACGCTTGCTTCTGGCCGACAAAGGGGCGGCCGCCGATGTTCTGCTGATGACGGCGACACCGATTCCGCGCACCCTCATGCTCGCGTTCTACGGCGACCTGGACGAATCCCAGTTGACCGAAAAGCCGGCGGGACGCTTGCCCATCGATACCCGCACCATAACGTTGGCGCGCCTCGACGAAGTGGTTGGCGCCGTCGGCCGCAAACTCGCCGAGGGCGCCAAGGTATTTTGGGTCTGCCCGTTGGTCGAGGAATCGGAGACCATCGACCTCGCCGCCGCGACAGCGCGCCATGCCGCATTGGCGGAGATTTTTGGCGCGCGGGTCGGACTGGTGCACGGACGATTGGGCGCGCGCGAAAAAGATGCCGTGATGAACCAGTTCGCCGGGCCGGCGGATGGGGATCCGGCGATAGATTTACTGGTGGCGACAACGGTCATCGAAGTTGGCGTCGACGTACCCGACGCGACAGTCATGGTGATCGAACACGCCGAGCGCTTCGGGCTGGCCCAGCTCCACCAACTTCGCGGCCGCATCGGACGCAGCACCAAACCCTCGACCTGCCTGTTGCTGTATGCCGACGCGCTTGGCGAAACCGCGCGATCGCGCCTGGCCATTCTGCGCGAGACCGACGATGGTTTTCGCATTGCCGAGGAAGATTTGCGCTTGCGCGGCGCCGGCGATCTGCTCGGCACGCGCCAATCCGGACTACCGGAATTTCGCCTCGCCAGCTTGGAACACCATGGCGAGCTTTTGGCCGTCGCACGCGACGATGCGAAATTGATCATCGAACGCGACCCGGCCCTCGAGACCGATCGCGGCGAAGCATTGCGAATATTGCTGTACTTGTTCGAACGCGACGCCGCGGTTCGGCTGGCGCGCGCGGGCTAAAGCAGGGTCCATTCAGTCGGCGTCGACCGTTTCCTTATCGCTCTTGCCTCTGTCTGTCTTGCTGGGGCCCGGTTCGCTGCCCCCCACCGTTGGCGTGTCGCCGTCGGCGCGGCCAACCATTTTTATCTGCCGCTGTTCGACCGGGCGCAGGTCCTGTGGGGTCACGATGCCGCCGGAGATAATCATCTTGATGGCGTCCTCGACGCTCATCGAGAGTTCGACCAACTCGCGGCGCGGCAGAAACAATAGATAACCGGACGTCGGATTTGGCGTGGTCGGCAAAAATACGTTAACCACATCGTCCTCGGTTACGTTTTGGACCTCGCCGATAGTCTTGCCGGTAACAAAGCCGATCGCCCAGCTGCCGCGCCTTGGATATTCGAACAACACGGCCTGGCGGAAAGCATCTGACTGATGCGCCAGCACCGTCTCGACGATTTTCTTGGTTGCGCCGTAGATGCTACGTACGACCGGCATGCGGCTTAGCAAATGCTCGCCGCCGCGCACGATCCAACGCCCCAGGAGCATTCGGGTCAGCGCCCCGACAAAGGTAATAAACAACAACAGGATCAAGACCCCGAGGCCGGGAATGCCAAACGGCACGTATGTGTTGGGATTATAGGCTTCGGGAATCAGCGGGGTGACCCGGGCATCGATAAAACTCAACACCAGCCAACTTAGCCAAAAGGTGATGCCGACCGGCGCTACCACCAACAGGCCGGCGAGAAAATAGCCACGCATCCGCGCCCAAAGGCCAGTTCGGTGCTTATTTTCTCTGTCCGGCATTCCTACCAACCCGCTCAATCGTGCCGTTTCGCCAATCCGCCTATCATATAGGGACTAAATTCCTGCCCGCCATGACATATCGCACCAATTTTAGGATTATGAAAAGCATCCATCTCTTTGACAAACAAAGATATTTCGATGGCGGTACAAAGAATACATCGGGAGAGTGGTGCGGCTGAGAGGACTCGAACCTCCACGGGCATGCGCCCACTAGCACCTGAAGCTAGCGCGTCTACCAATTCCGCCACAGCCGCACGGCATACGGAAGCACCGCCTGATACGCCACCCGGCGCGGCGGATCAAGAGCGACGCGCGTTCCTGCCTTGGACCAATTCGCCTTGGATAATCCCGGTGGTGCGGCAGAGAGGACTTGAACCTCCACGGGGTTTCCCCCACAACGCCCTCAACGTTGCGCGTCTACCAATTCCGCCACTGCCGCGCCTTTTCGGAACGGCGGTTATGTACCCGAAGGCCGCCATCGAGGCAACCGCTACTACAACCTTAGTCCTATAGGGTAGCAGCGCGCCGCGCTTGCCCTTCGGGGCGAGCTCGGGACATTATAGAAACTCGAACAAACCAGGGTGGCAGATCTCAAATGGGATACAAATCGATACTAGTGCCGCTGGAGGAAAGCGATGTACTGCCGTCGGTGTTGGCGACCGCTTTGCTGGTGGCGAGGCAGTTCGATAGCTACGTCGAGGGTCTTTGCATTCGGCCGTCGCTGGCTGGCGCGATCGCAGTCGGTTTCGAGGGTGGCGTCGCGGCGCTAGCGGGAACCGAGGAGCAGTTCGAACAGGAACAGGAAACCCGAACCCGCCGTCTGCAAGAGCATTTCGATGGGTTCGTCCGCGACAGTGGATTGACCGTTGCAGCGAGCGCCGATACCGCAGGCCCCTGCGCGCGGTGGGTCGAGGACGAGGCGCCGGGCATCGGCGTGTTCGGACAACGGGGCCGTGTCTTCGATGTGACGGTCGTCGGCAGGCCAACGCCCGGGGTGTTAACTCCGGCGATGAATACGCTTGAAACCGTGCTCTTTGAATCGGGCCGGCCGGTGTTAATTGCACCGCCGACATCGCCACAAACGCTGGCCCGTAAGATTGTTGTCGCCTGGAATGGCAGCACGGAAACAGCGCGAGCGGTCTCCTTCGCGATGCCGTTTTTGCAGAACGCCGAGCATGTCACCGTTCTCACGGTCGAAGGTGCGTTGGTTCCGGGGCCCAGTGGCGAAGACGTTGCCGAAAACCTGCGCCGGCACGGCATATCCGCGGACACTGTGGATTCGAAGGGCAAATGTTCGCCCGCTGCTGCCGGTGCGATGATGCTCGAGGAGGCAGCAAAAGTGGGCGCCGATCTGCTGATCAAGGGCGGATATACGCAAAGTCGGCTGCGGCAAATGATATTTGGCGGAGCCACCAACCACATTCTGAACGAAGCGCAAATACCGGTATTGATGGCACATTAACCGTACGCACAGTCCGGCAACTGGCTGACTATTATCCGGCTCCTATTGAGCCGCCGCGGTCTGGCGCTCGAGTGCCACGACCAAGAGCCCGACCGCCGATCGCAGCGCGGTAAATTTACCTTCGGCGCGATCGATCCGCTCGACCAATCGCCGATTGTCCACCTCGCCTTGGCGCGGCGGCGACAGCGAGCGCTGTGCAGCCAGTTTGTCCAGTGCCGCTTGCATTTGCTGCCGCAAGACCTGTTCGCGTTCGTGCAGCTGCAACAGTTGATCGACCCGGTCGTTCAAGCGTTGCTGCTCGCGCAGCAACCGGCTGAGTTCGGTCCGCTGCAGTTCGATGACGACTATCTGACTGGCCTCCGACAGGGCCATCTCAGCGCCCGGTTGATCGGTTTGTTGGCCTTGTTCCGATTGTCCGGCGCCCTGCTGTAAACCGGCTTTTTTCGACCGCTTTAGCCGCTTCGAACGCTTGGACTTCTTGGACCGTTTGCGGTCACCGGAATCGCCCATCCTCTTACCCTTCCCGCGGGCGCAATGGTCGCTGCGCGCCCAACTTAGCTTTCGCCGAACTCGAGGAGTTCCTCGACCAGGATGTCCGGCGCTTCTTCGTGCACATAGTGCCCGCAATCATCGATGCCGCGGCCGGTAACGTGCGGCGCGTCCGGTCGCCACATTTCCAGTACATCGAAGGGACCGCCCATGCCGCCACTGTTGCCCCAAATACAATGGATTGGGTCTTGTATGGTCTTTCCTAAACTCTCTTCGTCGAGTCGCCGGTTTTCGCCGAACATCTCCTTGTAGTAGGCGAACCCGCCACGCAACGCGCCCGGCTTCGAATAAGCGCGAACATATTCGTCGATGGCGTCATCCAGATTGGCCGGGTTGTGGAACTTCGGCCGGAAGAACGTGAGTAAAAATCCGCGGACGTCGTGGGCCACAAGGTGCTCCGGCATATCCGGCACGGCGTTGAAAAAGTAGTGCCACGCACCTTTTGCATAGTCGACCGTAAAGTTGGCGAAGATCTGCGCGTGGGGAACGATGTCGACAATTGCCACGCGTGCCAGTTCTCCCGGCCAGTCAAGCGCATATCGCCGGGCCACCAAGCCACCCCAATCGGCGCCGACCAGATAGGGATTTTCAAGGCTGAGCACGGCTGCAAGTTGGCGAATATCGGTAGCGACCGTGCGCATGTCGTAGCCGCCGACGGGCTTGTCGGAATCTCCCATGCCCCGTAAGTCCGGCGCGATAACGCGATAACGCTCGGATAACGGAGAAATGACCTTCCGCCACGAGTACGAAGTCTGTGGCCAACCATGCAGCAAAATCATCGCTGGCCCCTCCCCGGCCTCGCGGTAATGCAGGTTGATACCGTTGGCTTTAATGACGTTTCGCGTGATTTCGGTCATTCATCAACTCGTAGCAAATCTTCTAAATTGTTGGTGAGCGCTAATATAACTGCAAGGACTGTTTTTGCGCTCATTCGTTGGACTTGACTATGTTAGATGGACTATCCTTGTTCACAATTGGTTTCTACGGCAAACTTTGTATTGTCAATCGGGCGATAGCCAGTCGGGATTGCGATCGATGATGACCGATTTAACCCATCAGCGGCTATACGATAGCGTCTCGCTGGTTCCGCGAGTCGGCAACCGCAACGATAACGAACTGTGCGTCATGTCATTGGTGGCGCTGCTGGCCGGCGAACGCCATACCGACCGACCGAAAGCTGCCTGCCAGGTAATCGCGACATTTGCGATCAAGGTCAATGACGGTATCGACTGCGATGCGCGACAAGCGTTGAAGCCGTTCGCACCGCGTATCGTCGGTACACGCGACGGCTTGGCCCGCCGCCGGGCCTGGATTTTGGTCAATAGCATCCTGGGCGAAGTGCTACCCCACCGGGCGCAAGACGCCGGCCACTCCGTCTCCGCGACGTTGATCGAAAAACTGCGTATCCGCTCGCACTCCTTCGATACTGAAGAATTGCAAGATGTCAGTGCTCTGTTGCGTCGCGAAGCCGACAACCTAGGTCTCGATCGCGGACGCCTGAATGACCTGCGTTATATGCTGCGCGCGTGCGAGCGCGGCAGCGATGAACTCGTCGCCAATTCCTGCGCGTCGATCTTGTCAGACTTCGCCCGACATCCAGTGGGCGACGAAGATTCAGGTTGGTACTGGAACAAAGCAATCGATTTGATCGACCGCATTTGTGATGTCGGCGAAGGGCCGTCTTTGGTAGGCGCCCAAATAGAGCACCACGCCAATACCCAGGCCCAGCGGATTCGCGCGCAGGAAATCTATAAACCGATGTTCCGGCGCATAACCAAGAAGCGCAAGCAACGCACGCGGACATTAGTCTAACTAACTGAATTATATATATTTTATCTTTTCTCACACCGCCCTTTAACGTCTCTCGGCGTTGTAATCGCACGGCACATCCCCACATAAATAACAATATAAACTGCGAACGGGGAAGCTGTGGGCATCGCTGAAACCATCGCTCTTTCAATGGGTATCGCCTGGGCGAGCGGTATAAATCTATACGCCGCCATCGTAATGCTCGGTCTGCTGGGCAGCACGGGAAACATCGATCTTCCACCCGATTTGCTGATTTTGCAGAACCCGCTGGTGATCGCCGCCGCCGGATTCATGTACGCGGTCGAGTTCTGCGCCGATAAAATACCCGGCGTCGATACTGGCTGGGATACCATCCATACCTTCATCCGCATACCCGCCGGCGCGGTTCTGGCCGCCGGCGCGGTCGGCGATGTCAGCGCCGGCGCCGAGCTGGCCGCGCTCATCGCTGGTGGCACTTTGGCTGGAGCGACCCATGCCACTAAGGCCGGATCGCGGGCGTTTATCAATACCTCACCCGAGCCGTTTTCCAACTGGGCCGCCTCGATCGCCGAAGATGTCGCAGTCATCGGCGGTCTGTGGGTCGCCCTGCATCACCCCTGGGTATTCATCGGGCTGTTGGTGGCATTCATTCTGCTGATGATCTGGCTGCTGCCCAAGATCTGGAGCGGCATCAAGGCCTTGGCGCGCGCCATTGGCCGGTTGTTCGGCGCCAAGCTCGAACCAGAGGCGGCGGCAACCGCCGGCGCTAGCTCCCGCACGCGCGGCGAGAGCGAAGGTGTGCCAGAGATCGCACTGTCTTTGCCCTCGGGCGGCGAAGAGCCACAGCAAACTTAAGCCAGCAATTCGCGCAGTTTGGCCACTGCCGCCCCGGGCGAATTCAACACTGGGATATTCGTCACCATCTCAACCGCCGGCACCGCCCGCGACAGGGTGAACTGCGCCAGGGCGATAACGTCGCAGTCGCCGATTTTCTCCGCGGTTTCGGCAACCAGCAGATCGTGCATCGTCGCATTGCCGGCGGCTAAGGCATCGAACGCGCCATCGACGACGTGGGGCACAAGCTCAACGGCCTGCCCTCGCTTCGCCGCCATTTCTTCGATTTCAAACGCTATCGTGGGAATGGTGGCGGCGACCGTGGCGACCACCGCGATGCGCGAGCCGTGGTCGAGCGCCGCTTCGATCATTGCGTCGTTGGGCTTCAACATCGGCAGATCGAATTCGGCAATGCAGGCGTCGATGCATTCGCCGAACGCCGAGCAGGAATACAAGATACCCTCGGCGCCGCGCTCGACGGCATAGCGCGTGAGGGTTTGAAAGGCGCCGTACATTTCCGGCACCACACCGCCGGTCTGGCGCACCCACCGGAACAGGCCGTCGTCGAGAATGTTGCTGATCTGCGCCTCCGGCCAGTCCTCGGCGAAGGCGCGCGCGGCGGCCGCCATGGCGTCTTTGTGAACGTGGAAAAGGACGATGCTGGGTGAGCGGTTCATGCCAGGCCCGGTGGGTTCGATATGGGCTAACGCTCGCGTGCGCTTAACGTCAGCTGCGGCGAAAATTCAAGCAGTTCAAAGCCCGAGTCAACACGCCTCACGATTATTCATTTTCCCTAAACTCGCCGCGCATGCTAGCGTCCCGACCATGCGATTGATCATTCTCTCACTTACAATCTTCATTGCTGCGACCTCGATCGCCGCAGCCAAACCATCACTGGCGGCGCAAGAGGGTCGCTGGGTTTGTTTACCCGATGACCAAACGGCGCCGCAGGTGCTAGTGGATTTCGAAGAGAACATCTATCGCCGGTGCGACCAGAATACTTGCACCAGATACGACATACTGAGCGTTCGACGGTACCCGGAAGCAACCGAAGTTTCCTTTGCGCCCGGCGCTATTCTGCGCGCCGACGACGATGGCACCCGCTACACGGAAATTCTGAACCGCGGGGGCTCGACGATCACGTCAACGGGTAGTTGCTCGTTCCGGGGCAACGAGCCCGAGCCCGACGCGTTCGAAAAAGAAGAGATGCGGCAGCGTAGCTGATCGCAGCTGTTCGAAGTTGGCGCCCATCGGCGCTCTTGTCACTCGACGGCGATTTAAATCATTGAAGCCGATCGCGCGACATGGATTGATTGATACCGGCATTGCACACGTTAGTGATCTTAGATCCGGGGTGTTCAAGATATGACACAGGAAGTTCGTACAGCGGTGATCGGCGTCGGACATTTCGGAAATTATCACGCCGAGAAATTCGCCCGCGTAAAGGGCTCCAACCTTGTCGCCATCGCCGATATTGATGTCGAACGGGCGAAAGAAGTTGGCGACCAGTATGGCGTCGAGGCTGTCTCCGATTACCGCAAACTATACGGCAGCGTCGATGCGGTGGGTGTCGCGGTGCCAACCAGTGCCCATTTCGAAGTTGCGCTCGATTTTCTCAACCAGGGCATTCACGTGTTGGTGGAGAAACCGATCACCGAGAAGATTGATAGCGCCGACCAACTCATCGAAGCCGCCACGCGTAACGACGTGCTGCTTCAGGTTGGCCATATCGAAAGATTTACCGGCGTTTATACCTCACTGGCAGAACACGTCACCCGGCCGCTGTACATCGAATGCCACCGGATAGCTCCTTTCCTGACACGCGGCACCGATGTCAACATCATCCTCGATGTAATGATCCACGATATAGATTTGATCCTGGCGCTGGTCGATGCGCCCGTCACATCGGTATCGGCGATTGGCGCCCCCGTATTGTCGGAGTCGGAAGATATTGCCAACGCCCGCCTGGAATTCGCCAACGGCTGTGTCGCGACCATCACCGCGAGCCGGGTCAGCCTGAAAACCGAGCGCAAGATGCGCATCTTCCAGCCAGATTGCTACATCAGCGTCGATTTCAAAGAGTCCAAGATGACGCGTTTGTCGGCAGAGGGATACTTGGGTCAGTCGCACTTGCCAAAAATTAACCGAAGCGAATGGAGCTTTCCCGAAACCGATAGCCTGGAGCTCGAAATTGCCGCTTTCGTCGAGGCGATAGTCGAACGAACCCCGGTTAAGGTCGGCGGCGTCGCCGGTCGCAACGCCCTACAAACGGCAATTATGATTTCCGACAGCTTGCAGGAACACCGCAGATTGGTCGAAGCGTCCTACAAATAAACGAGACTTAAGGACGAACGACCGCGTAATTAATCACCTTGGCGACTCCCTCTCGCTCCTTAACTACACGCAGCGCTTTGTCGAGTTCGTTTTGTGAGCGCGCCCGGCCCATTAGATAGACCGTGCTGAACGAGTCGACCGCGGTTCTAAAGTTAACATCGGCCACTCCGCGTGTGCCGATCAGATCGAGCCCCACTTTGGTGTTGAGAACCAAGACGTCTTTCCAGCCGAGGAGTTCCGCTTCACGGGCATCCTGCTCTTCCTCGCTGATAAAAACGACGTGCCAAAAAAGATCCTTCACGCCCTCCACGCCACGGACCTCGGCGCTAAACTCGTCAAACAGTTTCTTGTCGTCGAAGATGCCGGTCAACAGCAAACGCTGTTCGTAGATTTCGGTCGATGCTTTCAGGGTCGTGTATTCGACCATGATTGCGTTCACTTCGACAACGATGCGATTGTCGATGGCAATGTTTTTGGCGCTACGAGCCTCGATCGCCCGGTCGATCAGCGTCTTCGGCGCGAGCAAGATATCGCTCAGCTGCGCACTTGCGGGCGGCGGCGAAAGCGATGCGCTCGCGAACAACCCAACGGCAAGATAAAGACTATAACGCCCTAATTTCATCATCCGACTTGCTCCCGATTTCAAGGACCGGCGTGACCCAAACGCAATTGAATATACAAATAAGGGCAAAGAACGGGCCGCACAATGGCGGCCCGTTCTTTCTTGTTCGGCAGCAGAGGCCGAAACCTGCTATTTATCCCACTGGTGCAACATGGGTTGATTCGCTGCCCGCATGGCATTCATGTAAGTGGCGAGAATCTTGGTCCCGGGCAGTCCCTTTTTGTCCTGCGCCGCGGCCCACGCTTTGGCAATGTTGGGCAACATCAACGCCCATTCTTTGCGCTCGGCGGTGCTCAACACAGCCGTTTTTGTACCGAACTCGTTCTTGCACCGTGCAAGCCCCTTTGCCGCACCTTCATTGACAAGTTTGGCGTTCGCGACATGCCAGCCCTCGGCGTTGCTGACCAGAGCGTTGCGCACTTCGTCCGGCAGCGCGTCAAAGAAATCCTGATTAACATTCAGGCTGTTGGTTTGAACGGCGCCGAAGCCTACGTCCAGCTTAAACGGCGCCGGCTCGCACAGTTTGAAGGCGCCCATCGCTTGCCGCCGAGTGAGGCGAACGCGACGGCCGCGGCCATCGATTTAACGGCAAGAATTTGTTTGCGTGTCATGTTGCTCTCCCTATTAAAACTATTGTTGACCCGGCTATGGCAGCCGGTATGAAAGTTGCGTAACTGCGATTAAAAATATCTCCCTTACAACTTCGTGTCGGAAGACTTTCACCAAAGTGCGAGTTTTCACTATACTAAAAATAGGCGTTCGCACTCGGGTCGCTGCACTGGGGCCAAGGCAGCATATCCAAGACCCGTATTCAGGCATTTCACGAACCGATGCCAGCTTTGCACCGGTGGGGAACGATAACAACAGGGTTGGAGAGCAATGCCATGGCAAGAAAAAGGAAGTATATGGACGCGCAGTCCAAGACCGACATTCGCGACGGCATGCGCATCGACTGGGACGTGCCGATTTGGATGGATGACGGCATCGTCTTGCGGTGCGACGTGTACCGGCCGATCGAAGACGGAATTTATCCGGTCATCATGACCATGGGACCCTACGGCAAGTATCTGCACTTCGAGGATCTCTACGAGGCGCAGTACCAAAACATGATGGAAAAGCACCCGGATGTGCCGGCGGGCACGACCAATAAATACCAAAACTGGGAAGTGGTCGACCCCGAGAAATGGGTTCCCGACGATTATGTCTGCATTCGCGTCGACTCGCGTGGCGCCGGCCGTTCGCCCGGCGTCATCGACATTTGGTCGTTGCGCGAAGCGGAGGATCTGGCGATCTGCGTCGATTGGGCCGGTGTGCAAGACTGGTCGAACGGTAAAGTCGGCCTCAACGGCATTTCCTACTACGCCGAAAATCAGTGGCAGACGGCAGCGCTGCAACCCAAGCATCTAGCCGCGATTTGTCCTTGGGAAGGCGCCGCCGACTACTACCGCGACATGGCGCATCATGGCGGCATTTTTTGTAATGGATTTTCCCACGACTGGCCCCTCCACCAGGTCTATTCAGTGCAGCACGGCAAGGGCGAGAATGGTTACAAAAGCCGCATGAACGGTGACCTGGTGTCGGGACCGATCACGCTGACCGAGGAAGAGCTTTACCAAAATCGTGTCGACTTTTACGAGGAGAATTTGAAGCGCAAACTCGATACCGACGAATACTGGCAATCGCGTATGCCCGACTGGTCGAAGGTCGAAGTACCGATCTTGTCGACCGCCAACTGGGGCGGCCAAGGCCTGCACCCGCGCGGCAACTTCGAAGGCTTCGTTCGCGCGGCATCGAAGGAAAAATGGCTCGAGGTTCACGGCATCGAGCACTGGACCGAGTTCTATACCGACTATGGCGTTGACTTGCAGAAGCGGTTCTTCGGCCATTACCTCAAAGGCGAAGATACCGGTTGGAAAAAGCAACCGAAAGTGCAACTGCAAATTCGCCATCCCGGCGAGAAGTTCGTCGAGCGACGCGAGCGGCAATGGCCGCTAAAACGCACACGCTGGACCAAGTTTTTTCTCCATCCCGAAGATATGTCTCTGTCGCGCACGTCGCAGAAAAGAACCGGTAAAGTTACCTATGGCGGCTTCAGCGACGGTGTGACCTTCATGACGCCACCGTTACGACAGGAAATGGAAATCACCGGGCCGATCGCGGCCAAGCTGTTTGTATCTTCGGCGACCGCCGATGCCGACTTGTTCCTGGTGGTGCGGGTATTCGCGCCGGACATGAAAGAGGTCGTGTTTCAGGGCGCGCTCGATCCGCACACGCCGATCGCCCAGGGCTGGCTGCGCTGCTCGCACCGCAAAATCGATCAGGAACTCACTCTGCCCTACCGGCCCTACCATACCCATGACGAAGAGCAGCCGCTCAAGCCGCGTCAGGTCTACGAGGTCGACGTCGAAGTGTGGCCGACTTGCATCGTCGTGCCGAAAGATTATCGGATCGCCTTGACAGTGCGCGGTAAGGACTACGTCTATCCCGGCGATTCCTTCATGGAAACGCCGCTCGGCAACTGGACCGGCTGTGCGGTGTTCCGGCACAACGACCCGCGCGACCGGCCGGCAGATATCTTCGGCGGCGAGGTAACCTTGCACACCAGCCCCGACCGCAAGTCTTATGTTTTGCTGCCGGTTATCCCGAATGGGAAAAAATAGCGATCGATAACCAGTAACCTGTAAAGGGCTGCGGTGGCGAGCACCGTGACCCTTTCGTTCAATGATTTCAGTGTCAGTTCTAAGCCGACTGCAAAACCCTCCAAGCGGAGAGCAGCACGCCTTCGCGCTCGCCCCAACCATCGACGACCGCCGCGTCGTAGCTAGCACACGCGGCATCGGCTACCGGCGCCGCAATATTGTGCTCGGCGGCAACGTCGCATATCAGCCGCAGGTCCTTCGCCATTCCCGACATACTGAAGGCTGCCGCATCCGGCCTGTCGCCATTAACGACATCGACGATACGCGGCAACCTGCCCGGCGCGACTTTGATCGTCCCCGACGTATCGCCCAAAATGTCGGCCGCAAGAGACAAGTCGATACCGGCGCTGCCGGCGATCGCCAAGGCCTCGCCAACGGCCTCCCAATAGACAACCAATGGCAAGTTGACCGCCAGTTTCATTGCCGCTCCCGCACCGACCGGGCCGACATGCTCGAGCCGCCGGCAGAGTTGTTCCAACAGCGGACGCGCCGCTTCAACGTCGGTAGCCGCACCGCCAGCGAGACCAAGCAATTGCCCCTTGCGGGCCGGCTGAACGCTGCCGCCCACCGGGCATTCGACAAACCGTCCGCCCGCCTCGCGCACCCCGTCAGCAACCCGCTCGCTGGTCTGCGGCCGGATTGTGCTCATCTCGACGATCAGCGTATCGCCGAGATCGGCCGACAACAGACCGCCATCGCCCTCGTAGACCGCCGCGACGGCCTCGTCATCGATAACCATCGAGATCACAGCATCGCAGCCAGCCGCCAACGCCGCTGGACTTTCGGCGAATTCCGCGCCTTGATCGAGCAACGGCTGCGCCCGCTCGTGCGTGCGGTTCCAAACGGAAACCTGCCGGCCCTCTTCCATCAGGCGCTCGGCAATTGCCGAACCCATTTTTCCCGTGCCACAGATGCCAATGCGCATGCGAGACTCCCCTTTGAAAAATCAGCGCCGCCAGGTATTGGCGGACCGCAATCGACCTGCCTGTTAGACGATGCAGCGCTGCCGGTCTAGCCGATAGCATCGAGCATCGCACCGACCTGTGATATCTCCGGCGATTTATGTCAGAATGGCACTTCGGTTTCGTTCGAGGACAATAGGACTCCAGCCATGAAAACCATCGACATCACGCCGGAAGAGATGCAGCGCTACATCGCCCGTTACGACGATCTGACCCCCAACAAGGCGCGCACCGCGGGCAATATTCCACCGGCAGCACGCGAGATGATGACCGCCCGCGAGACCAAAACCGTGATCGCCCATGAAGGGGCCAAGGATACGCCGTGGGGCGACGGCCCGATTCCCGGTCCGGCCAGTTTCGCCGTGGTCATCGCCGAGTGCGAGCCGGGTAACGGCCCCGGTCTGCACGTACATCAAAATACGACCGAGACTTTCACCTGCATAAAAGGCCGGTTTCGCATCGAGTGGGGCGACCAGGGCCAGCATTCGACGGAACTCAATCTATTCGATACCATCTCGGTGCCACCTGGGGTGATGCGTCGTTTCCACAATATTGGCGACGAGAGCGGCCTGCTCTACGTCATCCTGCAAGGCGGCGAACGCAATCTACGCGATGTCGAATTCGCACCCAGCATGGTCGAAGAACTCGAAGCGCGCTTCGGCGCCGACGTGGTCCGCGAACTGGAGAATGTCGGGTACACGTTCCGCGCCGGCCTCGACTGATGAATTTCATATGGAACCCGGGACTCGGCTGACCGATAGCCTGCCACGCCTTTTGCTGGACGGCGGCGATGTCGCTGCGCACGCTAACGGGTGCATCTGTGTATTCGAAGGTGCCCGTCTATTCGGTCGGTAAGGGTTTAGGCCCAAAACATACCAACCGATGGACGGCCTGGCGAGCGCCGCTTTCGCCGC
>JAPUHN010000225.1 GCA_027297685.1 Alphaproteobacteria bacterium | reverse complement strand
TTTTCTGCAACATGCGCCTGGTCTCTACAAGTGACTTATCAGCGGTTTTAACCTCATCGGCATTATCGCCATCACCTTCATCGTCTTTCGCTACACTAATTTCCAATTTTTGATGCAGGCGGAGACGGATATTCTGGAACTCAGTTGGGGACAATTGGGTATCGCCTTTATCGCATTGTCCGCGACCGGCATTCTATTTGGGTTCAAGGCCCTTAAGATGCCGCGGCGGAAGGGGACCTATGTACCTCCCGACGATGTCGTCATCGCACAAAAAAAACCCATTGGGATCGAACTAGTGGAAGGCGAAAAATATGCATGGTGCGCCTGCGGGCGTAGCAACAAGCAGCCCTTCTGCGATGGGTCTCACAAGGGAACCGGCATTACGCCGGTGGTTTTTGTTGCAGATATAAGCGGGCTCGCTAGCCTGTGCGGTTGCAAACGCAGCGACAACGCGCCGTTCTGCAACGGCCGGCACAACGATCTCTGATCGCCGATCATGCCAGCAAACATCAACAAAGAATTGGGTGGCCGCTAATGGAACTGGCCATCTATGGCTTCGCGCTCATATTGATCCTGAGCTTTATGGGCATTCCCTTGGCCTATTCAACCTTGGCTGTCGCCCTCGGCGGCTATTGGATTGCACGCGGCTCTTTGGATGCAGCGATACTGATGTCGGGCCTGCAATTATTTGAATTTACGACCAACTTTAATCTCTCGGTTATCCCCGTCTTTATTCTGATGGGGACGCTTATCCAAAAAGCCAACATTTCCGACGAACTCTATGAAGCCGGATATGCCTGGGTGGGCCGCCGCCGCGGCGGTCTGGCGATGGCGACGGTCTTGTCCTGCGCCGGTTTTTCGGCGGTGTGCGGCAGCTCCCTGGCGACCGCGGCGACAATGACGAAAGTCGCCATGCCGCCCATGCGCAAGTACAAATATGACGATAGCTTGTCGACGGGCACGCTGGCGGCGGGCGGCACGCTCGGCATCATGATCCCGCCAAGTGTGCCCATGATTATCTATGGCATTGTCACCGAAACCGATATCGGCGCCCTCTTCATCGCCGGAATCTTGCCCGGCTTATTGCTGGTTGTACTCTATCTCACTGCCATCTATATCCGGGTGTCCATCGCGCCCGAGACCGGACCTAAGGGCGATGTCGTTGCGTTCGATGAAAAAATGCGGACCGTATACCGGTCGTGGCCGATCGTGGTGCTATTTGGTCTTGTCCTGGGAAGTATTTACTTGGGCTGGGCGACCCCAACCGAGGCCGGCTCTGTCGGTGCACTGGGGGGCTATTTGTTCGCCCTGTCGCGTGGCCGCATGTGGAGTATCCGCGATAATTTGGAAGTCTTCGCGGACGCCATGATGACGACAGCGATGATTTTCGCGATCGGCTTTGCCGCCAACGCTTTTGGCCAGTTTCTGAATTTGGTCGGATTATCGCGAGCCTTAGTTGAATTCACCGATTCCTTTGGTTTTGGGCCATTGGGTTTGGTGTTGCTAATTTCTCTCATCTGCGTGGCTTTGGGCACCGTGTTTGAGAGTATTGGCATCCTTCTATTGATTATACCGGTCTTCGTGCCGTCCCTGTTGGCGCAAGGCGTCGATATGGTGTGGTTTGGTATCGTCGTTATCGTCGTTGTCGAATTAGGGCTCATTACACCGCCCATTGGGATAAACGTGTTTACGGTAAAATCAGCTGTACCCGATGTGCCCTTGACCAAGATATTCAAAGGCGTCTTGCCATTTGTTGCTGCCGATTTGGTGGCGCTGTTTATTATCGTTTTGGTCCCGGGCATTGCGACCCTGCTGCCGTCGCTGATGCGCGGTTGAGCTCCTGTTCGGACCGCCCGCCGCTAAGCACAGATATCAGCGCGGCACCCGGTATAGCCGAAACGCACTGCTTAGGTGGTCCGGCAATCGAACTGGCTCCAACCACGCGGGCGCCGCACCGTCTGAAAGCCTCGCGAACATCGAATCGATTCCCGGTTTGTCGTGATAGCGGCGTTCCTCGCTGCCGCGGCAGACAAGGACCAGATCCACATTGCGCCGTGAGACAATCTCACGCGGAATAACGTCATCGCCGGCGCCGAAAAACCCGAACGTGTCGTTCAGCGATTGCGCGTTGCCATACGGCGCACCGACGACGTTATAGGGTGTCGTCCAGACCAGCGCGGGCCCGGGGATTAGGTCTGTAAACAACAACTGCTCGTTGCCGTTTTCGGTGGCGTGCCGCTGTGACAGGTATGCCGCCATCTGCGGCCAGTCGCAGCGAACGCCCCCCGCTGCTGCATGGCTCGGTGGCGCTGGCGTGATTGCCAGGGCCAGCAGGGCCGGCGCGGTCAGGAATATAGCCACGGCTGGCATGCGCAGCGCTATACGCCGTCCGGCGATGGTGAGCCTTGGTTCGGCATCGAGCAATGCCAGGGCCGCCAGCGTCCAGGGTAGCCAGGCGAGTGCTTGGGCGTAAACACTCCAGCGAACGACGGCGAAGGCAAGCGGCACAAAACAAACGAACCCGAGTAACAACAGCGCCATCAACTGGCGTTCGGTCCGATCGCCGCGCCGCAGGCGATACAAAACATATAGAACCGCGAAAAAGACCGGCCCAAGTTGGTCCACAATGAGGAAAGCGCGCTCGCGGGTAATTGGCAGGAGAGGTTGGGACTCGGTAATTTCCGAGTACAGTTGACTTAAAACGGCGGCGTCAAAATCAGCTAACGGTCCAAAATAAAACCGGGGGAACACTAAAGCGACGGCAAGGGCGGGAATTAACGCGCCGGCCAGCGCGGCGGCGAAGCGCCGCCCAACACCGCCATCGCCGCCGATCTTTTTGGCGACGGCCGCAATGCACACCCAACTGGCCATCCCGACGGCGGCAAGAAACCAGTGGACGACCGAAATAGTTTTGTAGACCGGCATTGACCAATCGCTCGGTGGACGTTCGATGAGCAAAGCGATGGTTATCGCGGCAAACAGGCCAACCATGAATAGTACGGTTCGGCTTAAATAAGGGTGCCCACGCCACACCCAAAACAACGTCAATGCTGCGGCAAAATAAGCCGTGGCCGCCATGGCCTCGACACTTATCCAGATTGCAAATCCAGACAGCGCGCCAGCAGCCAACGCGAGGCGCGGACTCGTCGTTTCGGTGACGATGCGAAACATCATCACCAAACCGCCGACGAACAATAAGTTCAGCAGGCTATGGTGGTCCGGTCGTCCGACCGCAAAGGCGAGGTCGAAAAGCGGCAACAGCGGCAGCAGCGCTATCGAAATCATAAATCCGCGGTTGCTCAACACACCGCGGGTGCCGTAACGCCAGACCACGACGACCAGTAACAGCATTACCGGGCTTATGTACTTTCCCCACACTTCGAGCGCGTCGCGGAAATCGGTGACGGCGCTGCCGAGCAACGCGCCCGCCAACAGGATTGTATCGAGCGGCCTGGTCCAGTGAAGCGTCTCGCCGAAGGGTGCATTTGTTCGCAGCGACTGGGCGTCATACCAACGGCCGTGGGCATGGAGTTCGACAACGCGTAGAAGGCGCATGTAAGCGTCGGAGTCGAACAATCCCCCCCCGGTTAGGAGATTTACTGACACCACGGACGGCACGTGAATCAATACGGTGACGAGTAGACCCAACAACAACACCAGCCAACCGCCGCGCTGCGTTTGGGGTGGCTGGCGTTCAAATGAACCGGTCATGCCGTATGTCCGGCACGGCTACAATCGGGAATCGCAAACCGGCCCAATGAAGACCAAAGCACAGATATATCAATCATGAGAGTGGTAATCTTGCACCGCATTGCCGCTCAGATCGCGGCGGAATCTATAGCAGATCGATGTGATTCGATGGCTGATGATGGGCGCGATGCACGATAATCGAAAAAATTGACCGTGGCCCGAAGAGACCACAGATGGGCGTTCGCGAGAGCCTATCTACGGTGCTGATCTAGCCATTCGCGGGTGCGCTGTTCGGCATCGGCGATTTGTGACGCAGACATTTTTGCCGCCAGAAGTTTGCGATTTTTCTCTGCCTCTTCATTGCCCTGTTCCACGGCGAGGCTGTACCACAAATGCGCTTGTACGTTGTCCAACGGAACTCCTCGGCCTTTGGCGTATATGAAGCCTAGATTGTGCTGCGCGTCAGCGTCCCCCTGTACTGCAGCCTTGTGGTGCCACTTCGCTGCCTCGGCGTAATTTTGCGCCACTCCCAAGCCGTTTGCGTACATGAAGCCCACACTCTTTTGCGCCAGTACAGAGCCCTGTCCGCCTGATCTTTCGTAAAGAATAACCGCTTCACCGTAACGCTGCGCTTTGTGGAGGCTGCGTGCGAATTGATATTGGTAGCGTGGATCGCCGGGTTTTTGCACCAAGGCTTCTCTGCACGCTTCTACTGCTAGGGCAATATTGATGTCCTCGAAGGGTACGCCGGCAACTTCTGGCGGACGGGAATCGTCGCCAGGGTGTGCCGCCTGAATGTCGCACTCCGATTGATTGGTGATCGTCTTGGGTGGTGCGGAAGCGACCGTCGACGGTTTTCCGGTTTCGCCCTGTTTGGCTCGAGCGCTTTGTTCCAGTCGGGCCACCAATTCGTCGGTGACCGTGCCCGTGACAGGCAATTTAGCTGCACGCTCAAACGCGCGAATTGCAGCCTCGGTGCGAGCGCCAAAGATGCCATCCGCAGGCCCTGCGTCGTGGCCCAAAGTGTTTAGGTTTCCCTGGATGTTTCGAACGGTCGCCAGCGCGATTGTATTTTGCTGCGGAGTGGGTTCTTTGCCGGCGGCAGTCGTTACCGACTCGCTCATTAAGCGTTTGGCCTCGTCGACCTGTTCTGGCGTCAACTTTGCGGCGAGATCATCGCGATACTCGACCGCTTCCGATATACCCAGAGCCACCGCAGTTTCATATGACATAAGCGCGCGCACATAGTCTTGAGCGCCACCGAATCCGTTCTCGTAAAAACGACCGAGACTGACATGCGCCGGCGCGTTTCTTTGATCTGCGGCACTTTGGTACCAACGACGCGCCTGCGAAGGGTCTTGGCCGACACCGAGGCCTCTCTCGTACAAAACGCCGAGATTGAACTGGGAGGCAGAATCGCCAGCTTCGGCCAGCGGCCGCCACTCAACGACCGCGGCCGCGAAGTCTCCGCGCTTCATAGCCTCCATACCCTTGCCGAAATCTTGCGCGCTTGTCGCCCCGGCGAGACACAGGAACACTAAGGTGAGCAGAAGCGTTTTCATTTGGCTATTCTGGCACAAATTGGACCCCGAGCGTACTGTGGTTGAAAGCATATAACCGCCTGCCTTAAAACGTCGGATATCCCAATACTTACTATTCTTTACTGCAATATTTGACGGTTGGCCGCAATTGTAAATTACCTGCGTCGCGGCCGGCGCCTTGAGTGGTATAGTTACTCTCTAAACCGGGACAAATAGTTCGGAGGGCAGCCATGACACCGGGTATCGGCGACACGTTGCGTGGAATTTTCGGCTCTGGTGCACGCGATGGCGCGGCGCAACAGGTGGAGCAACCGGTCGCGTACAAGGGATACATGATCCAACCAGCGCCTCGGCCAGAAGGCCCGCAATGGCTCACCGCAGGCGTGATCACCAAGACAGTTGACGAGACGGTTAGGGAGCATCATTTCATCCGCGGTGATCTATACCCGAGCCGAGACAGCGCTGTGGAATTCTCGATTTCTAAAGGCCAGCAAATTATCGATCTGGAAGGCGATAGAATATTCGAGTGAGGCACTGAGCGGCCGTTAGATCGCCGCTGTTATTAGTCCAGTGCTCAGACAGTTCGAATACTGCTCTAGGTTAGAGCGCGCCACCATCACCGTGACGAGAACCGGACTTCGTACGAGCGCTATTGTTTCCCGTGCTGTCCTATTCGGCCGTTGCAAATGCTGCCGCCGGTCGCACGCGTGGGAGCATGAGGACGGCTACGAAAATGAGCGCAGCTGCGGCAGCCATCAGCATAAACAGCATGTCAAAACCCCAGCGCGCATAAATCCAGGCGATAAGCGGGATCGCCGTTGCCGTGGTCGAAAACGTCAGAATATAACGCAACGCCAGCACGCGACTGCGCCACTCGCTGCGGGTAATGCGGCCGACCAGAACGTCGTTGATGGGTATCTGCCCGAATACTACGAGCATGAATAATACGGATACGACAACCGCACTCCAGTCCGTTAGGCCTGGCATTAATGCAAAAAATGCGATCTGGGCGGTCACTACTGCGACGAACACTGGCCGGACGGGGTAGCGGTCGATGAGAAATCCGACGATAAGCTGGCCAATAGCTGCGATAGAAAACACAATAAAGGCGTACCACCCAATCGCAGTTGCAGAGACGGCCAGGCCGGTCAACCGTTCGTCGAATACCTTGGGCAGGCTGTATGTCGTGCTCTGAAAAATCAGCCCGCCGACGGCGGTAGAAAAAAATACAACCGCCAGAACGCGGATCATCAACCGCCGGTCGAGCACCAGTTCGGCCTTGCTATTGCTGGTCGATCGCTTAAGTGCGGCCGTCGGCATTCCAGGCGTGCGTGCGACCAACCAAAAGTACCCTATGCCGATCGCGACGGATAACAAACCCGGCCAAACGAAGGCGGCTCGCCAGCCGGAATTGTCAATCAGGACACCGGTTATCAGCGCCGCCGACGCGACCCCGAGATTACCAAAGATACCGTTTATCGCCAGCGGGATGCCGGTCCGCGCTCGGCCTTCGATGACCATCGCGATACCGACAGGATGATAGATCGCCGCGAATATGCCGATGAACAGCAGCCCTGCAGAAATCTGCAACGGGCTCTGGGCGAGTGCCGTCGCCGCCGAAGATAGTCCGATGCCAATGAAAAAAATCGTCATCATGCCCTCACGGCTCCAGCGGTCGGCGAGCCAACCGGAAGGCCACGTGAACAATGCATAGGCGATGAAGCCGGGTGTCGCGTAGGGGATGAGTTCGGCGTAGCCCATGCCCCAATCCCGCACCAATGCCAATGCGGCGACTGTCGAGAACACCAGCATGAAGAAATGGTTCAGAAAGTGGGCGATATTCACCAGCAGAAACCGAGCGTGTGCAGAGTTCACCTGCGGTGTCCACGACATGGGTCGAATGACTGACACTTTGTCCAACAGTCCCTTGCTGACCACGGAATCCAACTAAATCTTATCACATGCCTGTCGAGAGGGTTCTATCTCTCATCCGCAGTCAAAACCGGACGCCGACGCTATGCGTTGCTGGTCGCTCGAGCTGCTATTTCTTTCGCGCCGCTTCCAGTTGCGCCAGCAGGGCGTCAATCGCCTCTTCGTGTTCAACCGTATGGTGAGCGATCGCCTGGAACGCCGCCGACATTTCCAACAAGGTATCGAGGCGCACGTGCTGGCCTTCGCGCAGCAGGCGTTTGGCCATGCGCAGCGAATTGCCCGGATTGGCTGCAATCCGCTCGGCCAAGGCGCGCGCCTCGCCCATCAGCTCATCGGCTGGCACAACCTTCGACACCAGCCCGCACGCGAGCACTTCCGCAGCGTCGATCATGTCTCCGGTGAAGGTTAGTTCGGCTGCCTTCGACAGACCGACCAGGCGCGGCAGCAACCAGGCGCCACCATCGCCGGGAATGATACCCAGCTTGACGAAACTCTCGGCGAAGCGGGCCTGCTCCGAGGCGATGCGGATGTCGCACATGCAAGCCAGATCGCAGCCGGCGCCGATGGCGGCGCCGTTGACCGCGGCGATCGTCGGCACGTCGAGATCGTACAGGTTCAGCGGAATGTTCTGGATGTCGCGCCGGTAGTTATTGCGGATTTCGGCAGGGGTGCCGGCGGACAGTCCCTTGCGGTCGCGCATGTCCTTGACGTTGCCGCCGGCGCTGAAGGCCGACCCGGCGCCGGTCAGGATCATCACCGAGACGCTGTCGTCGCGTTCGATGCGCTCGCAGGCGTCGACGAAATCTCGGTACTGGCCGTCGCCCGATAGCGCATTGCGCTCATCCGGCCGGTTCATGGTCAGGGTGACGACCGCGCCGTCCTGCTCGTAGTTGAGAAAATCGCCCACTTTTCCCTCCCAGATTTCTTGTTGGCTGGTAGTTAGCACAACGCCGCCACTCCGCTAAGCTGTGAAAAGCTGTGCGGGGTATCGCCGAGGTGGCGGAGGAGAACCATGCAGGCATTCGATCTCGATCTGTGCGAACTACGGCCGTCGGCAACGGCGCTGCGTGACGACGTGCGGGCGTTTCTCGCCGAGGCGCTCGCCGATTATCCGCCGGCCGAGCGTGCCCGCTCGTGGGTCGCCTTCGACGCCGAGTTCAGCCGCAAGCTGGGCGCACAGGGCTGGCTCGGCATGACCTGGCCCGAGCCTTATGGAGCGGAGAAGAGTGCGCTCGAGCGCTACGTCGTCGTCGAGGAACTGCTCGCCGCCGGCGCGCCGGTTGCCGCCCATTGGATCGCCGAGCGCCAGAGCGGGCCGCTGCTGCTGCGCTTCGGCACGCAAGAACAGCAAAAACTTATTCTGCCGCAGATCGCCGCCGGCGAATGCTTCTTCTGTATCGGCATGAGCGAGCCCGACTCCGGTTCCGATCTGGCGTCGATCCGCACCCGCGCGGTGCGCGGTGACGGCGGCTGGGTGATCAACGGGCAGAAGGTGTGGACCACCTATGCCCACAAATCCCACTACATGATCGCTCTGGTGCGCACGGCCGATGCCGGCGACGACCGGCACGCCGGGATGTCGCAGTTCATCGTCGATCTCAAGACGCCGGGGATCACGGTGCGGCCGATCCGCAATATGATCGGCGACGAGGAATTCAACGAGGTGATCTTCGAGGACGCCTTCGTGCCCGACACGATGCTGGTGGGCGAAGAAGGCAATGGTTGGCAACAGGTGATCGCCGAGCTCGCATTCGAACGCAGTGGACCGGACCGTTTCCTGAGCTGTTTTCAATTGCTGGTGGAAATCGTCCGCAGGGCGCACGACATTCCGCGCGAAGAGCCGAGCAACCGGGCGGCTGTCGCGATTGGCCGGTTGGTGGCTCATCTGATCACCTTGCGGCAAATGTCGCTCGCGGTCGCCGCGCAACTCGACGCCGGCGTCCAACCGGTCGTCGAGGCGACCGTGGTCAAGGATCTTGGGGTCGCCTTCGAGCAGTCTATTCCCGAAATCGCCCACGAGCTGTTCGGCGTATCTCCCCGCCTGGAAGGGGGTGACGATTTCGAGAAGGCGCTCGCCTATGTGCAGCAGGCCAGCGTGTCGTTCTCGCTGCGCGGTGGCACGACGGAAATCCTGCGCGGTGTGATCGCCCGGGGGCTCGGCCTGCGATGAACGAAACCCAAACTCTGCTGGCCGAGACCTGTAACAGGTTGTTCACCGATCTGGTGACCGCCGATAGTTTGCGCGCCGCCGAGGCCGGGGAGTGGCCCACCGAACTATGGTCGGCGCTTGAGGAAAACGGCCTTACCCGCGCGTTAGTGCCGGAGGATCAGGGTGGTGCGGGGTTGGGCTGGCAAGACGTCTATCCGGTGCTTCATGCCGCTGGGTATCATGCCGCCCCGGTGCC
>JAPUHN010000224.1 GCA_027297685.1 Alphaproteobacteria bacterium | reverse complement strand
AGCACCTGGTTGGTGAACGAGGCGCTCATCACGAAGCTGGGGTGGCCGGTGGCGCAGCCCAGGTTCACCAGCCGGCCCTCGGCGAGCAGGATGATGCGTTTGCCGTCGGCGAACTCGACCTCGTCGACCTGAGGTTTGATGTTATGCCACTTGAGGTTCTTGAGCGCGGCGATTTGGATCTCGCTGTCGAAGTGGCCGATGTTGCAGACGATGGCGCGGTCCTTCATGGCGCGCATGTGCTCGATGGTGATGATGTCGATGTTGCCGGTCGCGGTGACGAAGATGTCGGCCTTGGGCGCGGCATCCTCCATGGTCACGACCTCGAAGCCCTCCATCGCCGCCTGCAGCGCGCAGATCGGATCGGCTTCGGTGACCATCACCCGGCAGCCGGCATTGCGTAAGCTCTCGGTCGAGCCCTTGCCGACGTCGCCGTAGCCGGCCACGACCGCGATCTTGCCCGCCATCATCACGTCGGTGGCGCGGCGGATGCCGTCGACCAGGCTCTCGCGGCAGCCGTACTTGTTGTCGAACTTGGACTTGGTGACGCTGTCGTTGACGTTGATCGCCGGGAAAAACAGCCGGCCCTCGGCCGCCATCTGTTGGAGCCGGTGCACGCCGGTGGTGGTCTCCTCGGTGACGCCCCGGACCGCCGCGCCGATCTTGGCGTACCAGCCGGGCCGCTCGGCGTTGGTCTTCGCGATCGCGGCGAACAGCACTTCCTCCTCCTCGTTGCCCGGATTGGCGATAAGCGAGGGGTCGTTCTCGGCCTGGGCGCCGAGATGCACCATCAGCGTCGCGTCGCCGCCGTCGTCGAGGATCATGTTGGGCAGGCCGCCGTCGGCCCACTGGAAGATGCGGTGCGCATAGTCCCAGTATTCCTCCAGGCTCTCGCCCTTGGTGGCGAACACCGGGGTGCCGGCCGCGGCGATGGCGGCGGCGGCGTGGTCCTGGGTCGAATAGATGTTGCAGGAGGCCCAGCGCACCTCGGCGCCGAGCGCCTCGAGGGTCTGGATGAGGACCGCGGTCTGGATGGTCATGTGGATCGAGCCGGCGATGCGCGCGCCTTTCAGCGGCTGGCTCTGGCCGTGCTCCGCGCGCAGCGCCATCAGCCCGGGCATCTCGGTCTCGGCGATGTCGATCTCCTTGCGCCCCCAGTCGGCGAGCGACATGTCGGCAACCTTGTAGTCGGTGAACTCGGCCATGATCGTCCTCTTCCAGAGCGCGGGCGGGCGCGGGTGCCCGGCCGCGCGCCGGTGATGTATCAGGCGTCATCCGGCGCGGCAAGGGCCGAAGGCCGGTGCGCCAGGCGGCGTGCCCAGGGGCTTCGGCGGGCCCCACGTCAGCGCGCCCGCTTACCCCCGCGCACCGCCCTCGCGAAGCTACGGCTCGAATCGTGAGAGTGCCGATAACGTATTGATATTACGCGATAATTCGCTGAAGAAAGTAGCGTGTCCCCTTTTCCCCGAATGCGATCAGTAGGGTCATACTGCTCTTGCGACCATCAATCCTTCATGGATCGCCTCTTCGGCGGATCGCGGACTCAGACAGTCGCCGACCAAGTGCATTTCCAGATCGAGAGCACGCAGGGAATCTTCCAGGCCGGTCACCGGCTGGTGGCCCAGCGAAAGCACCAGCGTGTCCATGCCTTCACAGACGATGGGATCACCGCTGGCGGTATGGTAGAACCAGGCCGTGTCCCCATCCGCGCCGACCAGGCGGGCGTAGGGTATCACCTCCACGCCGAGACGGTGGAGTTTTCCGGCCCAATGGTCGCGCAGGTAACTCTGCAGGTTCTGCCCGGCATGGGTGCCGTCCACGGCCAGTCTGACATGGCATCCTTCCTGCGCCAGCTTTTCGGCAAGACCCATGCCGATCCAGTCGCAGCGCCAGTCGGCAATGACCACGGAGCTTCCGGGGTTGGCCTCACCCCGCAGGATCTGCCATGCCTCCACCGCGTGGGTGGCGTCGCTGATCTCCGCATCGGAACGGAACGGTGTTGCCCCCGTTGCCAGGATGACGGCGTCTGGTTTCCGGTTTTCAACCAGGACGGCGTCCACTGCGGTGTTCAGGAGAACCGTCACACCGGCCAGTTCCATCTCGCGTGTCAGGTTGTCCACCAGAACGCCGAATTCGGCCCGACCGGGCAGTGTCTGTGCCAGCAATACCTGTCCGCCCAGTTGCCCGGTTTGCTCGCACAGGGTCACCCGATGGCCCCGTTCCGCTGTGACCGCGGCGGCTTTCATCCCACCCGGACCGCCACCTGCCACCAGGATGTTGCGCGGTGTCGCGGCCTTTGGATGCGCGCCCAGCGTCAGTTCCCGCCCTGACAGCGGGTGCTGGATGCAGGAAATGGACACGCCCTGTTGGTAGTGACCGATGCAGGACTGATTGCAGCCGATACAGGCGCGGATATCATTGGGTTTCCCTCTGCGCGCCTTGTTGGGCATGTCCGGATCGGAGATCATGGCGCGGGCCATGCCGCACATGTCGGCCTGTCCCTTCTCAAGGACCTGTTCCGCCAGTTGCGGCTGGTTGATACGACCGGCGACGAAAATGGAGCGCGAGAACACCTCCCCGATGCTGGCCGCATGGGGCGCGGTATAGGCATGGTCGATGGACATGGGCGGCACCACATGCACGGAACTGCCAAGCCCCGCCATGGAACCCATGGTGACATTCAGGTAGTCCAGTTCCGCGAGACCGTCCATCCGCCGGCAAGCATCGAGCACCATCCGGCTATCCAACCCGGTTGGCTCGACTTCATTGGCCGAAATTCGGATGCCGATAACGCGATCAGGGCCGATGGCCCTACGGACGGCCGTGACGACTTCGCGAGTGAACCGAAAGCGTTTTTCCTCCGATCCGCCGAATTCATCGTCGCGGCGGTTGACGTCGGGGCTTAGGAACTGGGCCAGTAACAGGCCGTAGCTGGCGGCCAGTTCAATGCCGTCGAGGCCCGCCTCGGTCATGCGGCCCGCCGCATCTGCATAGGCCTCAATGATCTCCCACACATAATCCGTGGACATGGCCCTAGGCATGGTGTGGAATCGGTGATCGGGAACGGTGGACGGCGCGTAAGGTACACTCAACAATCCCCCGTGTCCGTGGGTGATTCGACCCCCATGGGAAATCTGACCGAACAGCTTGCAGCCATGCCGGCGCACGGCATCCGCAACCTTTCGATAACCGGGAATGCACGCATCCCGGCTGGCGTCGATGTAGGAGGACGTAGTGACCGCGTCACCGTGCGGACAGGCGGATTCCATAATGATCAGACCGGCGCCACCGGCGGCGCGGGCTTCGTGGTAAGCCGCCATGTCATCGGTGGGACGCCCGTCCCGCACCAGAATGGTCTGATGTGCGGGAGAGAATATCCGGTTCCGCATCTCAGCGCCGCGGATACCGTGAGGGGTGAATAGATGCGGAAATAACATGTGAGGCCCTCTGTTTTCCCGACGTCGACAGGTACGGCTGCCGGTTCCTGGAGCAGATCAGGATAGCAGGGAGCGCGTTACCTTACCGGTTCCTGCTCACCGATCGGCACGTCCGGCAAATCATAGTAATCGCCCTTTGCGTCTGTATGAATTTGCCGATCCATGTTGAGACCAGTGGGGCCATCGATTGACCCTGCGAAGATCGAGGTGAACGTGGCGCCAAATTCCCGCCAGAAAAGATTGCTGCCGCAGGTGCTACAGAAACCTCGCTCGGCCGTATCGGATGACCTGTACCACGCGATCGTCGCCCCAACGATGTTCAGGTCTTCCGACCTGCACTTTGTCGCTGCGACGTAATGACCGCTCGTCTTGCGGCATTGTGTGCAATGGCAGGCGCATATGGATCTCAACTTTCCCCGAACCTCATAAGTGATGCTGCCACAAAGACAGCTCCCCTTTGTCAGTTTGGTCATGGCCATGATCTCCAGTGTCAAAATCAGACGACGGCTATTGTTCTGACCTCGATGCTGATACGCGGCGGGTCCGATGGTTTTGTATGAGGATGATCGAAGGCGGTATGTGGCGTAAACCTCACACGACCGTCCTTTTCTGAATCATACCCCTTGATCAGAATGATCTCGTCGCAATGCATTTCCGGGAACCAGTACCAGCGATGCGCCGCGCTGAACCGAAGTTCGTAAATTTCGCCGACACGATCCGGATAGACAATATCGCACCGTACCAGATCCTCGAACGGGACGCTGGACCCATTTACAACCGCGAGCGGCGCGACACGAACCGGCTCGGTTAAAGGACGCCAGACGTTCACCTGAACGATACGGCGGCCCAACAGGTCGTCTGCGAGCGCATCGCCGACATGCTCGCGCAGTCTCTCGGGACCGGATTTTTCCGTATAATCGTTATGGACATGGGTAACCACACGACGTTCTCCAGGCTTCTTTTCACTGTATCGAATGGTGTGGTCGATAATGTAGACGTGCTTCGCGCCGAGGTACTGGCGGACGATTGCAGAAATCTCTTCGTAGTAGACCGAGGTATTTTCTTCCGGGTTTTCGAAATCATGTATGTCCGATGTGTGGCTCAGCAATGCAAAGCCGTGGCTGTCCAGATCGAAAGCTTCATCGGCGACGCGTCCGTCATGAATCCACACCGGCCGGGTTTCAAAGGCACCCCTTCGAATACTGGGCGTTCCATATTCCTGCGTGATAAAGGCTGGCTTTTCTGTGCCATTGGCTACGAAAGTCATATCCGCCCGGAACGAGGTCATCACCTTTTCCCGAAATTTCGTACATTTCACGGGCGACGATATCGGTGAAAAAACATCCGTACAAACGAGATTTCAATTGCCTATGGAAAAGATTATCTATTTTATAAACATGTGAATAAATCGCTTCCGCCGCTTAATCACCTGCACGCATTCGAGGCGGCCGCGAGACACTTGAGCTTTCGCAAGGCTGCGAAAGAGCTCAACGTCACACCAGCAGCGGTTGGTCAGCGAATCCGCGCCCTTGAGGCGCGACTTCAGGTCGCCCTGTTCATACGCTTAACCAGGGCCGTCATCCTGACCGACGCCGGACAGAAGCTGGCGACAGACGTCCGGGAGGGGTTATCGGTTATCCGCCGGGGGCTTGCTGCACTGGAAGCCGACAAACGCTTCAACGTTCTGACAATTAGTACGACCACGACTTTTGCAGAACGGTGGCTTCTGCCACATCTACCCGATTTCCAGTCCCGTTGTTCGGACTGTGATGTCAGGATCGTCACAACGGATGAACGGGTAAACTTCGAGACCGATGCGGTCGATTTGGCGATCCGGTTAGGGCGTGGCACCTATCGCGGTTGCCATGCCACACCCCTGTTGGACGAACTCTATTACCCTGTGTGCATACCAGGGCTGATTGGCGGTGCAGCAGGCCTGAAGCGGCCCGAAAACCTTTATGACTACACACTGATTCACACTGACTGGTTGGTTGAACAGGCATCCGCACCGACCTGGGAAAGATGGTTCGAAAGCGTCGGCGCCGATCCCCTGCGCACCACCCGACGCCTTCACTTTTCCAGCGAATCGCTAACAATACGGGCAGCCCTGGACGGTCAGGGCATCGCGCTCGTTAACATTGCGCACGTATCAGAGGAACTTGCCAGAGGCCACCTGGTCAGACCCTTTGGAACAGAGCTCGGCCTGCGCTCGGAGTTCAGGTACTACGTCGTCTGGCCCAAGCGTACAGTACCGGAGTTCGTCGATCGCTTTCGAAACTGGGTTTTGGCAGAGTTTTCAGATCGGACCGGGTTCCGGTGATGGACTCTACACAGTTTTGGAGGAAATTACGGGCGCACGTCACGAGGTGTCGTGTCCCCTTTTCCGAATCCTAAGCGTAGACGCGGATTTTTCCCTCATCTCGGGACGACGGTTTTTTCTTGATGCGGATTTCCACGTCGCGGCCAAGGGCGGTCAGAAAACGCATCAGCTTTCCAGCCGAAAATCCGCCCAGCCGATAATTCATGAGTGCGGAGATTTTTGGCTGTGGAATGCCCAGGCGCCGAGCGACTTCGGCCTGTCGTAGCGCGCCCCCCCTCACCCGACCTCGTTGAAGTCGTCGAGGAGGGCGGTGATGCGGCCCGAGTCAGACTGGTCCATGATGATCTGGGCGCGCTGGGTCGCGGCCAGCATGTCGAGGCGCAGGATGCGGCTCTTGACCCGCGGCAGGGCGTTCGTGGTCATCGACAGTTCGCGCACGCCGAGACCCAGGATGAGCGGCGTGAAGCGCGGGTTGCCGGCGATCTCGCCGCACACCGAGACCGGGATGCGCGCCCGGAACGCGGCCTCGATGGAAAACTGGACCAGGCGCAGCACCGCGGGGTGCAGCGGGTTGTAGAGATGGGCGACCTGCTCCTCGCCGCGGTCGATGGCGAGCGTGTACATGGTGAGATCGTTCGATCCGATGGCGAAGAAGTCGGCGACGTTGGCCAGCGAATCGGCCACCAGCGCCGCGCCCGGGACCTCGATCATGACCCCCAAGGGCGGCAGCGGGTC
>JAPUHN010000223.1 GCA_027297685.1 Alphaproteobacteria bacterium | reverse complement strand
GATATGCCCAACCTCGCCAAGCCCACCAAGTACGACTCGCGCGATGGACAGTATTGAGGAGCTGCGCCCGGTCAAACTCGACGCCACGCACATCTCCAGCGGTGTCGCGCTGTCGGCCGAAGCACACTGGAACCAGAACGCAGCCGACTGGTCGCTGATGCTCGAGTGCGGCACGGCGATCGGTTACCAGGCACCCGACGGGCAGATCGTTGGATCGGCACTGATTCTCCCGTATGGCGACACATTCGGATGGATCAGCATGGTTCTGGTAACGACGCCATGGCGGCGCAAGGGCTTGGCGACCAGCCTGCTCGGAAAATGCATGTCGATGCTCGAGGCGCGCGGCCTGGCGCAAATCCTCGATGCAACGCCAGCCGGCGCGTTGGTCTACGAACCGCTCGGCTTCGCCACGCAGTTCGAAATGCAGCGCTGGGAGGCCGCAGAGGTTTCGATCACACCGTTGATTACCGGGCGCTCACTGCGCTACGAACCAGCCGATCTGCAAGCCGTTTTGGACTACGATTTGGCTGTTTTCGGCGGCGACCGTAGCGGCATCCTTAGCGGCCTTGCAGGCCGCGCCGCCGGCTGCGCGCGAGTAGCAATCGCGGTAAATGGCTATCTGTTCGGCCGCGACGGGCGACGCGCCCATCAGATCGGGCCGATTTGCGCCGATAATGCCGGCACCGCCATCGATATGCTGGCCAACGCGCTGTCGCAGATCTCGGGACCGGTTTTTATCGATGTGCCGGACATGCATGATGAGGTTGTGGCGTTTCTGAAAGAGCACGGGTTCGTATTGCAACGCCCCTTCACGCGGATGTATCGCGGCTCGCCGGCGGGATTTGGCGATCCGGCACGCATGTTCGCTGTGGCCGGACCCGAACTCGGATAGAGGAGGCAACGATGTCGCTGCACTGGTCCGATTGGCCCGATGAGGTTTTGGCGGCGGTTCGCCGTGGCATCGCCATTCCGGCTAGTCCGTTAGCCCTCGACGCCGAACGCAATTTCGACCCACGGCGCCAACGTGCGCTTAACAGATACTATATCGATGCCGGTGCCGGCGGCGTGGCCGTAGGGGTTCACACCACCCAGTTCGAAATTCGCGAAGTCGGCCTGTACGAGCCGGTCCTTAAACTGGCGGCTGAAACGGTCGAAGACTGGGCCAATCGGGCGGTGGTGCGCGTCGGCGGATTGGTTGGCAGAACCGATCAAGCGCTGGAAGAGGCCGCGATTGCCCGTGATCTCGGCTTTCACGCCGGTCTGCTCAGCCTGGCGGCCTGGAAGGGCGCGTCGGAAGATGAAATTATCGCGCATTGCCGCCGCATCGCAGACGAAATACCGCTCATCGGCTTTTACCTGCAACCAGCAGTCGGCGGTGTTCTACTGAGCGCTTCTTTCTGGCGCCGGTTCGCCGAGATCGAGAACGTCGTCGCCATCAAGATCGCGCCGTTCAATAGGTACCGGACCCTTGACGTTGTGCGCGGTGTCGTCGAGGCCCGCGCCGAGGATCGGATTTCTCTCTATACCGGCAATGACGATCACATTGTCGGCGACCTGATTACGTCGTTTTCCTTTACACGCGATGGCGAGCCGGTGACGGTGCGGATCGTCGGTGGGTTACTCGGCCACTGGTCGGTGTGGCTGAAGTCCGCCGTGGAGTTGCTTGAGCGCTGCCAGGCGGCGGCGCAGCAGGACGCGGTTCCCGCCGACCTGCTCGCCCTCGATAGCCAAGTGACCGACTGTAACGCAGCGTTTTTCGATGTCGTCAACGATTTCGCCGGATGCATCGCTGGCTGTCACGAGGTGCTACGGCGTCAGGGTCTGCTCGAGGGGGTCTGGTGCCTCAATCCGGACGAGACGTTGAGCCCTGGCCAAAGTGAAGAAATCGACCGCGTTTATGCAGCTTATCCACACTTGAACGACGACGCGTTTGTCGCTGAAAATCGTGAGCGTTGGCTCGACGGATGAAGTTCGCTCTGTGTAACGAAGTACTCGGCGACCGAGAACTCGCCGATCAATGCGAGTATGCCGCGGCACTCGGCTATAGGGGATTGGAACTCGCACCCTACACGCTGGACGAGTTGCCCCACAAAATGGCCGCCGACAAGCGCCGCGACATACGCCGGACGATCGAAGCCTCCGGTCTCGTCGTCTCCGGGCTGCATTGGTTACTGGTCATACCGCAAGATTTGTCGATCACCAGCGCTGATGTGGACGTTCGCGCCAAAACACGCCAGGTCATGTGCAGCCTCGTTACCTTGTGCGCCGACCTCGGCGGTGCGGTGCTGGTGCACGGATCACCGAAACAGCGCTGGCTGCCGGACAATGCGGCGGACGCAGTCACCGCGCGCGGTTGGGCGTTCGAAGCGTTTGCGCAAGCCGCTGCAGAAGCCGAAGCCTGCGGCGTGACTTATTGCATCGAAGCGTTGGCGCCGCCGCACGCTAATTTCATCACAACGGTGGCCGAGGCGGCCACCATTGTCGACGAAATCGGCAATCCGGCGCTACGGACCATGATCGATCTCGGCGCCGCGCGAGCCAATCCCGCCGAAGCGCCGGTCGAAGAATTGATCGCGCAATGGCTGCCGAGCGGCCATATCGCGCACATCCAGCTGCGGGACCGCTCCCGCCGAGGCCCCGGCCAAGGAGATGACACGTTTGCCGGCCCGCTCGACGCGCTGGTTCGACACCGTTATCAAGGGTGGCTGGCCATCGAACCGATCGAACTGGCGCCGGACGGGCCAACGACCGCGGCCTTCTGCGCCGGTTACGTCAAGGGACTGATCGAACGACATCGGTAAGACGTTCTTAGGGAGGCCGCGGCGTAAAACTAAAACGGACCGCATCGCAGTTGCGACGCGGTCCGCTCGTCAGTTTGGAGCCGATCAGTTGGTTGCCGTCGGCATTTTAATCGACATGTCGAGGAACTCGTTGGTGTAGGCCGACTTCACATCGTAGGCTTCGATATCGAACGATGTCTTCACAGCGTCGTAATCGTGGTCCATGCGACCCGGGTCGAAAAAGCCGAGCGCTTTTTCGGTGCTGGTTTTATGGGTCATCAGTTCGACGACAAGCCGCCAGTTGTTGGTCACGTCCTCGACCTTTTGGCTGCCCGCCTTCGCCAGCGTCTCAATGCACGGCTTTGAGTCTTTCGCACAGGTGGCGTAAGCGCGCTGTGTCACCGAGACGAACTTCTTCGCCAGTTCCGGATTCGCTTTCAACCACGCGCCGTTGGCAATGATCGAATTGCCGTACGGGTTGAAGCCCAGATCGCGCAGCGCAACGAAGCCCATATCGTCGCCGAAGATGCGCTGATAGATGTAGTGAACATTGTAGAAATTGGTGGTGGCGTCGATCGAGCCCGATTCCATTGCCGCGACCTTCGCGTTCGGCTTGACGTTGACGAACTTAACCGAACCCGGCTCGAGTTTCAGCACTTTCGCGATAGCCGGCCACATCTGTCGGGCAGCGTCGAACGGCGGATTGCCGATGGTGCGGCCTTTCAGGTCTTCGAAGGTTTTAATGCCGCTGGACTTTTTCCAGTAAATCCCATAGGGCGAGTTGGCGTAAATATTAAAGACTGCGACCAGATCTGCGCCCTTCCCGCGCGCCTGCAGCATGGTCGGCAGATCGGCGATCCCGAGCTCGTTGCGTCCGACCCCTACTTTCTTGGCTGACGCCCCCGAGCCGGTGCCGTGCTCGATTACGAGATCGATGCCGGCGTCGGTGTACCAGCCCTGTTCGCGCGCCCAGTAGATCGGCGAATGGTCGCCACCAGGTACCCAGTTGAGCACAAAGTTGATTTTTTCTGCAGCGCTGGCTTGACCCGCTGCAAGTCCCGCTGCGGCTGTCCATGCGACAGCGACGAGCGCCGATTTCAAATAAACCTTCATTTGGACTAACCTCCTCCTAGCTCTAGCTCTCGAATTCCCGAGGCTCGTTTATGGCTGCCACTATATCAGCTATAGAGCACAAGTAACCAGTTAGTTATCATTCGAACGCAGGGAGGTCGTTTCCATAATGAGCGTAGACACGTGGCGGAAAATTATCGTCGCGAGCGTCGTGCACGTCGCCTTTATTGCATTTTGGTGGCTGTCGGTGATCGTCAGCGATATTCCCGAATACATTCTACCGACCCCCTGGCTAGCGCTGCAAACGCTGGGCACCGAGAATTACAACTGGGTGTTCCATTTCGCCGCAACGGCACAGGAAATATTTGGCGGCTATATTCTGGCTTTGGTCGTCGGCGTTGCTTTCGCGGCCGTCTTCACCTGGTCGCGTCGACTGGACGAGACCCTGATGCCGTTATTGGTCACACTCAACATGATCCCCAAGGTCGCCATGGCGCCATTGTTCATCGTCTGGCTGCGTTTCGGGATCGAGACCAATATCGTCATCACTTTTACGATCTGCTTTTTCCCCATTCTGTTGAACACGGCGCGCGGTTTGCGGGAAGTCGAGCCCGATCTGTTGGACCTGGTGCGGTCGCTGAACGGATCGCGCTGGCAGCTTTTCATCAAGATCCAGCTCCCTGGCGCTTTGCCGTATGTTTTCTCGGGTATGAAGGTCGCCACAGTGCTCGCGGTCGCCGGGGCGATTGTCGGCGAATTCATCCAGTCCGATCGGGGGCTCGGATGGTTCATGTTGGTCACCCAGGAAGCGCTGAACACCGACGCCATGGTGATGGCGCTCCTGCTGGTCACGCTGATCGGCGTCATACTCTATGGTGCGGTCATCCTCCTCGAACGAACCTTTGTCGTTCAGGATGCTCGGATCGAATAGGGGGACGGCATGAGCCAATCCTTCGTTTCATTGCAGAATGTGCGAAAGGTCTATCGCACGCGTAACGAAGAGTTCGAGGCCATCCAGAGCGTATCGATGGAAATCAACGCGGGCGAGCTGGTTTGCCTGGTCGGCCCTTCGGGTTGCGGCAAAAGCACGCTGCTCAAAATACTTGCCGGCCTGCATCCCCACGAAGGCGGCGAGGTGCGGATAGGATCGCTCGAGGAGCCGTTCGACCCGTCGCGCGATGTTGGCATGGTATTCCAGCAACCGTTGCTGCTGAAATGGCGAAGGATATTGGAAAACGTCCTGCTGCCCGCCGAGATTCTCGGTTTGCCGATGAAAGCGAGCCGCGAACGGGCGCGCGGTCTTCTCGCCATGGTTGGACTCAGCGGCTTCGAAGAGAACTATCCCTACGAACTGTCGGGTGGCATGCAACAGCGCGCCGCGATCGCGCGGGCGCTGGTTCACGACCCCAAGCTTATTTTGATGGATGAGCCCTTTGGCGCGCTCGATGCGCTGACGCGCGAAAAAATGAACCTGGAACTTTTACGGATCTGGCGCGAAAGCCAAAAGACGATCGTGTTCGTCACCCATGGTATCCAGGAAGCGGTATTTCTGGGAACACATGTGGCAGTTATGACCGCAGGACCGGCACGAATGGCCGATTATTTCGATGTCGATCTGCCCGAGGATCGCGACCTCGATATCAAAACGCACGAGAATTTCGGTGAGTACACCCGGCGAATTTACAAACTTCTCGACATGGACTGAGGTTGCTTTAGGCGACCCGAGGCGCATCCGTGCGGCGGTTTTCATACAAATCGCGGCCCTCAACCAGCGCGCGGATCTTCGCATCCGCGATCGAACGCTGAAGCATCCAGAATCCGCAATCCGGGTTGATATAGCGCACGCGTCCTTCGCCAAGTATTTGCTCGGCCCGCTCCAAAGCGCGGGCAATATCGTCGGCACTTTCGACATCCGTGCGTTTGACGTCGACGACCCCCAGTCCCAGTCCCAGGTCGGGGCGCAATTCGCGCAGGGCCGCCAGTTCCTCGACCGGCCGGTGGGCGTTTTCCAACACCACATGGTCGGCGCGCAATGCATTAAGATAGCTGATCAGTTTGTCCCAGTTGCCCTGTTGGATCGTCTGGCCGCCGTAGTTGCCGAAGCACAGATGAACCGCCGGCGTTCCGCGCACCGCGTCGAGAACCCTGTTGATCGCCGCTGCGGCCCATTCCCACTCGTCCGGATGGCCGGGCAAATTTGCTTCGTCCAGTTGCACGACGTCCGCTTCGATGTGGCTCACCTGCTCGGCTAAAACGTCGGCAATGGCCAGCGCCATTTCCGCAGTGTCGGCGTAATGCTCGTTCTTCAGGGTCTTCGACAGCATATGCGGGCCCGTAATCGTGAACTTCAATGGCCGGTTCGCCAACGCGTGCGCCCGTGCCGCGGCGTTCGGCAGGTCGAGAGTGCCGTGGCCGATTGGGCCCTCGACCACGCCCGGAGGCCGGGTGC
>JAPUHN010000222.1 GCA_027297685.1 Alphaproteobacteria bacterium | reverse complement strand
TCACCCCTGCCGCCACCGCGCGATCGCGGGCGTTGGTTAACAAGACGCCCCAATTGTTCGGCCCGTCGCCGGAGACCTCGACGACGCGGCGAATGCCTTCGAAACCGTTGTTGTCGAACCAGGGCCGCGCGAAGTCGATAGCGACGCTGATCGAGGTTCGGCTGGCAGAGATCGGATTTCTGTGCGCGAGCGCATCGGCAAACGCGTTGGCGCTGGCCGCACCATCGATAACAGTCCAGTCGACGACGATGTCGGCATGGCGGAAACCCGCCCATTCGAAGTAGCCGACGGCGATCCGGCCGAGCATGCCGGTTGTGATGGCATTGATAACCTCGGGGTTGCGAAAGGCCTTGATATAGCCCTCGCGTTGGAGCTGCGCTTCGTCGGCATCGATACTGCGCGATACGTCGACGGCCAATGCCAGCTCCAAGTCGACCGGCGTTTCGGCCTTCGCTTGGGCGGCCAAGAGGTTCGTCAGCATAAAAAACACCGGCCAGGAATGTCGCCGCCAACGGCTGGTCCCGCCGTCGCGACTACCCCGCGCCTGCAGGATCGAATACACGCCCTAGATAAGGGGGGTCGCCGGATCGAGACCAAAAGCGACCCGTCCGAAGGTGGTGCCGGCGACGTCCCAGTTTAGCGCTATATGCCCGCTAATAGCGTGAATGTCGCGAAACTTGCGCTGCATCTCGTTGTCGAGAAAATTTCCGCCGCCGCCAGCCGCGGTGAACAACCGGTCGACCGCGCGCCGGCACAGTGTGACCATATAGGCCTGATCGCGCCGTCCTCGTGCGCGCTCGGTCATCGACATCGCGCGGCCCTCGCGCATCATCGCCATCGCCTCACGGCAGTCGCGTAACATCAACAGGCGGGCGCAATCAATTTCGGCAGCGGCTTCGGCGACATGCATTTGCATGGTTGCAAGGCCGCTGATCCGGGCGCCCGGCGCGTTGCGAGTGCCGCTCCCATCACGGGCGCCAAGATTTTCAATATGCAACGCCAACATGCTTTCCGCGACGCCGAGCGCCGGCGCCGACAGCATGAACGGAACGGCGGCGGTGCGGGGCAGGCAAAATAGCGGCGGGCGCTTTTCGCGCAGCCGCTCCGCAGAACCGTTGCTGGTCGCACCCATCGAATACGTGCGGTGATCGGGCACGAACGCATCGTCGATGACCAGATTCTTCGAACCGGTGCCGGCAAGGCCCATGACCCGCCAATTGTCGTCGATGCGAACATTCTCGCGGGGCACCAGGCAGAACGATGCGTCGACGCCATCGCCGTCGGATTCTGGCAACATCGCCACCACCATCAGCCAATCCGCATGGTCGCACCCGCTCGACCAACTCCATGTGCCGCTGAGTTGCCAGCCGCCCTCGCTACGCTCGACGGTACCCGACGGGGTGAACCCGGCCGAGACCAGCGCATCGGGGTTGTCGCCCCAGATGTCCTCTGCCGCCCGCGGATCGAACATGCCGATGGTAATGGCGTGATCGTTGTAGACACCACATACCCAAGCCGTCGATGCGCAGCCACGGGCCAACCGTGACACCGCTTCGACAGACTCATCGAGCGGCAACTCACCGCCGCCGAGATAGCGCGGTTGCCCCATTTTGAGCAAACCGGCGGCGCGAAGTTCGACGATCGATTGGGCGGGAATAGATCGGGCCGCCTCGGTTTCGGCGACGCGCGCTTGCAAGGCCGGCACCAGCGCGTCCGCCGCAGCGACGGCGTCGCAGTCGGGACGGTCCAGGGGAGCAGTCGTCACGGGTCCGTACTCAATGGCTGACGGTTACGAATCCGAACTGGCGGCCGGGGGTGATGACGGCTGAACAGGGCCGTCGATCGACCATAGGGCAAATCCAGGACTTTTATCCCAAATGCGGGGTTCCCAATCGTTGTCCATGCAGTCCATATCGGCAAAATATTCGGTGTTACCACCGCACGGATTGCGGAAATACCAGTACAGGTTCGAGCCCAGGATATGCCGGCCTGGAGTGGTTTCGGGCTCCCAGCCGCGGCCCCTCATGAAGGTTCCACCCATCATGATTTCATCGAAGTCACGCACCTCGAAAGCGGCGTGGTTGAACGCCGGGCGGTCGTCGCGTTGCAGCAGAAACAAGTTGTGGTGGTCGCGCGACCCGGCGCAGCGCATGAAATCGCCACCGGTCAGCGTGCGATCGGACAAGCGGAACCCCAATCTGTCGAGATAGAACGCCACCGCACGATCACCGCCGTCTTTGGAGATATTGAAAACGACGTGACCAAGCCGAAGCGGCGCCGCTCGCGGAATCGCTTCGACAACCTCGTTCAAGCGTTGCGAATTTTCATTCAGATTCACCCGCGGCGCCTCGACCTGGACCGCTGTCGGTTGGGTCACCGTAAAGCCGATCGAAAATCCACTGTCGTCAAAGGTACTCAACGTGCCGTCGGAAGCGCGCGCCACGTCGCGGTCCTTGGACAACTCGGCTCCGATTGCCTCCAGATCGTCGACCGAATCGACGCCCCATACGGTTTGGCGCGCCGTGGACCTGTCGCCATCTGGTGCTGCAGGCAGCGAGGGATCGTCGATCGGCAGGAGGCGAATGGTTTGACCGGCAGGCGTGTCGAACACCGCGCCGCGTTCGCCCTGCTCGACTGCTTTAAGCCCCCAATCCTCAAAGTAACGAATTCCGGCTGCCATATCGGCAATGCCATAGACCAGGGATTCTATACGGGAAATTGGCATGGTCTGGCCCCCTTCTGGTGATCGTCGCTGCCCGCCGTCGCATGACTATGCCGGCGTTGTATCGATTATGGCAAATCAACCAGCCGCAGACACGTGTAAATCGTTGGTCAGCAAAAAGTGCTGGACGCATGCCGGGATTAGAATTGTTGATTTCGCTAGTCGGGGACGCCGGCCGGCAATTCGACAATAAATCGGGCGCCACAGACCACCCCGTCGGCGCGGTGGCGATTTTCGGCCCAGACACGCCCATCTGCGGCCTCGACGATTTGGCGTGAGATACTTAAGCCCAGCCCCGAATGGGTACCGAATTTTTCGCCTTTACCGTCCGGGCCTTCGATCGGACGGTCGGAATAAAACCGCTCAAAGATGGATTCGAGATTTTCCTTCGGGATGCCGGGTCCGTCATCCTCGATCGAAACCACGATAACGTCGCCGTCGCGTCTGGTGATCCGTTCTGCGCGCACGCCGATTTTCTTGTCCGCCGGACTGAACGATATCGCATTAGCAATTATGTTGCGGAACACCTGACCGAGGCGTCCTTCTGAGGCGCAAACAATCAGGTCGGCATCCGCCTCCATTTGCACCTCGACGGTGGGACGATCGCCCGATGCCGCGGCGCGCTCGATTTCGGCCAGCGTCTCCAATACTTTGCGCACATCGATTAGGGTCGGCTGATCGCGGCTTAGTTCCGCGTCGAGCCGTGACGCGTCGGATATATCGCTAATCAACCGGTCGAGCCGATGCACGTCATCGACAATGATCGACATCAGCCGCTTCTGCTGTTCGGGGTCGTCGACGCGGGCAACCGTTTCGACAGCACTGCGCAGCGATGTCAGGGGGTTTTTAATCTCGTGGGCGACGTCGGCAGCAAACCGCTCGATCGCATCCATGCGCTGCCAAAGCGTATCGGTCATAGCGCGTAAATCGCGGCTCAGATCGCCAATTTCGTCGCGCCGTCCGGAGAAGTCAGGAATGACGGCGTGGCGTCCATGGCCCTTGCGCACGCGTTCGGCTGCCGCTGCCAGGCGGTTGATCGGCCGCGCAATGGTTCCTGCGAGATAGAGCGACAACAGCACGGTCACCCCCAAAGCAACCGCGAACACTTGCAGAATATCGAGACGAATGGCCCGCATCGCGCGTTCGACCTCTTCTCCCCCCTTCGACAGCATCAGCGCGCCGACCACCTGGCGGTATCGTTGGACGGGTACCGCGACCGAGATCACCATGCCCCCCGATTCGTGCCGTCTGACCGCAGTGGCTTGATCGCCGAACAACGCCCGCTGGACTTCGACGTAATTGTTGGCGTTCGAGGGGCTGGACTCTTGATAAAGCGGCAGATCGTTCTGACCCGGCAGCCAGTTGAGCAGGGCGCTGACTTTTTGCTCCACCCACTGCCGCACCCCTAATTCGGATCCCGGCGGTGGTAATTCCCGCACCCGCACAAAACCTCGAGACAGGGTAATATACTGGGTGTCGGCGACGAGTACGCCGGTCGACACGAATAGCCGCGCCCGCGTGTTGGTCGGCTCGGTCAGGCGGCGCAGCATCAAATTCGCACGCACCGGCTCAATACGTTGGCCGATGCCCGGTGATGCGCCGACCGCGCCGGCGCCCACCGCACCGGCAAATACCTCGCCTTGAATGCGCAAGGCGGCGATTTCAGCTTCGATCAGGCTTTCCTGATATTGGTCGAGGAAGAAAAAGCTGCCGATGGGCACGATCAAGACCAGCAGGTTGATCGCTAATATACGCCGTGTCAGGGACCTCGAGGCGCGCCGCTGTGCGAGCCACAAAAACAGCCATCGCAATCGCCGCAACGCGCGCCGGCTCGCTCTGGCTGCACGGCCGCGACGGGGGACCCGCTCCTTGGCAGTTGCCCCAGCCGCGTCGGTATCGCTCTCGTATCCGGTTCGGGCGTCCAGTGTGCTCGACTCCCCCAAGAACGGCGTTCGCCGCTGCCGCTCGCTCAGTTTTCCTTGTAGCGGTAGCCTATGCCGTACAAGGTTTCGATTTGGGCGAACTCAACGTCCACCTCTTTAAATTTCTTACGCAGCCGTTTTATGTGGCTGTCGATGGTGCGGTCGTCGACGTAGATGCTGTCGCCATAGGCGGCGTCCATCAGCTGGTCGCGGCTCTTCACATGGCCGGGCCGCTGCGCCAACGCTTGCAGGATGAGAAACTCGGTCACCGTCAACGCAACCTCGCGTTCGCGCCACATACAGCGGTGGCGGTTGGGGTCGAGGACCAGCCCGGTGCGTCGAATTATTTTACTATCTCCTTCTTCGATCGTGTCATCGGCTTCGGCCCGTCGCAGCACGGCGCGGATTCGTTCGATCAACAGGCGCTGGGAGAATGGCTTGGTGATGTAGTCGTCCGCGCCCATGCGCAGCCCAATCACCTCGTCGATTTCATCGTCTTTCGAAGTGAGGAAAATGACCGGTACCGCTGTGTTTTTGCGCAATCTGCCCAATAACTCTATACCGTCCATACGCGGCATTTTTATATCCAATACGGCGAGATCGACGGGCTGGGCGGTCAGACCGCGCAGCGCTTCATCCCCATCGGCATAGGTATCTACCTTGAATCCCTCGGCTTCGAGGGCGATCGATATCGAAGTCAGTATATTACGGTCGTCATCGACCAAAGCTATTGTCTGCGCCATCGGAGTATCCTTAACAATCGTTTGCAGCACGCCAGTGCCCCAGGACCAAGATCACCGTGCTGCCTTATTATGGCGGATTTACGACTGGATTTGGGCCATCATGGAGCAAAATTCAATGGCATCAACGATATCGCTGCGGTGCACAATTCACGAACATATCGGTGAATCCCACGGAAAAGTGAGTAATCTGCGACCGTGCGACACATTGCTGACCGGTCAAAGAGGGCGTTAAGTCTCGATTCATGAAAAAATCAACCCGCATCGGCATACTTCTCGTCATCGTCGTCATCGCCGCCGCCGCTGCAATGGCTGAATGGCTGGTAATTCGCGACGGCGACGTCACCAAGTTGCCCAGCGGATTAATCACCAGCGTGGAAATCGGCGGACCGTTTACGCTGACTGACCATACGGGTCGCCAAGTCACCGAGCGCGATTATCTCGGCAACTTTACTCTCATTTTCTTCGGCTACACGTTTTGTCCCGACGTTTGTCCGACCGAGCTGGGTGATATCGCCCTGGCGCTCGATGAGTTGGGTACCGATTCCGTCGCGGTCACACCGTTGATGATCACGATCGACCCGGAGCGCGATACGCCGGCGAAACTCGCCGAGTACGTGCCGTTGTTCCACGAGCAGCTGATCGGGCTGACCGGCACGGTTGAGCAGATCAAAGAAGTCGCTGACTCGTACCGTATCTTTTACAGGCGGGTCGAAGATCCGAATTACACCTACTACCTGATGGACCATACATCGTTCATCTATTTGCTCGATCCGGAAGGAAATGTCGTTGCTTTGTTCCGGTACGGTACATCGCCGGAAGAAATGGCCTCCATTATCCGCCGACATATGCGCAGCTAAGCTGCGGGAGCTATCGATGCCGCTTAACAGGAGCCTCGCCGTCATGGTGATTCTCACCGTGGCAGCCAGCGGTTCGGTGCTGGCGCAGGCCCACGAGCACAAGCAGGGTCCGTTGACCGTCGTCCACCCGTGGTCGCGCGCCACCGCGCCATCGCAAAAGGCCGGCGGCGTGTTTTTGAGAATTAGAAACGATAGCAATCAGCCAGACCGTCTGATCGGCGTCGAATCGGATAGGGCCGATGTGGCGTCGTTGCACGCTTTGATTCGCGACGGCGACGTTATGAGAATGCGACCGGTGCAAGGGGGCATCGAGGTGCCGGCGAACGGCGAAGTCGTACTCGCACCAGGCGGAAAACACGTCATGCTGATCGGTCTGCGCGCGCAGCTGATCAAAGAATCGAACATTCCCCTGACCCTGATCTTCGAACGCGCCGGCCGCGTTGAGATCGTGGCGGTGGTCGAAGCCGCCGGATCGCGCGGCCCATCGGGTGCCGGCGCGCATCGGGCGGCTGATACAAAATCTCGCTAGTACGGACCTATTTGGCCGTGCAAACGCTGCTCTAGGGAATTATCCGACCTGGAGGTTCAATCTGGCTGGACACTGCTTTAGTCTCCGCGCCGCTATGGCGATTGACGATCGAGACAAGGAACCGGGCTGGGTCGCCCGCCGATTGATCCGCACCGTGCGGCAAGCGACGTTGGCCACCCTGGATGTTGAAACCGGTGGCGGGCCCTACGCCAGCCTTGCCTTGACCGCGTGCGGCCATGACGCCGCACCGCTATTGCTGCTTTCCGATTTGGCGCGCCACAGCCGCAATATTGCCGCCGACGGTCGGGTATCGCTGTTGTTTGCGAAATCGAGCCGCGACGCGATTGCACTGGGGCGGGCATCGGTGGTCGGGCGGGCCGAGCTTTGCGACGATCCGTTGTTGAGGAACCGCTTTCTCGCGCGCCATGCTTCGGCCCAAACCTTCGCCCAGTTCACCGATTTCCGGCTCTACCGCGTGGCAGTCGATAGCGTTCACTTTGTCGGTGGTTTCGGTAATATCCACACTCTCGACCGCGCCGACGTCATGTTCGATACCGCCCAGTCGAACGATTTGGCCACTGCCGAGCCTGACATAATTGCGCACATGAACACCGATCATTCCGAATCCGTGAACCTGTATGCCCACAATCTGATTGGCCGGCCGGGAATGGACTGGCGCCTGACCGGTGTCGACCCTGAAGGGATCGACCTGAGCCGCAACGACGCCGACGCCCGCCTGGATTTCGCCGTCGTGATCAACAATTCTGACGAGGCACGGGCGGCGCTGGTGGAGTTGGCGCACGCAGCGCGCGCCGAAGACAGTTATCCCGAGTAGGCTCTGTCGATGCCAATCCTAAACCGGCCCGGTGCGGACATTTGGTACGAGGCGCACGGTGACGGACCGGCGCTGTTGTTTTTACATGGCCGCGCCGGCAACGCGGCCAATTGGTGGCGCCAGGTCGCGCATTTTACGCCGGATCATCGCGTCATCGTTTTCGACCTGCGTGCCTTCGGACGGTCGCGCTGCGATCCCGAAGCGTTTCAGATCGACCACATGGTCGATGATATTGGGGCTGTACTGGATGTCTGCAATGTCGAACGCGCCGCCATCGTCTGCCAATCGATGAGCGGCATAATTGGTCTGCGGTTTGCCCTCGCCGCGCCAGAGCGTGTCGCCGGACTGATGCTGTGTTCGACTCTGGGTGGGATCACCACACCGGACTTGCGCGCCCGTCTGCGCAAATATGAGGCGGCGAACACCATTGAACTACCCGACCGCGCCTTTGCGCCAGGCTATCGCGACCGTGAGCCGGAACTGTTTGCGCTCTACGAGCAGTTGGGCGCCTTCAACACCGGATTCGACCCCGCTTGGCGCACGCGATTATCCGCACCCGATGCCTCATTGTCGCCGGATAATTTCGACGGTTATGACACCACCACCATGTTTGTCGTTGGCGAGCATGATCTGTTCTTCCCGCCCGAGATGGTGCGTGAGGTCGCGGCCTATGTGCCTGGCGCACCAGCAGTTATGTTTGGTGACGCTGGTCATTCTCCTTATTGGGAGGATCCCGACGGATTTAACCAGCTGACTTCTATCTGGCTCGCTGATTCAGTTTACAAGACGTGGCGGCCCGAGCTCACACCATGAATTTGATGTCCGAGGCGAAGGTGGGATAGGCGTACACCATGTCGGTCAAGGCCGCGGTGCCGAGACCGTGTTTCATGGTCATGGCGAACAAGTGGATGATCTCTTCCGCGCCATGGCCGACGATATGGGCGCCCAAAATGGCGTTGGTGCCATCTTCGACCAATACCTTCGAGTACGACACCGTCTCGGCGTGGGTCAT
>JAPUHN010000221.1 GCA_027297685.1 Alphaproteobacteria bacterium | reverse complement strand
GGAAGGTTTAAAATTTGGCGTATCCCGGCCCTTGCCAAAATTTTCGGCGGCAGAGGCCAAGCGGCGCAGGGGGCTGACCTGGTTGCGCATAAAAATGGTGGCGACGCCGAATAGAATCAGCGACGTCCCGATCATCCACATAATAAAGATCTTTGTTGTCGAACTGATCAGCCGTTCGGCATTGGCGGAAACATGAAGGACGCCATCGAGAAGTTGGACGGCGATCAGAACCCGCCGGCGCTCGGTTTCCGTATCGATGACGAATGGACGCTGCACGATCTGTTCGAGCGATCGGCTCAACGTTTTTTGCAAGTTGCCCGCAGGCTTGACGATTTCGTTCGGCAAGATTTCGTCGCGTTCGAACCGCACAATCAGGTCGAGCGTGCGATGGGCCATGCCAAACACCTCGTTTCTCCTGATTCCCGGCTCGAAATCGCGTAACAGTTCCGTCAGCATTGCCACATCGCCCGCCAGCGCGTTGGCGCGGTGGCGGCTGACGTTCGCCCAGTGACGATCGTAAAAGACGATACCGCTGACCACTTGCAAGACCACCAACGGGACGATGATGATCAAGAGCGAACGGCCCAATAGGCCACGCGGCAGCGTCCGCTTGATTGCCAGCCGGACCGAACGTGCCGGCCTATAGACGTCGTCTAATCGGGCCATAGCACGTAGCCCTGTCCCCGAATGGTTTGTAAATAGCGCGGTATTTTTGGATTCGGTTCGATCTTACGGCGCAATCGGGTGACTTGCACGTCGACCGCACGAATGGTGCCGCCAAGCCGGCTTTGCCGCTGCAACGCTTCGCGGCTGATTGGATGGCCCGGGTTGGCCGCCAGGACCTGCAGGAGGCGCGCTTCGGCGCCGGTTAATCGAACGAGCCCATCGGGCCCGAGCAGTTGTTGGCGAACCGGGTCATACAGGTGGTCGCCCAGAACGATTTCAGATTTGTCGGCCCGCGGCGCCGCGCGGCGCAAGATTGAGCGAATACGGGCCAATAGCTCGCGCGGTTCGAACGGTTTGGTTAAATAGTCGTCGGCGCCGCGTTCGAGACCGTCGATGCGGTCTTCGGGCTCGCCCATCGCCGTCAGCAGCAGGATCGGCACGACACTGAACTCGCGCAGTCCGCTGGTAAGTTCAAAACCCGACTCGCCCGGCATCATGACGTCCAGCACAACGAGGTCGAACTCGAGCGAGGTCAGCAATTGACGTGCCTCGGCGGCGTCGGCCGATGTGGTCACGCGGAACCCATTCTCCGTGAGAAATTTCCGCAATAGTTCGCGCAATCGCGTGTCATCGTCAACGACCAGGATATGGGGCGTGTCGTCCATCGTGTGAGAGTATACTTCGCTCCCGCTTCGCGGCCAAAGAGATCGAACCGCATTGTGACAAATCAATGCCGGGGCATTTCGCTGGCGTCAATCATACCCCACCGGGGTGGCCCAACCATGCGGTACTGGAGAGAAGCAACCGGGGAGAGACGTGTTCTACGGCGCATAACGGGCTAACCTCGGCCGCTACCGGTTCGCTGCCGGGGGCGCACACGGGCTCGGTCTTCCGGATTAATGATTCCGCTCAACACCCGTCGGAATCCTTCTACCGCTTCGGCGTCGGTTTCCCGGTAGGCGCGGGCGAACCGGGCCATTTGCGTTGTCGTAAGTTCACGTTCAAGCTCCCGGCCTTTTTCGGTGAGCGTCAGCAATTTGCGCCGCCGGTCGGACGGATCGGCGCGCTGGTTGATGAATTCGTCCTCGATGAGCGTACCGAGCACTCGCGACAGGCTCTGCTTGGTAATCTTCAGAATTGCCAGCAGTTCGGTGACGGTAATATTTGGATTGCGGCCGACAAAGTAGATCACCCGGTGGTGCGCTCGCCCGAGCCCCCATTTGGTCAGAATAGCGTCGGGTTCGGCCGTGAAATCGCGGTAGGCGTAGAACAGCAACTCAATCCCCTGTCGCAGGTCTTCTTCGCGTAGGAACAGCGGATTGCTGCTGGATTTAAGGTCAGTCATGTTGACTTAATTAGCGGGAAATGTTACTCGTTGCAAGTCTATGGGGTAATAATATGTCTCAGAGATGAAGGAAAACGTACGAATATGTCAAAAGGCTGGGATCATGCATGAAGTGCCTTACGACGATCGCGATGGCGTAATTTGGTTCAACGGCGAGTTTGTTCCTTGGCGTGAGGCCAAATTGCACGTTCTGAACCATGCATTGCACTACGCATCATGCGTGTTCGAAGGTATGCGGGCCTATAACGGCGAGATTTACGAATTAACCGCGCATAACCAGCGCCTGCATTCGTCGGGTGAGGCACTTGGTTTTCAGGTGCCCTTCACAGTTGCCGAACTCGACGACGTGTGCCGGGAGACCTTTGAGAATACTGGCGTGCCGGATGCCTATATTCGCCCCTTCGCTTGGCGCGGGCCGGAACAGATGGGCGTATCGGCGCAAAAGTGCGATGTCTATGTCGCGATCGCGGCGTGGCAGTGGCCGGCCTATTTTACGCCGGAAGCGCGTATGAAGGGTATCAAACTGGATTGGGCGATCTATCGCCGGCCCGACCCCCTGACAGCGCCTGTTCACGCCAAGGCTGCCGGCCTGTACATGATCTGCACCTTGTCGAAGCACGCCGCCGAGGCCAACGGCTGTTCAGACGCGCTGATGCTCGACTGGCGCGGGCAGCTCGCCGAGACGACGGGGGCCAATATTTTCCTGGTCATCGACGGTAAAATACACACGCCGACCCCCGATTGTTTTCTCGATGGCATCACCCGCCGCTCGGTCATAAAACTAGCGCAGCAACGCGGCTATGAAGTGATCGAGCGTGCGATCATGCCGGAAGAGTTGGGCGATGCGAGCGAGATGTTTGTCACCGGCACAGCGGCGGAAGTCACACCGATTTCCGACATTGCTGGCGATTACACATTCGAAGTTGGCACCATCACCAAAACGCTGATGACCGATTATGACGACCTGGTAAACGGTCGCCCGGTTGCGGTCGCCGCCGAATAGTCGAAATATTATCTATCGAAAACGGCGCCCCTCCGGGCGCCTTTTTGTTACCCGGCGCTCGCCGAACCGTCTTGCTGGACGGACGGGCAGTGCACGTCACCATAGGAACAGAACACGCAGCAATCGCCCGGCTGAGCCTTCAAAACTTCGCTGCACGAGCGACAATCGTAGAAATACTGTCAGCTGTTGGTGGGCATGATCTCAGATTGTTTATGTCCGCAATGGGGACAAGTGATCGTCGATTGCAGATTGATGCTCATTCGGCGGCCCGATCTGGTTTGATTTGCCAGCGCGCGGCGGCTTCGTCATCGCTTTCGCGGCTGTCGACCCAGCCCTCGCCGGCGTCGGTTTCTTCCAATTTCCAAAATGGCGCGTCGGTCTTGAGCCAATCCATGAGAAAGTTGCAGGCGTCGAATGCCGCCTGGCGATGGGCTGCCGCGCAGGCAACAAAAACGATCTGTTCACCCGGCTCGAGCCGTCCGTAACGGTGAATGATCAGGCTGGCTTCGAGTGGCCAGCGTGATCGGGCTTCGGCTTCGATTTCGGCGAGTTTCTTTTCGGTCATCGCCGGATAGTGCTCCAAGGTCATCGCCCGCAGCGCGGCGTCGCGGCCGTCGACGTCGATCAAGTCGCGCACGAGACCGACGAAACTGACAACCCCACCGATCCCATAGTTGCCGGCCGTCAGGTCGGCGAGCTCTGCGCCGACATCGAAATTATCCTGTTGGACCTTAATCATATTGCCAGATTACCACGCTACCCGCCGGTCACCGGCGGGAAAAACGCTACCTCGTCGGTGTTCGAAAGTTTGTGATCGAACGGCACATACTCGAAGTTGACGGCGGCGCGGATGACTTGCGGCTCGGCAAAGCCTTTTGCGTAACCGGGTCCCTTTGCGGTCAACCAACCGACCAAATCGCCGACGTCGTCGACGTCGTCGGGCAGTTCGATTTCCTCCATGGCGACCCCGATGCGCTGCCGCAACCAGGCGAAATATAGAACTTTCATCTGCTCACTTCCGTAAATGGCAGAAAATCCACCATCGTACCTTTTGTCAATTGGGTCGTGTCCTCCGACAATTCAACCAGACCGTCGGCCTCGACCAGCGAGGTCAGGATACCGGCGCCCTCGCGTGGGAATTTGTGGGCGACCAGATTGCCGTCTTCGCCGGTCGCCAGGCGAACCCGTATATATTCGCGCCGCGCCGGCTTTTTGGTGTGATCGAACCCGGCCTGGACTTTATACAGATGCGGCTCGAGATCGGTGGCGCCGGCTAGACGCAGTAGTGCTGGCCGTGCCAAGCGCAGAAATGTCACCATCATCGCCACCGGGTTACCGGGCAGGCCGATGAACGCCGCACGGCCGATCTGGCCGAGGGCGACGGGGCGTCCGGGTTTGATAGCGAGTTTCCAAAAATGTAGCTGGCCGAGCGCTGAGACCGTGGCCGATAAGTGATCTTCCTCGCCCACCGACATCCCGGCCGAGGTGATCAACGTGTCGTGGTGCTCGGCGGCCGAGCGCAGGGTGTCACCGATTGCCGCGCGATCGTCCGGCAAAATGCCGAGATCGGTCACTTCGCAGCCCAGAGCATCGAGCAGCGCGAGCAAGCTATACCGATTGGCGTCATAAATGCCGCCGGACGGTAAATCGGCTCCCGGCTCGTATATCTCGTCGCCGGTCGACATGATGGCGACGCGGAGCGGCCGATAAACGGTCAACGAGGTTAAGCCGATAGATGCGGCCAGGCCTATTTCCTGCGGACGGAGCCGCTGACCTGCCGTCAATACCGTCGCCCCGGCGCGGACGTCCTCGCCGCGGCTACGCCGGTTGGCGCCTTTGCCGATGCCTACGGGGATGATCACGTGTTCGCCGTCGGCGTCATGTTCGACCGTGCAATCTTCTTGCATCAGCACCGTATCGGGCCCGCCATCTTCGCCACCATCCTCACCTGCGGGCATCGGTGCGCCGGTAAAGATTCGCACCGCTTCACCGCGTTTTTGGCCGCGCCCCAACGGATGCCCGGCCGCCGCCCGGCCGGCGAGGGGAAGGCGCGTGTCGGCGGCCGCCGACAGATCGTCGAAATAGACCGCGAACCCGTCGACTGCCGAGTTGTCGTGGGGTGGCACATCGCGTGTCGCCACGACATCCGCTGCGGCGATCCGGCCCGCGGCGGCGCGTAGCGCAGCGGTTTCGGTTCCGACGACCGGATGCAACCGGTCGAGTAATATTTCGAGCGCGGTATCTGCCGGCATCAATGTGCCGTCGTTGACAAAGCAGTCGTCGCGCAGTTGGACCATGACGTTATCCGGCTGTTTCTAGCGGTGCGCGCCGGTTGGCGTCGAGGCCGCAGACCGAAAGGATATATTGTGCAATCGCCGCCGGGTCGTTGAGGTCGAGCAGGACAACGCCGAGGTCGTCCGCACCGGCCGGTGGGCTATCGCAGGCGATGGCGATCACCGAGGGTTCCGTTGGCGCGATTACCGGCTGCCCAAGAGAGGGGCGGTGTACTTCGATCTTGTCGTGGGCGTGGTGTTTGTAGCCTTCGACAAGGACCAGGTCGACCGGCGAAATGTGGCTGAGAAGTTGGTCGAGATCGGGCTCCGGCGCGCCGGCCAATTCGTGCATCAGCGCCCAGCGGTTGGCCGACGCAACCAGGACTTCGGAGGCGCCGGCGGTGCGATGGCGGTGCGAATCCTTACCCGGCTGGTCGACGTCGAAGGCATGGTGGGCGTGCTTGACGGTGGAAACGGAGTAGCCGAGGCTGGTGATCAGAGTGACCATCTCAACAAGCAGCGTCGTCTTGCCACTGCCGCTCCAACCCGTCAAACCCATGACGTGCATGGAATTATTCCCCTGCCTTATCGGCCCGGGCGGTAATATGTTCGCCTGCGCGCATCCAATATCCATAACCGCTCGAGATCGTCAAAGTGGCCGCCAGCCATAGTCCGATGAGGGCGACTTGCACGATCACCGGTTCGAACAACGGACTGACTATAAGCGCTGCCGCGGTCACAAGTTGCACTGTTGTCTTGTACTTGGCCTGCCGGCTCGATGGCATTGTGACGCCGCGTCCGGCGAGAAACTCGCGCAGCGCCGACACCAAAAGTTCGCGGCTTACGATGAGGATGACCGCCAACACGTTCCACCCAGCGATTATCCCGGTGTCAACAAGCGCAAAATAGACAGCGGCGACGAGTAACTTGTCGGCGATTGGGTCGAACAGACGGCCGAAGTCGCTCTCCTGATTGAGCATGCGCGCCAGCCAACCGTCGAAATAATCGGTCACCGCCGAAGCAACGAATAAATAGAACGCCCACCACCGAACGGCGTCGGATTTTCCGCCGATCAGTAACACCACAACTATCGGGATTATTGCGACACGGAGCAGCGTGAGAATGTTGGGTATCGTCATAATGTTGGGTCGCCGTTCGGTAAATCGGGCCGATCGGGTGATGATCAGCCATCGCTATGAAAATGATTATAAACCGTTCTTGCGACGGTGCCGCTAATACCGTCGACCGCTTCGAGATCCTCGAGCCCGGCACGGGCGACCGCCCGAGCCGATCCAAAATGCGTTAGCAGGGCGCGTTTTCGCTTGGCGCCGACTCCCGGAATCTCGTCGAGCGGGTTGCTGGTGATTGCTTTCGAACGCTTCGCCCGATGGGTGCCAATCGCAAACCGGTGCGCTTCGTCGCGCAATCGCTGCAGATAATATAGCAACGCATCGCGCGGCGGCAGCGAAAAGGGCTCGCGCTCGGCAGTAAAAAATCGCTCACGGCCGGCATCGCGTTCCGGACCCTTGGCGATCGCGGCGACGGCGACATCGTTGATCCCCAGTTCTTCCAGGGCACCAAGGGCCGCGCTCAATTGGCCCTGACCGCCATCGATCAGGATCAGATCAGGCCATTGTCCGGCAGAACGATCCGGATCCTCCTTGATCGCGCGGGCGAAGCGGCGGGTCAGCATCTCGCGCATCATCGCGTAATCATCGCCGGGCGCGTAACCGTCGTTCTTGCTGTCGGCGGCGCCTTTCATGTTGAATTTGCGGTAGGCGCCCTTGATGAAACCATCCGGGCCGGCGACGATCATTGCGCCGATGGCATGCTGGCCGCTAACGTGTGAGTTGTCGTAGACCTCGATGCGGGCCAGCGGCGGGTCGAGGCCGAAAAGTTCCGCCGCCTTTTCCAGCAGTTTCTGATTGCTCGCTTTTTCGGCCAACCGGCGTTGCATGGCGTTGCGGGCATTGTCGAGGGCGTGCCGTACAAGTTTACGCCGCGCCCCGCGAATCGGATGGGTGACGACCACTTTATGATCGGCGCGGACGGTTAGCGCCGCCGAGAGCAGTTCATGTTCTGGCAGTTGGTGGCTGAGCAGCACCACGCGCGGCGGTGGTTTGTCCTCATAGAACTGACCGACAAAAGCGGTGAGCACCTCGATCACTTCCACCGATTTATCGTGGCGTGGATAGTAGGCGCGGTTGCCGTAATTGCGCCCGTCCCGAAAAAAGAAAACCTGGATGCACGTTTGCCCTGCGATTTGCCAGGCGGCGATGACATCGGCTTCCGGCAGCTTGAGGTTTTCGACGTTGATGTCCTGGTGGGCCTGAATTTGCGTTAGCGCGCGGATGCGGTCGCGGAACCGGCTGGCAGCCTCGAATTCGAGATTGTCGCTCGCCGCTTGCATGTCCGCGGCGATGCTGTCTTGTACTTCACGCGACTGACCACCGAGAAAGTTTCGGGCTTGCCGGACCAACGCGCCATAGTCTTTCGCCGAAATATGGCCGACACAGGGACCGCTGCAGCGTTTGAGCTGGTATTTGAGACAGGCGCGTGTGCGCCCCGAGAACACGGCATCGGAACAACTGCGCAACAGAAACGCCTGCTCGAGCGCATTGAGCGTGCGGTTAACAGCGCCTGCTGAAGCAAAAGGTCCGAAATACTCACCTTCGGCCGTGCGCGCGCCACGGTATTTGGTGACGCCGACCCATTCGGCCGGACTGGGGCCCGCACCCTTGGAGCGCGGTGCGGTGTCGGCCTGCGCCCGACGCCGTTGCTTCCGCGGTTCGGCGCCGGTTTTGAGAATATTACGGTTTAGCTGGCTGGTGAGCAGGATATAGGGAAAGCTCTTATCGTCGCGCAGCAACACATTGTAGCGCGGCGCCAAGCGCTTGATGAGGTTCGCTTCGAGCAGCAGCGCTTCGGCTTCGGTATGGGTCGTGACGACTTCCAGCGCCGACGTTTGCGCGACCATCCGCTGGAGGCGGATCGGCAACCGAGCGAGTTGCGTGTAGCTGGTAACCCGCCGTTTAAGGTTGCGGGCCTTGCCGACGTAAAGAACGTCGCCGGCGCTATCGAGCATGCGATATACGCCGGGTGTTGCCGGCAATGTGGGAAGGGCCGCGCGCAAGGCGTCAAGGCCAACATGGCCGGCGCCGGCTGCGTCCGCAGCGAGTTCAAGGTCGGCTTGTTCCGATGTCGTCATGGCAATTCAGCGTCGTTCGATCACAAAATTTACGGCGTCCGAAAGGGTGCTGCGCGTGCCGGCCGCCAGTCGTTTCGAGTCGTTGATACTACTTGAAATGTCGAAACTGTGCATCTGGCTGCACACCGCTCTAGGTAAATAGTTGGCGCACCGGTTCCAGTTGGGCTGCCAGGTATGCGATATAAAGCCCGACGAGGAGCCGGCCTTCGAGGCGGCTGATTTTGTTTTCCGTGATCATCAACGGCAGCAGCAAGATGGTCACGCCGAGCAGAACCCAGATGTCAAAACTCATAATCTCCACGGGCATATCGAGCGGTGTGATCATGGCGACCCCGCCGGTAATACCCAGTAAGTTGAAAATATTACTTCCGAGCACATTGCCCAACGCAATGTCGCTATGACCGCGCCAGCTGGCGACGATGACGATGGCGAGCTCTGGCAAGCTGGTGCCGATCGCGATCAGGGTGAGCCCGACGATCGTCCGTGATACATCGAACGCTTGGGCAATACCCAGGCCGCCATCCACCAGTAGCTTGGCGCCGACAATGATGCCGAGCATGCCGCCGACCAGGAAAACAACGGCGACCCACGGGCGCCCCGGCACACCGCCGACATCGTCGGCTTCGCGTGCGTGCAATGCCTCTTGTTTATTCGCCACCCTCTCGGCCTTGTAGGTTAGATACAAATATCCGAACAGGCAAAACAACAGGAGGGAGCCTTGCCATTGGTTGTACCCGCCGGTGACGCCGATGGCGACGAAAAGCGCCGTCGCGCCGACCACCATCATGGCGTCGCGGGCAATGACTTTGGCGCGCACGTTAATCGGGCGGATCATTGCGGCGATGCCCAAAATAAGCAGCATGTTGACGATGTTGCTGCCGACGACATTGCCGATTGCCATATCGCTCGCGCCGGACAGCGAAGCCGCCAGCGCGGTGACGAATTCCGGCGCCGACGTGCCGACCGCGACAATCGTTAGCCCGATGATCAGCGGCGATACGCCGCTTTGACGCGCGATCGCGACCGCGCCGCGAACCAGGTAATCAGCGGCAAAAAGCAAAAGCGCGAGTCCCACGCCGGCTTCGATGAAAACCACGTAACTGATAACTATCTCCAGGCAGACCTGAGGGACGGCGCTAGCGCTTGCAGCTGGCCACGTATGAAAAGGGTCATTATGAGTTTAAATCGCCCGCCGCCGAGATGGATTCAAGGAGAATTCACACATTCGCGTATTTGGCCGTTAATGGGAGAACTTTAACTAGCCGGTAACAGTGGGGTCCTGCGCCAGCATAGGCTATGACACATGGCGTGTAAGTGCCGATAGGCAGGAGGGAATGGTGGAAGAACAAATTCAAACAGTCACACGTCTGATCGATATTGCTGTCGAGTTTGGGGTCGCTTATGGGCTGCAATTGCTCGGGGCGCTGGTCATCCTGTTGATCGGCCTCAAGGTGGCAAAGTGGACTGGGCGGCGGGTCATGCGCCTGTGCGAACTCAGGAAAATTGACATCACCTTGTCGCGGTTCTTTGGCAACTCGGCAAAGATTTTGATTGTCGTCATCGTGGTGATTATCACGCTGAGCAACTTTGGCATCGACATTGCGCCGCTGGTCGCGCTCGCCGGCGCCGCCGCTTTCGGTTTGTCCTTTGCACTGGCGGGACCGCTGTCCAACTATGGCGCCGGTCTGGTGATTATTTTGACGCGACCGTTCGTCGTCGGCGATACCATCGAAGTGCGCGGCGTGAGCGGGGTGACCGATGAAGTGACCCTGTCGACGACGACGTTGATTGGCGAGGACGATGAGCGAATCATAATTCCCAACCGCCAAATCGTTGGCGAGATTCTGGTGAATTCGGACGCCCATCGCATCGTCGAGTCCCAACTGGTCATCGAATCGCAAAACGACCCCGAAGTGGCGATCGCCGCCATCAAGGACGCGTTGTCGAGATTTGATGGCTTGGCAGAAGGAGCGGCGCCACAGATCGGCATCCACGACTTCAATTTCGGCGGCATCGTCATCGGTTTGCGTTACTGGGTACCGAGCAGGCGTTACTACCTGACCCGCTACGCAGTGAACCAAACCGCGCTGGCGGCGCTCAAGGCGAAGGGCGTCTCGCTGCTGCCGGCAGGCCGGGCGGCGATCGTGACGGAAATGGCGCCGGCTTAGAACCTACTCCGGCGTGAGGAACTAAAGCGCGTGGGAGAAGGTTTGCGCGGTGACGTTCGTTTCCGTTCGCGATTGGTGGTTAACTTCCAGCGATACCGGGACCGGCTTCCGCAGAATGTCGAGGACCGGGCAGTGGGCATCGACGATTTTCCTCAATTGCGCCAATTCCTCCTCGCTGGCGGAGCTGTCGAGTTCGACAACGCCTCGAATATCCTGAAAGCCGGCGCGTACATTGTCGTTGACGGCAAAGAAACCGCGCAGATCGAGATCGCCTTCAATTCTGACCGATACGTTGTCGAGCGGTATCTCCAGCGCTTCGGCAAACGCCCGGTAGGTGATTTCCTGGCATGACGCGAGCGCGCCAAGGATGAGCTCGACCGGGTTGGGTCCCGTGTCGGTGCCGCCAAGGCTTTCCGGCTCGTCAACGGTTATGGTGAAATTGCGGATCTTGGTTTCGCTCTGCAGCCCCTGGACCTGCCTGGAATCGGCGACGAACGTCGCAACCGCCTTATCGGGGTTGGCACGCAGTTCGTTCTGCATGGTTTCGACTGCGTCTTTAAGGGCGGACATGGCTTGGCTCCCAAATTGGTGCTTAATGAGTAAAATTCGATAAATATCATATCACGTGTGTATATGTGAATATATTACAATATTTCAATGTTATTTAAGTTATGGAAATTTGCCCGTCCCATTGCCAAACGTTTGGCGATACACAACTATGACTGCAAGCGAGGTCTCCGCGAAAGGACAGAAAATGGCAAAGGCAACATTCGGCGCCGGGTGCTTTTGGCATCCGCAGCATGTGTTCGATGAGGTCGACGGCGTCACCGCCACGTCGGTCGGATATATGGGGGGCGGCAAACCGAAGCCGACCTATCTGGAGGTCTGTAACGGCACCACCGGCCATGCCGAAGTCGTCCACATCGACTTCGACCCGGAGACGGTCAGCTATGATCAATTGCTCGATATTTTGTGGGAAATTCACGATCCGACGCAGCAGAACCGTCAAGGGCCCGACATCGGTAGCCAATATCGCTCGGTCATATTCTACCACGATGACGAACAACAGGCCGTGGCCCGGGCCTCGAAAGAGGCGCTGGCAGGATCAGGCAAACACACGGCTGGGATCGTCACTGCGATCGAATCGGCGGGGACGTACTGGGAAGGTGAAGACTATCACCAGAAATATTTTGAGCGCATGAACCGGCCGAGCATTCTGGCCAGACTGTTCGGCAAGAAATAGCGCGCTGAATTTAGGCGATTCAATCCTTCAGTCGATACCCCACCGCGAACATCCGAACGCAGACAGCGCCAAATATAACCGCCAGCGCGATGGTCACCAGCACCGCCAGGATCGGCGCGGCTTCGGTGCGCCCGGTGACGGCGTAGCGAAAGCCGTCGATCAGGTAGAACACCGGGTTGAAGAAGCTCGCAAGCCGAATTGGATCGGGCAACAGCGACACCGAATAGAAGGTGCCGGCGAGCATGGTCAGAGGCGCGACCACGAGCCCACTGGCGGCGGCGACATGTTCCATGCGGGTAGCAAAAACGCCGGTCACCAGGCCGAGCAGGGCGAACACGAGCGCCGCCGCGACCGCAAATAAAATGGTGAGCGGCCAGTTATCCGGCGTTACGGCGCCGAACGGCAGGATAAACACCCAAACGGCGCAGCCGACGACGATGCCGCGGGTGACCGCGGCGCCCGCATAGGCGGCGACAAGCTCGCTCGGCCGCAACGGCGCCATCAGTATATCGACGACCGTGCCGGAGACTTTGCCGATCAGCAACGACGACGACGTATTGGCGAACGCGTTTTGCATCACCGCCATCAGGATCAACCCCGGCGCGATGAATTCGACGAACGAGATTCCCGTCAAATAGTCGGGATTGCGCCGGAAGACGGCGACAAAGATCACCAGAAACAGAAGCGTCGAGACAACCGGCGCCAACAGCGTCTGCAGCCAGACCGAGCGCATCCGCAGCAGCTCCTTTTTGTACAGCGTCCACAGCCCGGTCCAATTCACCGGCCCCAGACGGGGCTGCGCCGAGGGGCTATGGGTAAATCGAATGCCAGCCATTGGCCCTGCCGTCCGGATTATCAAGTTGGCTTAGTCTTCGACCGCGAAGAGGTTGACCGCCTTTGGGCCGCGCGCCCCGAGCGAATCGGCGGATTCGGTCTCGAATTCGACCTTTTGGCCTTCGCTTAGATAACCCAGCCCGGACCGTTCCACAGTCGAGATGTGAACGAACACGTCGTCGGAGCCGTCTTCCGGTGAGATGAAGCCGAATCCACGGGCGCTGTCGTAGAATTTTACCGTTCCAATCGTCATCGGTAGCGTTTCCGTCGTTGCTTAGCCGAACGGCTTAGGCGCGATGCGTGCCCGCGGCAACACAAATCGCCGAAAAGGCTTCTCATGTCGCCGCGGTTTGGCCATGCTGGAAAACGGCAATTCGCCGTATTGCAGGAGGGAAGGATGTCAGCCGAGGCCAACCGGGCGCTTGTCGAGACGTTCTACAACGTCATGTGGAATACCTGGTCGGAGGAGACGGCGCGCGCGATCCTCACCGCCGATATCGATTTTCGCGGCTCCATCGGCCTGCACGTCACCGGTCATGAAGGCTTTTTGGGCTATATGCAGACAATCCGCGACGCCTTTCCCGATTTCCACAACCACATCGAGGACATCATTGCGACCGGCGACCGCGCTGTCGCCCGGCTGACCTATAGCGGCACCCA
>JAPUHN010000220.1 GCA_027297685.1 Alphaproteobacteria bacterium | reverse complement strand
AAACTATTTTTTGGACGCCGAGACGAAATATTGATTCGTGGTGTGGGCTTCCGCCGCAACAATGAGTCGTCCTCGTTACCTTCTAGATTCTATTGTTGCGCAACTGGTCTCGATGTCCGCGTTTTCACACAGCCTGGGTCATGAACAGACATTAGCCGTCCCAATTTTTATGTCCGCTTTACCTCCAACAACGGACATAAATACGTCGATTGTCCGCTTTGGGGTGTAAACCGGTCGCTATTGACCGCTCCCGCTTACGGCAGCTTTTAGCAATAAACGACATTCGCAAACTGGTACGAAAGGCATCCTATTCAACAGGCGCGATTGTCTTCGTACCAGCCAATCACGATCTAGGACCGCTGGCCGCAAACGGGCGATCCGAGTAAGGTCTGCCAAGGTGGTCAACTGGACCGCCCGGTCTGATACCGGGTTGAATGGGGAGTTTTGTTTCAGGCCTTGGCGGCGGCGATTGCCGTGGGTCGAAGGTGAACGGTCTTGCTTGTGCGTCGATGTTCAACCAAACGAGGAGAGAGCATGTGACTGACAGACCCGCTGGGGCGGTCGACATTTCGATCGAGTTTACTGAACAACAAATGGAGCTGGTTCAACGATTGGCCAGCGAAACGGGTAAGTCCCCAGCCGAAGCTGTTGCGGTGGCGCTCGAAGCGTTTATTCGGAAAGAGGGCCACCAGTACACGCGTTAGTTTGGACAGCTTCGGTCATGACACTTCGAGGAGGCGCGGCGATGGAACTCGGTAACGTGAAGTATGAGGAAAGGCTCGAGCCCGTCTCGGGCCGCGCGGTGCCCGTTCTCAAGGGCGAGACGTTACGGATTACGCAGGTTGACGGCGAGCAGTGCATCGATTTCAACGCGTTTAATCTGCACGATTACAAAGAGAGTATGTCGGTTGGTGCTTCCCGGCGGCAGGGACTGCGCTTGCATAAAGGTGACGTGCTGATCTCCAATGCGCCGCGCTATAACGCGATGCTTCTGATCAACGAAATGCCTGAGACGTGCGTGACCGACACACTCGGCGCGCGCTGCAACGCGGTCCTTTATGAGTTTCGCTTCGGCATGGAATGGCACACCAACTGCCAGGACACCCTAGCCGAATCGATCCGAGAATACGGGCTGACACCGGACGACGTTCACGACTCGTTCAACATGTTCATGAACACAACCTGGGATGCCAAAGGAGCGTGGTGGACCGATTGGAACACCGGACGCGCGGGCGATTACGTCGACCTGCTCGCGTGCATGGACACGCTGTGTGTGCCGGTCACCTGTGGGTCTGGCGATGTTACCTTGGTCAGCAACTTCTCGCTGCGGCCGCTGGACATCGCGGTATTCGAGGCCACGCCCGACAGTCTTGCGCGGGTTGCCGAAATCGAAGAACAATTCGCCGCCCCTTTGTCGCGCCAAGGTCCGGCAGATTTCCGCCAGCCGAACATCCGGGTTGAGCGTGAACTCACCCGGGACCCGACCTATGAGCAGGCCTTTGGCCGCTACCCCTTGCAGCGCGAGCAACTGACCGTCAGCGTCGACGGGGCCACGGCCGAAGGCCTGAGCGCCATGGTTGCGGCCGGCTATGGCAACGATCTATCTGACGCCGCGCGCCGGGCCTTCATGTTGTGGTGTCAGTCGAATATCGGGTCGGTACGTCGCGGTGACCAGTCTTCCAGCCAGCGGAGTCGATGGTGACGGGCGACGATTCTTAGACGTTCAATACTGGCACAGGGTTGCAGGTGCGGTGGAAAAGGCGCAACGCACAGGATGTCGAACAGCCTCTCCGTGGTCGATGCCTTTTTTTATCAACAGTCAGCCGGCATTGGTATCAGCCAAATCGGTGTTGTTAATTAGATCCTTTGCCGCGTCCGATATTTGAACCCGTTTTCCATCATTCGGAACGTCTGTATTGCGCTCAGTTACGGACATAGCGGCTCGCATGTCCGCTGTTGAGGTAAGAACGGACGCAAATGATGGCTACCGTTAGGGCGCACAAAGACCTAATACCAATCTATGGTTCCGACGACCCGCGGCGGCGGTGGACGCGGTTTGCGGGCGTGCCTATAACGGCTGCGCAACCGAAACCAGCTGGCACATCCATGAACAATCTCATTAGGGTCGGCGAAATTTTGATCGCGCCAATTCGGTATGCTTCCGCCACCCAGCCCCTCGGTCGCTTCTGAATGGACGCCTCCGTGCGCCCCTCCGCGCCAATGCCGCTGCTGGTAGCGTTGATGATTAGCAGCCAAGTCGCGATCACGATTTTCCTGCCCTCGCTGCCGACGATGGCGAGCGACCTGGGCACTAGCCAGGCGGCTGTCCAAATGACCATATCGGCCTATCTCGGCGCGTTTGCCCTGGCGCAATTAGTGATTGGTCCATTGTCGGACGCGTTTGGTCGCCGCCGCCCGCTCTTGGTCGGTCTTGTCCTGTTTACTCTAGCCAGTTTGGCATGTGCGGCGGCGCCCAACATTTCGGTCCTGATCACTGCACGGGTTTTCCAAGCCATCGGCGGTTGCGCCAGTATCGTGATTGTCCGCGCCATTATCCGCGACACCACCGACGGTGCCGGTTCGACCCGGGCGATGGCCTATCTGGGCATGGCGCTGGGGGTCACCCCGGCGGTGGCGCCATTGGTCGGCGGCCAGTTGGAAGTCGCCTTCGGCTGGCAGGCCAGTTTCCTGGTAACGGCAGCGCTGGGCGCCGCGGTAACCCTGGCCACTCTACGCGGCCTGCAGGAGACATTGCCACCGGCCGAACGCCGCACTACCAACGTCCGCGCTTTGGCCAGAACCTATTGGCGTCTGGTGCACATGCCGGTATTCGTCGGCTACAGCCTCAGCGTCGGATTTACCGGTGCAGCTTTCCAGGCTTTTCTTGCCGGTGCTCCCGTCGCCTTGATTGTCCTGATGGGCGTGCGGCCGGAAGCGCTCGGGCTCTATATCCTGTCGGTGCCCGCGGCCTATGTTGCCGGGAACTACGTGGCCAGCTACCTGTCCTACCGGGTGGGCCGTCACACGATGATCTGGATCGGTTGCGGGCTGACGATCAGCGGCACAATATTGATGGTCGCGCTATCGCTTGCCGGCCTCGACACACCGATCTCATTGATCGTGCCCCTGGCGATTTACAGCTTTGGCTCCGGCTTTGTGGTGCCGAACGCCCTCGCTGGTGGGCTCAATATGGTGGAGCCGGCCAATGCCGGGTCCGCCGCGGCGCTCGGCGGATTCGCGCAGATGGGCTGCGGTTTTGCCAGCACCCTCATCGTGGCTGCACTTGTGCAGACCTCGTTCCTTCAGGTCGGCGCCGTGATGGCCGCAAGCGTGACCGTTGCCTGGCTGTGTTTCGTTACGCTGGTTGTCCGCCGCACCGGTTGATCTACGACACTGTGGCCAGCCTAGCCGCGGTGCAGCGCGCAGAGCTTGTTGCCGTAGGGATCGCGCACATAGGCGAGATAGACCTTGCCTGCCGCGCCCTCGCGCCAGCCGGGCGGATCCTCGATGCTCGTGCCGCCGTTGGCGACACCGGAGTCGTGGAAGGCCTTCGCCATTTCCGGGCTGTCGCAGGCGAAGCCGATGGTGCCGCCATTGGCATGGGTCGCCGCCGTTCCATCGATCGGCTTCGAGACGCCGAACGCCCCGGTGCCGGTGCGATAGAAGATCCGCCCCTTCGGATCGACCTTGCCCTCCGGCACGCCGATCGCGCCGAGCACTGCGTCAT
>JAPUHN010000022.1 GCA_027297685.1 Alphaproteobacteria bacterium | reverse complement strand
ATCCGCGCAATCGACGACTGATTTTGTTTAGGCTTTAGAGCGGCTTTGTTTTGGTTTTCCTTAACCCGTTATCACAAGAGGAGAGAGCAATGACCTTAGATAAGATCTTAACCGGCTTGAGTGCGTTGGCTTTTGTTGCCGTCGCCGGCGGTAGCGCCGCTGCGGATCCTGTACTCCTGCAAGCGGCAACCATTGCCAACGAAGGCTTTCCCTATGTTGACGGCCTGCGCAAATTTGAAGAAGTGATCGAGGCGCGGCCGGAATGCGAGATCGACGTGAACGTCCATATCGGCGGCTCCCTGGGCAATGAGCGCGAGATCAACGAGGCGATCCTCGAAGGTACCATCCATCTTGGCATCGGTGCCGGCTCGATGGCTAATCTGGCGCCGATTTACAATCTGTTCCAAATTCCTTTTCTCATTCAGGGCCAAGCCCACATGGCCGCCGTGGCCGATGGTCCGATCGGCAAGGAGGTTGCGGGCCTGATCGAGAAGCAGGCCGGTTTCCGGGTGCTCAATTGGTTTTCGACGGGTGACAGCCCCTTGGAAACGGTGAAGGCACCAGTTAAAAGTCCGGCCGATCTGGTCGGCGTGAAGATGCGCGTGATCCCCAATCCGGCGTTGGTCGACGCCATGAAGGCGCTGGGCGCTAATCCGACGCCGATGGCCTACGGCGAAGTGTACACGGGCCTCAAGCAAGGCGTCGTCGAGGGGGCGCATCTCGACGTCATCTCGGTGCAAAATCTGAAAATCTTCGAGGTCGCCAAATTCATGACCGACTGGGAACAGATCACGTTTCTATCGGAGCCACGGCCGGTCATCATGAAAGCCACATTCTTCGACAGCCTGCCGACAAAGCAGCAGGCCTGCATTCGTGAAGCAATGGACGAAGCGACGGCGCACGAACGAAAGGTCTTCCTCGACAAGATGACGGCGATCCGGGCGGAACTGGTAAAGCAGGGGGTCACGATCACGAAAGTGGATGTCGGCGCGTTTCTCGACAAGATACGCCCCGTCTGGGCGAAGTACGCCAAGGACCTCAATGCCGAAAAACTGGTTGAGCGGATTACCGCGGCGAAACCGTAGACGTGCCCAAATGACGGCCTGGGACGAACGACGATGACAGCGCCGAAGTCGAGGCTGAAATGGTTTATCGATAGCTTCGACCGGGGCACCGATCTGGTGGTCGACCGGCTTTGCCTTGGCGCCGCCGTCGCCGCGGTTGCCGCTGCCCTGCTCGTCGTCGCCGCCCAGGTCGTTTTTCGCTACGGCTTGAACGACAGCCTTATCTGGGCCGAGGAGTTTGCCCGCTTCGCTTTGATCTGGGCGGCGTTTCTCGGTGTGCCTGTCGCCTACCGGCGGGGCGAGCATGTCGGGGTGACGCTTCTGATCGAAAATCTGCCGGCTGTTTTCGCGCGCGTGTTGATTTTCCTGACCCACATCCTGGCAATCGGCTTTGCCGTTATCCTTGCCTGGGAGGGCTGGTTTCTTACCCTGCGGGTGTTCGCCAGGGGTGAGATCGCCAACGCCATGCAGGTGCCCATTGCCTGGGGCTATCTGGCGGTGCCCGTGGGCGGCGTATTTCTCGGCCTGGCCGCCGTTGCCGCTCTGCTGCACGGTCCTGGCGCTGCCGGTGCCGGCGACGCCGACCGCGGCCGGGTCGACTAACAGCACACGGAGAGAGCGGCCGTGTTGACACTCTTCGGCTGGTTTCTCGGTTTGCTGGCGATCGGGCTGCCGGTCGCGCTCGTGCTCGGCGGAACCGCCATCGTCTATATGACGACGGTCGCGGACCTGCCGCTCCGTATCGTCCCGCAACGCCTGTTCGCCGGGCTCGACCGGTTTATCCTGATGAGCATTCCTTTTTTTGTGCTCGCCGGGTTCCTGATGAACGAGGCGCAGTTGACCGACCGGCTGATCCGCTTCGCCAACCTGCTGGTTGGCCGCTGGCGCGGCGGCCTTGCCCAGGTGAACGTGGTGACCAGCATGTTCTTCGGCGGTATTACCGGCGCGGCAACCGCCGACACGGCCGCCATCGGCACGATCCTTATCCCGGCGATGGAAAAGGAAGGCTACCGAAGCGATTTCGCCGCGGCCGTGACGGTGTCCAGCTCGATCGTCGGCCCGCTGATCCCGCCCTCGATTCCCATGCTGGTGTACGGCATCGCGTCGAATGCTTCGATCGGCGCGCTGTTCCTCGCCGGCCTGACGCCTGGGGTCGTTGTCGGCTTGGCCCTGCTCGCGCTCAATCGTCGGCTGCTGCGAAATTTTACCCCGACGGCCGCGTCGTTCGACTCAACGGCGGTCGACGGCGTGGGCGCGCGACTGCGCGAGATCGTGCGGACGGTGCGCATCTCGCTGATTGCCCTGGTGATGCCGGTGATCATCGTCGGTGGTATCGTCGGCGGTGTGTTTACACCGACCGAGTCTTCGGCCGTCGCCGTTATTTATGCGCTGGTCGTCGGACTGGCCATGGGCACCCTCACCGGCCGCAGTATCGCGCGGACCATGACAACAGCCGTTGTGCTGACGGCGGCGATAATGTTGATCATCGCCAACGCCAACCTGCTCGGCTGGGTGTTGGCCATCGAACAAATCCCGCAAACCGTAAGTGCCGGCTTCCTCTCGCTGACCGAAAGCCGCACGGTCTTTCTGCTGATCGTCGTCGTGTTGCTTCTGGTGATCGGCCTGTTCCTGGAGACGTCCGGCGCCATCATCATCCTGGTGCCGGTGTTGCTGCCGGCGGCGACCCAATACGGGATCGACCCAGTCCACTTCGGAGTCGTGCTGGTGTTCGGCCTGGTTATCGGCCTGATCACGCCGCCGGTGGGTCTATGCTTATTTATCGGCAGCTCGATTGCGCGCGTGCCGGTGCACACGCTAAGCCGGGCGCTGATACCATTCCTCGCGGTGTTGATCGCCGTCTACCTATTTTTCGTATTCGTGCCCGCCGCGTCGTTATGGCTGCCGCGCCTGCTCAGTTGACCGCTCATTACCGGAGACCAACAATGATCTATGAATTGCGAATTTACGACGTGCTGCCCCAAGGGCGCGAGGCGCTCTACAATCGGTTTCGCGACGACGCGCTCGACCTATTGGCAAGGCATGGCTTCGATATCGTCGGCATGTGGGAGCCGTCGGATGGCCGCGAGAAACTGTTCTATTTGCTGCGTTGGGACAGCGCGGATGCGCGTGAGCGCGCCTGGCATGCCTTCCGCAACGATCCCGACTGGATCCGCGTCAAGTCAGGGGCAGAAGCGGCTGGCCCGATCGTTAGCAAAATGGAGTTTTTTCTGCTGCACGATGCGCCTTTTTTCCCGGGCAAGAATGCATAGCCCTCACCGACACGTTTATTCACTTGCACTTAAAGGGAAGACCCGAAATCGCCGTCAGATCTTACCATTACTCCTCACTGCATCTCGAAGGAGTTGGTTTAGAAAATTGCGGTGGTAACGTCCACACGTAACGAGCCGGATCGGGCGTCGGAGGATCGACGATGATCACCAATATCCTTGCCTATATTGATGGCCGTTCGTCAGCTGAAAACGCTGCCACCGCCGCCTTTCTGCTAGCGACCCGCCACAACGCTCACGTTGAGGGTCTGTTCGTGCGCACCAACGTCAGTGACGTCATCCCCAATGCGCCAATCTATGCCATCGATGGCGCCCTTCCTCTGGTAGAACAGTATGTTAAATCAAGTGACCGCGAGACCGCACAGACGGAGCAACGCGCAAAGGAAGCGTTCGCTCAAACCCGTGATCAATTTGCCTTCGCCGAGGGTGATGCCACATCGTCGACGGTACATTCGACGGCAAATTGGACTGTGGTCACAGGCTCACCCGAAAACACCGTGAGCCATCGTGCGCGCATCTCCGACCTTTGCGTGATCGGCCGTAGCAGCAATCTCAAGAAAAACTCGACAACGTCGGTGATAAATGAAGTGCTGCTTAACTCAGGACGCCCTGTTCTCGTTGTCCCACCAGAACCGATAACGTCGGTGGGCGGTGATATTGTTGTTGCCTGGAATTGCTCAGCGGATTCGGCGCGGGCGCTCAATACTGCGATGCCGTTGTTCGAAAAGGCAGATCGCCTTCGCCTCGTTTATGTAGATACGGGCGTAAAAAAAGGGCCATCGGCTGAGGAAGCGGCCACGTATTTGGCACGACACGGATTTAAGTCGGAAGTGGAGATAATTACTCCTTACGACCGGAGTGTTGGGGCAGCGCTTGTGCGCTACGCGCAAGATGCAGATCTGCTCGTATTAGGGGCCTACTCGCTCAGCTACGTGTGCGGGGCCGTCCTAGGCCGGGTCACTCGTCACGTTCGGGCCCACGCCCAAACGCCGGTTTTGATCGTATGATAATGGTTTAAGCTTTCTGAAAACCAAAATTCTCTGAATTCCGGTGCAATCGTAGTCATTAGACTGGCGGCATGGTGAGCCTTAATCTCGTCCAATGACCGAAAGCATCTCATTCAGCACAGATCGGTATAAGCATTGGATTATGTTGACCGCCGCAGCGTTGACGTGGGGAAGGACTTGATGGGTGAGCGTGAGCTAACGATGTGGCGGACGGCTGCCGTCCAATGGCATCGCGATGTTCCAATCCGCTATAGCGATAGCCTGACAGCCAACGCTTCATCAGATTTTGCTAAAGAGCCGTTGTTGGCTAACAACTGCCTTAGCAGTCGCCATCAGGAACGTCGGCTCTTACCCCCCAACAGAAGACATGCAGGCCGCGGTGTCGTCCGAGGTCTTTTTGTCTTAGCATCGCCACGGACCAAAAATTTACGATCATCATTAAAGGCAGGAGTATCACGTGCCGTTGTTCATTGCTGATTATCATCTCAAGAACTTCGACGGTTGGTTCGACCTTTTTACCAGCAACCCCGCCACCACCGCTTGATAAATGGCGGCTGTTGCGCAGCACCGGCACATCAATCGTTCATTACTTAACGGGCATCGGTATGTGCAAATCCCGTCCGTTTTATCAAGCACCCTGCGTTGTCGACTGCGGTTATGAGAACTTGCACAATGGCATTCGGTAGAGCGACATGAACGATGCAGCGCCAGTCGTTGCGCACAACCCGATGATGCAGATCGCCGATCCCCGCGAGGCGCGGCAGATTATTCGGCGCGGTGACTATGTCGGCCACACGGCTGGGGTTGCACCGGATTACGTCCAGGGCAATCTCTGCATATTGCCACGAGAGCACGCGATCGAATTCGCCGCCTTTTGCCAAAGCAACCCGAAACCTTGCCCGTTGATCAGTGTGGCAGCCGTTGGCGATCCAACGCCGCCCGGACTTGGCGACATCGACGTTCGCACCGATGTGCCGCAGTACCGCGTCTATCGCGACGGCGAACTCACCGACGAGCCGACGGATATCATGAACTATTGGTCGGACGATCTCGTCACATTCGTTCTCGGCTGCTCGTATTCTTTCGAACTGCCTTTGGTCGAAGAAGGAATTTCGATTCAACACATCGATCGAAACAAGGCTGTGCCCATGTACCGCACGAACATCGCCTGTACGCCGGCCGGGCCGTTTGTATCCAACATGGTTGTTTCAATGCGCCCGCTCGCACCAGGCGATGCCATCCGTGCCATTCAAATTACGAGCCAATTCCCCGAAGTTCATGGGGCTCCGGTACATATTGGGCTGCCGGAACTTATTGGCATCGAAGATTTGATGAAGCCAGATTTCGGCGATCCGCCCGTGATCCATGAAGATCAGCTTCCGGTATTCTGGGCCTGCGGTGTCACGCCACAGGTTGCCGTGGAACAGGTAAGGCCGTCGATCTGCATCGCGCACAAGCCGGGTTCGATGCTCATTACGGACATTAAAAATAACGAGTTGTCGAATACTGCACTTTCTAACTGCCTGAATTTGCCGCCTGTGAGCTGAAATAGCCAAAGCCACTTTTATTGCCGAAACTCTGCGTTTGACAGATGTCCAGATCGTTCACTTATGCCGCCCACAGCTCGCTGAATTGTGTCGCTACAACTTGCTCGTAATCCAGCGGGGCCTTGACCAGTCCGACATCCTGCGAGAACTGGCTCATGCCGCTGACGAACTCGCGCGAGATCGCTGCGTCGTAATATGGCAAATCGCGCTCGACCACATCGGCGATCAACTCAGCTTCTTCCGCTGGGAACAGCTTTCTGCCCACCGTGGTGGCAAGGCTGACGTCATCTTTGAGTGCCCGGTGGGTTTTCACCAGCGCGCGTACCGCCGCCGCCGCTGCATCGGGGTTCTCTTCGATCAGGCGGTCGGTCGTGATCAGCGCTGGCATGGTGTAGTTGAAGGCGCCCGCCGGGCCATCGCCACGACGTGCGTCGATCACCATGGTGCCGGCGCCACTCCGCACGGCGACTTCCGCACCCATGCCGTTGGCCCAGAAACCATCCACCTTGCCGTCCGCCAGCGCGCGTGCCGCTGCAACGCCGAAATTCACGTTTTCACCCGTGAGCGCGCCCGGCACTGGTCCAATCTCGATCCCGTCTGTATCAATGTCGATACCAGTTTCGACCAGTATCTGCTTCAGCCCCAAATCAGCGAATCGTGCGGCGCCGATCCGAAGACCTTTGATAGCTTCGATGTCACCCTTCTTGGCGCCGAGGTCAGCGCGCAAAATCAAGAACCAGTACATACCCTGGGCCAGCGAAGCGAGCAGCTTGGCTCCCTGCCATTCAGGGAATGCATGCGGCGTGCAGTGGGCACACCCGGCGACGAAATCAATTTCGCCATCGCGCATCACTTCCAGCGTCTTGTCGACCGGGAAGATCAGCTCCAGTGTCATGTCCAGCCCTTCTTCGGCGAAGAAGCCGAGCTCGACCGCGGCTGCGGCCGGGAAGTACGAGTTAGAGATGAGATCCGCTAACGCGATTTTCATGTATGCCTCCGCTGGTTGCCGGCCAGATTAGTCGCCGACACTCGCAATATAAAGCACGGTTCCCATCTTCATGGCGCAGGCTCTTGCAGGTTTGCCAAAACGACCGCTCGATAGTCCGCGCAAGACGGGTTTATCAGCGGAATAGTTTCCGAAAAAGCCGGTTCCGGCGGCTCTCACGAGCCAATTAGCGCCCGCTAGCGATGCGGTGGACGGCTCCCCGCCAACCGCATCGCGATGTGCCGAAACGTAACCGCGATAGCCCGAAAGCTGGCGTTATATTAGCTTTTTCTGAACGGCTGTTATTGGCTATTAACGGACATTAGCGGGCCTGTCTGAAATGTCCGTTATTGGGGGTAAAGCGGACGTAATTACCGGAAA
>JAPUHN010000219.1 GCA_027297685.1 Alphaproteobacteria bacterium | reverse complement strand
CCGGGGATACGGGCCTTCCATCCTGCGTAAGATCAAGTGTCTGGAAATAAATTCGCGCAAGGAGGAGGAATTCCCCATGCTTCGCATTCTAAGCGTTGCGGCCACCGCCGGTCTGGCTGCCATCCTCATGACATCTGGTCCCGCAACTGCCGATTCCCCTGGTTACGGCTATGGCTACGGCTATGGCGACGGCTACGGCCCCACATACGGTCATCGCGCCCGGGCCAAGCATCGTCGGCGTATGCGCCGGATGAACCGGCGCCGAATGGCGCATCGCTATGGCCCGCCCCAGGTCCGCGTTTACAACAACTATTACTATCGGCGTCCTTACGTCCAACGCCGGGTAGTGAACAACTACTACGGACACGGCCACCAGTATGGGTACCGCCCAGCGCCGCAGCGTGTATATCGTCGGGCACCGGTCTATCGCCGCAATTGCGGCGGCGGCAACCAGTTGGTCGGCGGACTCATTGGCGGCGCAACCGGCGGATTTATCGGTAATCAGATCGGTTCGGGCCGCGGCAACATGATCGCGACCGCTGCCGGCGCCCTGATCGGCATCGTCGCCGGCAGCACGGTAGGCCGGGCCAACGACATGCGGAACTGCTACTAGGCGCCCAACGCTTCCTTCTTTCGCACGCCTAAGATCGGGCTGGCCCCTGCGCCGGCCCGATTCTTTCCAATCCATTATTGCCTTTGCACTTGCCTTCGCGTTGAGCCCGCGCGACTTTCACCGTGGGCGAGGCGGCGAATGTTCGATGTCGGGGGTGGGGCAAATGAAGTTCGGAATTGGGCAATCGGTACGTCGTGAAGAAGATCGGCGCCTGCTTCTCGGGGGCGGGCGCTACACCGACGATATCAATCTCACTGACCAATCTTACGCCTATATCCTGCGCTCGCCCGTCGCCCATGCACGCATTGCACGGCTCGACACCGGCGCAGCAATGGATGCGCCCGGCGTTCTTGCGATTCTGACCAGTGCCGAGCTCACTGCCGACGGGATCGGCGCGATCCCCTGCCTCGCCAGCCAAATCCTGCCGCTCAAACGCGCGGATGGGAGCGACATATATGTCCCACCTCACCCGCCGCTGGCCGGCGATATCGTGCGCACCATCGGCGACGGCGTCGTCATGGTCGTCGCCGAGACGCAACACCAGGCGCGCGATGCCGGCGAACTTATCGAAATCGATTATGAAGATCTGCCGGCCGTCGTCAGCGTGACCGAGGCCGCCGGCAAAGACGGTCCGTCAGTGTGGCCTGATTGCCCGGACAATGTCTCGTTTGTATTCGCTGCCGGCGACACCGAGGCGGTCGATGCCGGTTTCGCCAAAGCCGATCACGTAACCCGCCTTGACTACGCGATCACCCGACTGGCGGCCGCACCGATGGAACCGCGCGCCGCGCTAGGCCACTACGACCGTTTCGAAGAACGCTATACACTATATTCCGGCTTGCAGAATCCGCACGATATACAGCGTTTCATTGCGGAAGACGTGCTCAAAATTCCGCAAACCCGCTTGCGCGTGGTGAGCCCCGATATGGGCGGTGCGTTCGGCGTTCGGGGCACCATCCATCCTGAACTACCTTTGGTTTTGTGGGCTTCGCGACGGGTCGGTCGGCCCGTCAAATGGGTCGAGGACCGGAGCGAAGCCTTCCTGTCCGACGAACACGCCCGCGACAGTACATGGACAGTCGAGCTGGCCCTCGACAAGCAAGGCACATTTCTGGCGCTGCGCGCCCGCACGCTGGCCGCCATGGGAGCCTATCTATCGTTCTTCGGACCCTTCCCGGCGGTTGCGAATATCGGTGGCCTGGCAGGTGTTTACCGCACGCCGGCGGTAAGCATCGAGGTCGCCGGCCTGTTCACGAACACACCCCCGGTAGCGCCCTATCGGGGCGCAGGGCGGCCGGAAGCCACCTACGCGATCGAGCGCGCCATCGACAAGGCAGCGCGCGAAATGGGGATCGACAGGATCGCGCTCCGCCGGCGCAACATGATCGCGCCGGAACAAATGCCATTCCAGACCGGGCTGACCTTTACGTACGATTGCGGCGCGTTCGAACGCAATATGAATGCGGCTCTCGATGTTGCCGACTATGCGGGGTTCGACAAACGCCGCGAGGAGGCACGAACACGCGGCCGGCTTCGCGGCATCGGCATCGCCAACGCGATTGAGCAATCGGCCGGCGGTTTCGAGGAATACGCTCAGATGAAATTTGATTCCGGCGGGAACGCAACCCTCTACGTCGGCACCCACAATCACGGGCAGGGGCACGAGACCGTGTTCAAGCAACTCATCGCCGACCGGTTGGGGCTCGATTTCGCGAGCATCCGGATCGTCCAGGGCGACACCGACCTGGTCGCATTCGGTCATGGCACGTTCGGTTCGCGTTCTTCGGGATTGGGCGGCGCCGCCATCGGTGCGGTGAGCGACAAGATCGTCGAGAAATGCATGGCCATCGCCTCCCATAAACTTGAAGCGGCTTCTGCCGACATTGAATTTGTCAACGGTGAGTTCCGCATCACCGGAACCGACCGCGCGATCGCCTTCAAGGAGGTCGCCCGCGCCGCCTTCGTGCGCGCTAACCTGCCACCCGGCATCGAGCCGGGGCTGATGGCCGATAGCGTATTCGTGCCGCCGGCGCCAACATTCCCAAACGGCTGCCACGTCGCCGAAGTCGAGATCGATCCGCAGACCGGTATCACGACAATCGAACGCTACTCGGTGGTGGACGATGTCGGCACAGTGATGAACCCAATGCTTCTCAAGGGTCAGATCCAGGGCGGAGTCGTCCAGGGCATTGGCCAGGTGATGATGGAGGAAGTGGTCTTCGAGCCCGAAAGCGGACAGCTTCTTTCGGGCAGCTTCTTGGACTACTGCATGCCGCGCGCCGACGATCTGCCCCCCAT
>JAPUHN010000218.1 GCA_027297685.1 Alphaproteobacteria bacterium | reverse complement strand
AGCAGGCTGCTCGAACCGGCGATGATGAACTTGCCCAGGTCGCCGGCAAAGTTGTAGGTGCCGAGGGCGCCGCGGCGGCCGCCGTCGCGGTAGGCGGCGCTGAGGATCGAGGAGCACAGGGGATGTTGAACCGATTGCCCGAGACCGGCGAGAAAGAACATCAACAGCAGCGCCGGAAACCCCGACGAAAGAGCGGCCAGGATGAACGCCGCGCCTGCCAGCGCGGTTCCGCCGACCAGCAGGATGCGTTCGCCCAGCCGCTCCGATAACAGGCCGGCGGGAATCTGAAATAGCGCCATGGCGGTGCGGTGCGCGCCGCGGACCAATCCAACCTGTGTCAGCGACAGACCGAACTGCTCCGCCAGGACCGGTAACAGCACGTAAAGCATGTCGCTCAACCCGTCATGCGCGGCATGGGTGGTGCTGCAGATGCCGAGCAAGCGGCGGGATCTGCGACGCTCCGTTGGATCGTGGGTCGTGTCCATGTCCTTATTCGGTCATCCGGACCAAGCGGCCCGGCCCGCGGTTATGACCGGCCTTGGCCTTAGTGACCGCCGATTATTGCACCGCGCAGACGATTGCTCACCTGTTCCACCGCCACCACAAGGCAGAAGATCAGCAGGATGATCATGGCTGCCGTTTCGTATTGGAACAGATCCATGGAAACCTTGAGTTCCATACCGATTCCGCCGGCGCCGACGAGCCCCAAAATCACGGATGCGCGGACGGCCTTTTCCATGGCGAACAAAGCATCGCTGGTGAAAGCCGGCATCGCGCTCGGCAAAACCACCGACATGGCGACATCGAGGCGGCTTCCGCCCATGGCCTTGATTGCTTCCTGAGGGCCGACATCCTGTTCCTCGGAGGCTTCGGAAAAGAACTTTCCGAGAAAACCGATGCTATCCATCATGATCGCCAATGCCCCCGCTATCGGACCGAGGCCGACCACGATTACGAAAATCAGCGCCCAGATCAGGTCGGGCACCGTGCGGCAGAACGAGATGAAGGTGCGAACGACAAACCTGACAATGGGATGGGGCGTGAGGTTGCGAGCCGCGAACAGGACCAGGGGAAGGCTGATGACGATACCGAGCGACGTGCCGCAGATCGCCATCAGAAAGGTTATCCAGAGCTGGTCGAGCAATCTGGGAACGGCTGGAAAGTTTAGGGGCCACATCTGTCCCAGCAATCGGGTCAATCGGGGGCCGCCTTCCAGGATCTCAAAGATATCGAATTCGATGGCGTTGAAAGACGCGATGAGCAGCGCCAGGCCGGCAACGCCGAAGGCGAAATTAATCGGTTTGAAGGAATGAAGGCGGGTCGGCGGACTAGTCGTCGTCATCGTCATTGTCTCCATAAATGTTCCCCAATTCTTCGATCGATTTCGCGTCGGCGGCGCAATCCAGGTCGATGCGACCGTCGCGAACGCCGAGAATTCGATCCGCATAGCGCACGGCATGGGGCAGGTGGTGGGAGACGAAAATAAGCGTCGAATTCTGCTCGGCCACCAAGCGGGAAAATAGTTCCATGACTTCTTCGCCGGCGACCGGGTCCAGGCTGGCGACCGGTTCATCGGCGATGACGAGTTTCGGCCGTTGCATCAGCGCCCGCGCGATGGCGACTCGCTGTGACTGACCGCCCGACAATGCGCTGGCCCGGTTGAGGGCGCGGTCGGCCAAGCCGACCCGTTCCAACAGTTCCATGCCCTCGTCCCGCAAATGGGCCGGGGCCAAGGCCTGGTTCCATACCCTGAAGCTCGGATGATAGCGGACCATGGCGCCATGAATTACGTTTGTCAGCGCCGTCGCTCGGGGCACGAGATTGTGTCTCTGGTGTATGAACCCGACCTGACAAAGAAGCCGGCGCCTTTTGCGTCCGCTGATGTTGTGCATCGGCTCGCCGTAAAGCCACTCGCCTTCGCTCTTCGACCGCGGAATCATGCCTAAAGCGGCGCGCAACAGGGTCGACTTGCCGGCCCCGTTGCGGCCGATGATGGCGACTCGCTCGCCTTCATCAACGGAAAAGTCGATTCCATCGAATAGCTTGAGACCGTTGGCGAAAGTCAGTGACAGGGACTTCACCCGCAAGGCGCATTCCTTTGCTTGCAAGTCCCGAGAGGTCACCCCCGCGGACGGATCCGCGGAGGTGGTCTCGATAGTGCCGTCGTTTGATGTCAACGGATCAGCCCATCACTCGTCGATGAACTTGGCGAGGCTTTCCGCGCCGACGGTTATGTACGCCTGGCGCACATATTCGTAGTCGAAGTCCTTGACGGTCGGGATGAACTTGCCGCCCCGGTACTTCTTGTTTTCTTCACCCCTGAGCGCCGCGTTCAAGAGTTTCTCGGCGTTGTTCACGAATGCATCGCGCATTTTCGCCACATTGGCGGCTGGGACGTGGGCGCCGGCGACCAAGACGTCGTTTGGCAGGTCCGGTCCGCGGGCCGCGACGCGCAGGCCGACGTCGGTGAATTTGTCGCGGATATTGAACAGATGCGACGAGCCGACGGCGACGGCATCGACGTCGCCTCTCAGCAGGGCTTCAATGGACACGTTGCGATGGATGTTCATGGCTTTGTAGTCCTTGTTCGGCATGAGACCGATGCTGGCGAGCAACTGCGCCGGTCCCAAATGGGTCGATGTGGACCCCACTTCACCGAAGGCAATGGTCTTGCCCTTCATGTCGACCAGCGACTTGATCGGTGATTCGTTGGTGACCACCAACTGCGTGAAGTAATCGAGACGCTGCCATGCGACCACGGGCACGGCCTTGGCACGGGCTCGAAAGACGATGTATTCGGCCGGTCCCGTAAGGACGTAATCGACATGACCGTTGGCGAGGGCCTCGACGGCCGCCGTACGGTTATTGATCGGGAAAAACTTCACCTTATCGCCGGTGATCTCTTCCAGTACGCTGACAAAAGCGCCGTAGTGTACCTGCAGTTCTTCAAGACCGTTGATGTCGGTCACAGCGAACTTGATCGTTTCAGCCTGAACCGTGCCCGCCATAAGAAAGAAGGCCGCCACGCCGGCTAGGAAATTTTTGACTATTGACATTGGTCATCCTCTCCTGATTCGGAATGTGAAGATTGCGTCGTGTTTCTGTCTCGGTCGTTTCGGACCCCGCAATCTCCCGAGCGTGTTGTTGTTTTTCTTGTCGGCTGCACAAAATCAGCGCGGGGGAGAATTCGCGGGAGAGCCTATCCCTGGCTCTCTTACTAGCCCTTTTATAGGGGGTCTACCAATACAATTTAAGAATATAATTATTGAATTTTCGCATAATCATATGTTTCTCAAGATACCATCCGATAAATAACCAATTGTAATATAATATTTTTTCGTCATTTATTCGCTATTTTTCAATCGTCGTTCGGGCTGAATATGAAAATATATAGTTGTGTTTATTCGATTTATGTCTGATAGTTCGACTCCGATTTAATGCACGGTCGGCCCGAGAGAAAAATTTGACAATGCGAATTTCTTGGCTTGAGGATTTTTTGGCCTTGGTAGAATCCGGCAGCTTTTCGCGCGCCGCGGACAAGCGAAATGTGGCGCAGCCAGCCTTCAGCCGGCGCATTCGCCTGCTCGAAGAATGGATGGGAGTGACGCTGTTCGGCCGGGATCGCCAGCCGATCCGCTTGACCGATGCGGGCCGCCAATTGATGCCGATTGCCGACAACGTCATCCATCAGATCTACCGGGGACGCGAAAATATTCAGCAAACCGAGCGCGGCGCGAACACCCTGAAATTCGCAGCGACGCACACGATCTCGATCCTGTTCTTTCCGGATTGGTTTCAGTCGGTGCCCGGGAACGCGTCGGGTATCCCGCTTAGTCTCGAATCACATCACATGGATTCCTGTGCTAGATATCTGACCCAAGGCCTATGCCATTTCATGCTTTGCATCACGCATCCGGATGCCGAGCTCGGATTCGATCAATCGCTGTTTGATTTCGTGGTCGTCGGTACGGATAACCTAATCCCGGTATCGGCGCCCGACGCGGATGGCGCGCCGCTCCATGCGCTACCGGGGGCGCCGGAATCGCCGGCAAAGTATTTGTATTTTTCCGAAGCCTCGGCGCTCGGCCAGATCGTGGATGCCATGCTCGCCCGGCATGAAGAGCCTGTGTTTGTGAAGAAGAGCTCTTCGTCGCCTTTGGCGGGCGCCTTAAAATCCATGGCGGAGAGCGGATGGGGGGTCACTTGGTTTGCCGGCATGCTGGCCAGAATAGCCATTCGTGATGGGTCCCTGGTTCAGGCCGGTGACGATAGCTGGTGTATTCCGGTTGAGATTCGGATGTTTAGGTCCCGGGGTCACCTTCCGCCGATTGCTGAAAAGTTCTGGCAAAGCGTTGTCCCCACCGAGGACGCGTCATGAGAGCTTTGAATAAGTCAAGGTCGTGTCCCGCAGCGTGGTATAGGAGCTGTGGGTAACTGGCTTGGCGTAGCGACCGCCGAGAGTCTAGCCTAGGCAAACTCAAGCCTAAAATCTATTTCGTTCAAAACGAAGCCTTGAAAATCAAAATGTTGGTCGCGGGACGAGTAGATGCCATCGTCGGCTGGTATCCTGACATTTACACTGTTTTTTATTCACTAGGCGTGGAACCCACCACGCATGATAGAAAGCTATTTCTGTACAGTCTGGAAATGTCTCTCGTGTGTCACAAATCAACGTATACGGCCGCCCTATTGCGGGATGTGAATTCGATTATTGGGCAATTGAAGCGTGAAGAGGCCAATTTTTCGGCGATATGGCGTGCCCTTCCATTATGAGGCTATAGAATAGTGATTTCTTGGCCTAGAGAGCTTCGGCAAAACCGACGAATGGTAGCTCGGCCGGCCGGTCGCACGCCGAGCAGAACCCAGTGCAATGAAAGCTCCAAACGGAACGCTCGAATGACCGCTGTTGGCTAAAAGCAGACCTCAAGCCGCCCGAAATCGACTTCTGCTTATCACCCAGCTTCGGACATTCCTAGGCTCACGCTGGACTTCCGCTTGTGACCCACAACGGACATCAACTAAATCCGTATCATCGTGGAGGGTGTTCGCCTCGAACGGCAAATATGGCTCTGTTTTGATCATTCCGCCTCTTCCGTTCCATGCATGCATATCGTTCTTTCCCCTCTAGGCCATCCTGGCACAACGTACCATACCCAGTTCCAGCCACATCCAAAATACGTCCTGTATGGTCCCAGTTTCGGACAGCCGATCGGAGAATTAGCCAATGGTCAGCGCCCGCTCGCAGACTCAATGTATCAGTTGGTAATCCTTGTTTTTCTCAGGATCGGTTTCGGATCCGTGCCATACTGACTTCCAGAAATCGATATCGCGAGGAGCGTATTGCCATGCGCCGTATTATTGAAACAGGTCTGAAGAAGCCGCCTGCACCGCATGCCTGGGCAATCGTCTCGAATGGTACACTCTATTCGGTACACGTACCGATTCGCCCAGATGGGTCGATCGAGAATGGCGACGCAACGCAGCAAACTGAAATTACTCTCGCGGACCTGCAAGCGACCCTTAAAGCTGCTGGAGCAGACCTTAAGGATGTGGTTTTGGTCCAAATCTATTTGACGTCACTCGAACACAAGCCGGCGGTTGACGAGGTCTACAAGCGTTTTTTCGATGAGCCCTATCCTGTGCGGGCTTGTATCGCCGTCTCCGAGCTGCCGACACCGGGGACGATTATTGAGATTGTGGCAACAGCCACGCCCTCAAATTGAGTCCGCTGTTGATGCAGTAGACGGCTCCCACCACCGGCATCATGATGTGCGAAATTTGATTGGTTTCGTGGGGTATTCGCTGAGACGCGAACTTCCGCTTTTGGCT
>JAPUHN010000217.1 GCA_027297685.1 Alphaproteobacteria bacterium | reverse complement strand
GGCTCGACGGCTGCCGAGATGGTATCAGTGATTTCGTCTTGCAACTCGAAGATGTCTTCGAGGTTGCGGTCGTAACGCTCGGCCCAGAGATGATTGCCGGTTTCGGCCTCGATCAACTGCGCCGTGATGCGCACCCGGTTACCTGCCTTACGCACGCTGCCTTCCAGCACGTAGCGCACGCCTAGCTCGCTCCCCACCTGCTTGATGTCGATCGCCTGCCCCTTGTAGACAAAGGTCGAGTTGCGTGCGATCACGAAAAACCAGCGGAACTTCGAGAGCGCCGTGATGATGTCCTCGGTGATGCCGTCGGAGAAGTATTCCTGTTCCGGATCGCCTGACATGTTCTCGAACGGCAGCACGGCAATCGATGGCTTGTCTGGCAAAGGGGGGTTTTGGTTGGGCTGTGTTTTGCCCACCGCTGCGGATTTTCCAACGGACCACTGATAAATCCGCACCGGTTCGGCGATGTTTTTTAGGGTGCGCTCCCCCAAATCTTCAAAGGCAAAGTCGATCTTGCCGAGCACCTGCCGGTAGGCGTCGCCCGAGATGCAGATGCCCCCGGGGTCGGCTTCACCTTCGAGCCGCGCCGCCACGTTCACGCCATCGCCGTAGATGTCGTCACCGTCGATGATTACGTCACCAAGGTTGATGCCGATGCGATACGTGATCCGTCTGCTATCAGGTATAGCGGCGTTTCGTTCTTCCATGCCACGTTGGACAACGACCGCGCATTCAACCGCATCGACGACACTGGGAAACTCGACCAACGCGCCGTCGCCCATCAGCTTGACAATGCGACCCCGGTATTCGGCGACGGTGGGATGTACGAACTCGGCGCGATGCATTTTGAGCGCGTTTAGGGTCCCCGTCTCATCTTCTCCCATGAGACGGCTGTAACCGACCACGTCGGCGGCAAGGATGGCAGCTAGTCTGCGCTGAACCCGTTCTTCGGCCATTAAGTGGCTTCTCCCCCTGATAGAGCGAGTGTATGGGGGACAAACAACGGTGTCTATGAACGCTGGCGATGTCCGTTATGGTCAAAAGCGGACGAAATCCCAACCCTGAATAATGTCCGCTTTACCCCCAACAACGGACATGCAATCACCGATATCTGCTTTTTGCCTGATTTCGTCCGTTATCAGGGGTAAAGCAGACATAAAATCAAGCGCGGCTTATGTCCGTTCCTGACCCATAACGGACATTACGAGCGTTCATAGACACTGTCGCTTGTCCCCCATACACTCGCCCCGTCAGGGGGAGAAGCCAGTTAATGGCCGATGAACGCGTTCAGCGCAGACTTGCCGCCATATTGGCTACAGATGTTGTCGGTTATTCCCGAATGATGGAGGCCGATGAGGAAGGGACGCGCGCGCGCCTTAGCTCCCTGCATGCCGAACCAATCCCCGGATCGCAGCTTTCCCGGACGAATTCGACATCGCCCTCCGGGCTGATGAAATCGCGTGTTACGCCGACGATGAGCTTATTCGACTTTTTATTCATTTTCCCTTTCATCAAATCGAATTTGCTGTCTGTGGTGGCCAGTCTTTTCGATTCTATGGGTTCCGAAACTCTTCGATGCTGCCGGGAACTCGGCCGTCGGGAAGGACAACGGGTCGAACGACTGCTTCACTGTGCAGGGCCCAGGGCAAGATGACGGCCGAATGTCCGCCCCGGGCTCCGGCGACAACGATCTCGATGTCTTCGGCGGAACGGGTGACCGGAATGGGGTCGGCTCCGGCAAAACTGGCGGGACGCACGGGAACGATTCCGCGGTTTTCCACCCGCGTTGCAGAATGATGGACATGGTTGTGCAGGTATTCACGGATCTTCCGTTTGTCCCAGCCATCATGGGCGAGGATGGAGGCATGGTCCGGTGTAAGAACCAGCACAAGCGGGCCGGGAATGAAGGCGTTGTTGCTGCCAAGAGTAGTGCAACTGTCCACCAGGGTGACCATCAGATCGTCGGCCGACTGGCTCAACAGATCGACGATGTCGTGCGGCGATTCTGCTTTCAAGACATATACGACGGTCGTTTTCCCATCACCACGTTCCTCATGAATGAGGGGCCAGGGGCTCAAGCCAGGTTCTTCGGCGAAGCAAAAAGAAAACTCCGCCGGAGATGACAGCCCGGCAAGGTCGGAGATCCCGGGCACCGCGCGGCAGACATTGATCTGAACCAACTTTACCGCCCGGCCGATGCAGGCGTTGGCGGGAAAGCCGGGACCGAAACATCCAGGACCGCCGGCGATCCCCAATTCCGTTGCAAGAGGGCCGCTAACCAGCACCATGTCGCCCCCGGGATGGGCGGTAGAGACGGATTGCAAGAGATTGTATGCCGGCTCCGCCATGGCCCGGAAAACGGTGAGCAGAATCGGCATATGCTGGGGTTGACAACCGGCCAGAACGGCGTTCACGGCAATGTCCCGCGCCCTGATATCCTGGCCGCTGGGACCGATTTCCACGGCAATGACCTCATCGGGCCGGTACTGGCAGTACGCCATCATTCGCCGGTAGCGCTCTTCCGTCGGCGGAATCACCGGCAGTCCGTCGCCGATACGCATCTTATTGAAGAAGTCGGTGACGGCCTGAGCGTCGGCAATGTCCATCCCATCCGCCAGCTTGCCAGGAGCAAAGCTCAGAAATCCGTCCTCGGCCGGCGCCTCAGTGTCGAGCGCGAATTCCAACGATGCCCTTTCATCGATCCTTTGCGGGTGCAGGGTCAGAGCTTCCATGATTGCCGGAATCAATTCATCGACTTGATCGCGGATGTCCTCCGCCGTGCTGTATTGGTGAAGGTCGATGTTACAAAGGCACAACCGGCCGGCGCGATAGAATGCCGTCGCCTTGGCCAGGGCGGTCCCCGGGGGAGCCGTGATGAAGACGCTGGGAATGCCCAACTCCTCCAACGCGATGGTCAAGATGGTGGTGGCTGGGGCGACCCCCATGTCGCCGAGGGCGACGATCGCGGCGACCGGCTCTTTCTCCGCCAATCTTTCGCCAAGGTCACGCAACTCTCCCGTCGACTTGCCGCGGACCGTCTCGCAATGGTCGATATAGCTGTCGATGCCATTTTTGCGGAATACATCTTTGATTCTCGAAAACACGGCCGCGTAATTGCCGTACGAGAGCTTGGTGTTGTCGAAGAAGAGAACGGGGCCGGTTCGCAAGTGGTCCATCGTCACGCGGGCCGCCAGTTTCAATTGGCCCCGCAACTGCCGCCCGCGCGGGTCCAGAAGTGGTCCCGACGGCGATCCCGTCAATTCATCTTTCTTGCACCCAGATTTTTTGTTCATATGTTGGGGCATGATAAGGGACAACCGGTCATAATCTCAAATCCCGTAAAGAAGGACCGGGTTGTCGACAAGAATACGTCGCCGAACATCCGCATCGGGCGTCCACTCATTGAATAGATCAAGCAATGTACCGTCATTCGGCATCGTTGCGTCCAAGGCCGAGTGTGGCCAATCTAGCCCCCATACGCATTGATCTGGGTTTGCGTTGACGAGGGCTTCGTGAAAGGGCCGTGCTTCCGGATAGCCGGGCCAATTGTCGGTCCCCCGATAGATGCCCGACAGCTTCACCCAGACCTTTCCTTCAGCAAGCAACCGTACCAAGAAGTCGAATCCGGGATAGGGAATTCCTTTCGTCGCATCGATCCGGCCCATGTGGTCGATCACGATTTGGGTCCGGCAACCGTCAAGGCGCGGCCAGATTTCCGGCAGATCCCGGCAATGGATCCAAAGTTGCAGATGCCAGCCGAGGTCCGCCAGGGGGGCATGCATAGTAAGGAAATCGTCGATTCCGACTCCTCCCTTGAAAATTGGCTTGCCGTCCTTGAGCAAGTGGTTGAAGCGGGCGCCGCGAACACCGCTGTCCAACATGCGGTTGAGTTCGGCGATGGAGAAGCTGTTGTCGACTACGGCGACGCCACGCAATCTATGCGGTGCCTGTTTCAGGGCCTCCAACATGGCCGAATTGTCCGTTCCATAGGCGCTGCCCTGAACCAGCACCCCCCGATCGATCCCTAGAGAGTCGTGAAGGGCCAGGTATTTTTCCAGCGGCGCCTCCGGGGGCGTGTAGCTCCGTTGATCCCCGAAGGGAAAGCGGGCAACAGGCCCGAAGACGTGGCTGTGGCATTCACAGGCTCCCGGCGGCGTCGGAATTTCCGGCTTCCGGGGATTTGGATCGGGGGCGGCGCAGGATGGTTGCATCATGGCTGTCGTTCGGAGAAAAGGTGAGCCATCACGTCAGGTCCGCAACCGACATGTTCGTCTAGAAAGAAAGGCTTCGAGAACATAGTTCCTCTGCTTCCCTGGGCTCAATCGGCATCGGTGCCGGATCCTTGCGGGGATGCCGGCGTTGACGACGGGAACTGCTTCAGTCGCGTTGCCGCATGTGCGTTCAGCGCTTCTTCGGGGAGTTCCCCCTTCAGGACCGTCGCTACCATCTCAACGGCCTGGCGGCCCTGAGCATGGTTGGCATCCATGCTGGGGGCAATGTGGGGCGTTGCAAGCACGTTTGGGAGACAGGCAAGGCGAAGAGGAGGCGTATCTCCGGCCCCGCTTCCGACATCCATCGCCGCGCCCGCGATTTGGCCTTGGACCAGCGCTTCCTCCAAGGCCATTTCGTCCACCAGGGCGCCGCGCCCGGCATTTATGAAGAAGGCACTTGGCCGCATGTTCCCGAATACCTCGGCATTCATAAACCCTTCGGTCTCATCGGTAAGGTTGGTGAGGCAGATGACGAAGTCGGAGTTCATCAACAGGTCGTCGAGCTCGACAGGTTCGGCATTCTCGGGCCAATCGTCAACGTACGGATCGCTTGCGAGAACCCGCATTCCCAGAACATCGAGGACGGTGCCAAGGTTTCGGCCCAGTTTGCCGAAACCGATGATCCCTGCAGTCTTTTCAGCCAACTGCCGACCCTTGGGGCCTCGGGCGATGTCCGGAACAACGCCGGAACGATAAACCGTGATGTATTCGACAAAATGACGAGAAAGATTAATCATTTGCCCGACGATCCATTCCGTGACACCGGGAACAAATGTCGCACCGGCGGCGGCCACGAGAATTCCACTCCGGGACGCCGCCTCGACGTCGATGCCCTTCATGTCCGTTACGGCGCGAACATAAGCCACCAGCTTGGGTGCGTGGTCGAAGAATTTGCCATTGCCAGGGGTCAATCGATCGGCAACGATGATATCGCAATCGCCGGCCTGTTCAATCAGCTCCTCCGGGGTAAGGCCACGGTCTTCCAAGTTGAGAACCACCTCACCAAGGTTTTTCAAGGCCGCCAAATTCTCCCCGCCGAACCTCAGGTCGAGGACGCCCCTATGAAAACCGAGAAATATTCTTGCCATACCTTCCCTCCCCACCCGTTCAGCCCAGTCCCAAAACACTCGATCCCGAATATCTAGATGCGAATTGAAGGGGCCTCGTGAGCGGGCCTTTGATCGAATGGATTTCTGGGCATTGTTGTGATCGATAGCTGGATAAACGACACCCGACAACGTCAATGTTCGGGCGACGGTCCGTTATTACCCGGCGATGGGCGCAACGAGTATTTGTTTGCGCATTACCGGAGATTCTAAACCGAAACACGGCATTCATTGTAGATCACCCTTGAATTATCCAATTCGGAAAATATAATCATAATTCGCTGAATACAGCCGTAATTTAATAGATAAAGTGAAGGGAGGGCGTCTTCGTGGGCGATACTGCAGATGAATATGAAACCGCTTTCACGACCGGGGCGGCCTCGGCCCGCATCGAGTCGGTCCAGGCTTGCACCGTCCGCATCCCGCTCGACAATCCGACCTCGTTCGCCACACGCCAGGTCACGGCCCGCGATTACGCCCTGGTGCGGGTGCGCACCAACGACGGCGTTGAAGGCATCGGCTTTTGCTATGGGGGCAGCAGCGCCGGCGGATTGGTGACGAAGGCGGTGCGCGAGCTTTTCCAGCCAATGCTGGTGGGCCAAGACCCCTATCGCGTCGAAGGCCTGTGGCAGGAAATGTACCAGGAAGCTATCCTGCAGGGCCGGGCCGGCGCCGTCATGCGCGCCATTAGCATCATCGACGTCGCGCTGTGGGACAGGAATGCCCGCGCCGTCGGGCTGCCGCTGCACCGCTATCTCGGTTCCTACGCCGACGACCGCGTGCCGGCCTACGCCAGCGGCGGCTACTACCTGGACGGCAAGACGCCGGAAATGCTGGGCCAGGAAATGGCCAGCTACGTCGATCTCGGCTTCAAGGCGGTGAAGATGAAGGTCGGGCGCCTCGACCCGAACGGCGAGGAAGAGCGCATAAAGGCCGCGCGCGAAGCCATCGGCCCCAATGTGCTGTTGATGCTGGACGCCAACAACGCATGGTCCGACGTGCCGACGGCGCTGCACTTCATGAAGCGCTACGAACCTTACGATCCCTACTGGATCGAAGAACCATTCGGACCCGATGACATCGACAGCCACGCCCGCCTGGCCCGGCGCACGCCGGTCACGGTGGCAACCGGCGAGATCGAGGTCGGGCGCTGGCGCTTCAAGGAACTGCTGGACAAGGAAGGCGCCGGCATCCTGCAGACCGACGCCGTCGTCTGCGGCGGCATCAGTGAATTCCGCCGCATTGCCGCGACGGCGGCCAGTTATGGCGTCAACATGTGTCCACACTGGTTCCACGATCTGCATGTCCATCTTGTCGCCTCGATCCCTAACGGCCAGTACGTGGAGTTCTTCACCGACGACAAGGTGCTCAATTTCCGCCGCCTGATCGATACACAGCTCGAGCACGAGAACGGCGATCTGCTGCTGCCCACCGGCCCCGGTCTCGGCTTCAACTTCGATGAAAAGATGGTCTTAAAATACGCCGTCGACGGGTGGCAATAAACCAAATGGTATTGTTCAAGAG
>JAPUHN010000216.1 GCA_027297685.1 Alphaproteobacteria bacterium | reverse complement strand
ATCGACTTCCTTGTGCCTCTCATCGAAACACTTCCCGAAGAGGGCAAACGTATCCTCGATAAGCTTTGCGGCTGGGGTATCAATCGCTTCTCCGTGGAGTGGGGAATACCCAGCCTCACGCACATCATTGACCTGACGGATCGCTGGGGTTTCGATATCAACGTGTACAACGTGCCCGATCTCGAATCGTTTCTGCAGGCGGTATTGCAGCAGCCGCGGTCAGTTACCTCCGACTTCAACTTTCCGAAGTGGCATTACTACGGGCGTGGGTCAGGGCAGGAGCTGCAGCGCCACGAGTACGAACAGCGCTCCTGAGGTCACCCGCATCCCACACGGGTATCGGAGCGGGCACGGCGTACGCCGCCGGTGACAAGTGTGCGCCGCCAGCCAGCCCAGTGCTCCCACCATCGGACATGAAGCTCGACCTGAAGCGCACGGCGCTTGTCGTGACAACACCGGTATCACCGTCGGATTGTGCGGTAACGGAAAAGTCGCGTCGATAAATTGAACCGTCTCACCTTGACGGATATCGGCCTGACAGGAAAAATTCCCACAACGCGTAGGCAAATGCGACAAGCCCGAGATAGAAGAAAAAACCTATGCCGGTGAAGAAGAACTCGAACGCGATATAGGCAACGCATGCGAGCGTCGTTAAGACGCGGCGGTAGAGCGGCCGGAACCAGGGATGCGGATCGCCCACGGCCTACAAGCCCGCTTCGGCGGCGAACCGTTGCAGGTTTTCGTGGCCCATTCGCGCATACTCCGCCGGCGGCGCCTTCGCCGGGTCTTGCTCGGCCTCGACGACGAGCCAGCCGCGATAGTCGGCATCCGCGAGGACGGCCAGGAAAGCCGGATAGTCGACCGAGCCGTCTCCCGGCACCGTAAACACGCCGGCCACGACCGCGTCGAGGAAACTGGAATCGCCGGCGCGCGCCGCATCGAGCCGGTCAGCGCGAATATCCTTGCAATGCACGTGCACGATCCGGTCGATGTGTTTGCGCGCCAACGCCGCCGGATCGGCGCCAGCGTAGGTAATGTGGCCGGTGTCCAGCAACAGGCCGACCGACGGACCGGTCGACGCCATCAGCCGGTCGATCTCTTCGGCGGTTTCGATCACGGTTCCCATATGGTGATGGTAGGCCATGCGCAGCCCTTGGTCAGCCAGCTGATCGGCGACCACGGTCAGCCGTTCGGCGAACTCGGGCCAGTCATCGTCGGAGAGCTGCGGCCGCGAAGACAACGGTCGGTCGCGCTGGCCGTGGACGGTGCCGCTGGTCTCGGCAAACACCATGACATCGCAGCCCATCGCTAGCAGCAGGTCGCGATGAGCCGCCATCGCTGCGATCTCGTCCACCGCGTCGCGGTGGCGCAGCTCGGCGCTGTACCAGCCCGACGCAAGCACCAGATCGTGCGCGTCGAGTACCGCGCGTAACGCGCCGGCCTGGTGCGGAAACTTGTTGCCGAGTTCGACCCCGTCGAAGCCCGCCGCGCGCGCTTGCGCGAGACAGGTCTCCAGCGGAATGTCGCCGCCGAGAGCCGGGTCGTCGTCGTTCGACCAGCCGATCGGATTGATGCCAAGCCGTACGGCCATTAGCGCGACACGTCTTTCCGGGTAGCCAACATGTCCTCATAACCGGCCCGTGCAGCAGCGACCTCTTGCCGTTCAGACACCGCCGGAACCGCGACCTCCCACCACGCACCGCCGGCTTCGGTGGTGATCATCGGATCGGTATCGATCACGATGACACTGGTCTGCGGCGCCGCGCGGGCGCGGGCGATCGCCTGTTCGAGTTCGGCGACGCCGGCGACCTTTTCGGCATTGGCGCCGAGGCTCGCGGCATGGCTGGCGAAATCGACCGGAACATCGGCTGTGCGGTTAGCGTCGGCCAACAAATTATTGAACGACGCCCCACCGGTCGCCCGTTGCAAGCGGTTGATGCTGGCGAAACCGCTATTATCGAGCACAACGACGATCAGTTTGCAGCCCAGCATCACCGAGGTAGCGATCTCGGAATTGAGCATGAGATAACTGCCGTCACCGACCAGAACGAAGACCTCGCCGCTATCGCGCGCCATGCGCACGCCGAGGCCGCCGGCAATTTCATAGCCCATACACGAATAGCCGTATTCCAAATGGTAGCCGCGCGGCCGTTCGGTGCGCCAAAGCTTGTGCATCTCGCCGGGCACCCCGCCGGCGGCGCAGACGACAACATCGTCTGCCGTCGCCACCCGATTGACCGCACCGATCACTTGCGCATCCGACGGCAGGGGGGCATTCGATGGCGCCGTTGCGGCATCAACCGCAGCGGTCCACCTGGTGTTCTCCTGCGCGGCGCGGTCCGACCAGGCGGCGGGCACGCGATAGTCGCCGAGCGCCCCATCGAGCGCCGCCAGTCCCAGCCCGGCGTCGCCGACCAGCGCCAACGCGCCATGCTTGCCGGCATCGAAGGCGGCGACATTGAGCTGGATCAGCGTGCAGTCCGCGTTGCGGAACAGGGCCCGCGAACCCGTGGTGAAATCCTGCAGCCGGGTGCCAACCGCCAGCACCACGTCGGAATCGGCGGCCAGAGCGTTGGCGACGCTACTCCCGGTGACGCCGATCGATCCCACCGCAGCCGGATGATCCCAGGCGAGGGCGCCTTTGCCGGCCTGCGTTTCGGCAACGGGTATCCCCCTACGGTCGGCAAGATTGGCGAGCGCCGCGCAGGCATCCGCATAGTGCACGCCGCCGCCGGCGATGATCAGCGGCCGTTCTGCCGCCGCCAGAGCCGAAGCCGCTGCCGCCAGTTCATCGGCGTCAGGCGTCTGCCGGCGCGGCCGCCGTAGCCGTGTTTCGAAGAATGCCGCCGGCCAATCCCAGGCCTCGGCCTGAACGTCCTGGCACAGCGCTAGGGTCGCCGGTCCGCAATCAGCCGGGTCAGTCAGCACGTCGAGGGCGCGCGGCAAGCTGGTGAGCAGTTGCTCGGGCCGGGTGATCCGGTCCCAGTAGCGCGACACCGGGCGGAAGCAATCGTTTGCGGTGATGGTCGGGTCGCCGAAGTCTTCGACTTGCTGCAGCACCGGATCGGGCCCGCGGCTGGCAAACACGTCGCCGGGCAGCAGCAGCACCGGCAGGCGGTTGACGTGCGCCACCGCCGCGGCGGTCACCATATTGGTCGCCCCCGGGCCGATCGATGTCGTGCACGCCATCATGCGGCGGCGGTTGGTCGCCTTGGCGTACGCGATCGCCGCGTGGGCCATCGCCTGCTCGTTGTGGCTACGCCAGGTCGGCAGGCGTTCGCGCTCGACATACAGTGCTTCGCCCATACCGGCGACATTGCCGTGGCCGAAGATGGCCCAGACGCCGGCAAACAGCGGCACGCGCTGACCCTGGTACTCGGTTTCCTGGGCGGCGAGATAGCGGACCAGCGCTTGCGCCGCAGTCAATCGGATCGTGCTCATGATGTCAGATTTCCCCGCGCGTCAGGGAGCCAGCAGCCACCGGTGCGCGTCTTCGGTATTGATTTTCCAGACCCGTTTCGGTCCGGCCATGACATTCAAATAGTAAAGGTCGTAGCCATGCGCGGTCCCAACCGGATGGTAGCCGCGCGGCACCATCACCAGATCACCATCGTGCACGCACATTGTCTCATCGAGCGACTGGTCGTCGGTGTAGACCCGCTGAAAGGCAAAGCCCTGAGCCGGGTTGAGGCGGTGATAGTAGGTTTCTTCGAGCTGCGACTCGTTGGGCAGATCGTCGGTGTCGTGTTTATGGGACGGATAACTCGACCAGCAGCCTGACGGCGTGATCACTTCGACGACAAGCAGCGAATGCGCCGGTTCGGTCTCCGGCAGAATGTCGTAGACGTGGCGGGTGTTGGTCGCCTCGCCGCGCTTGGTATAGGTAATATCGTCGGGCGTAATCAGCCGGGTCACGAAGCCGCCGCCACCGGGCCCGCTGCACAACGCCAACTCGACGCCGGTTTGCGCCGTGACCGAGAGACCGATCCCTGCAGGCACATAGACGCTATAGGGTTTCTTACCATCGAACGGGCCGTCGCGCTCGCCGATGTCTTTGAACGTCGCGTCATCGGTTGTTGCAGAAATGCGCCCGCCGATAAGCACAACACAAACTTCGCGGTCGTCGGCCGCCCGCGTCATGGTTTGGCCCGGCTGCAATCGATAGAGCTCGAACCCGACATAGCTCCAGCCGGCGCTCGCCGGCGTCACCCGGTGGATCAGCCCGTTTTCGTCGGGCGTGTGATTCTTCAGCTGCAGATCGCTCACGATGCGGCCTCCTCCCAGGCGGCGATCAACCGCCCATAACAACGGGCCATCCGGTCGATGGCGCCTGTATCGTCCATGTCGCCGGAGAACCATGCCGCCGCCGCTTCGGCGAAAATAGTGCGGCCGATCGCAAATCCTTTGCAGACTGGCTGTTGGGCCGCGAGCGAGAAACTGGTGAAAAGGTCGGTCTCGGGGGCATCGAGACCCAACAGCAGAACGCCGCGGCAGTGCGGATCGTGCTCTTCCATGATACCGGCGATATCGCGCCATTCGTCGGCGCCCGACGGGGTCGGCAGTTTCCACCAGTCCGGGAACACGCCAATCTGGTAAAAGCGGGCTAACGCTTGCGGCGTTGTTTGCGGCGTCACCGGCACATCCGAGCGGGTGGCGATAATTTCCAAGAGCAGTTCGTGGCCCGTCGCGCGGCAGGCGGCATATAGTTGGGTCACCGCCGCTTCCTGCTGCGCGCACAGCGCTCCGGGATCGGGGGGATGGTAGAACACCAAGCACTTCACAGTGTGGTTCACCGGCCATTCGCGCAACGTGCCGCCGACATCCGGGCCGCCTTCGAACTGCAGTTCCCGCGATCCCGGCAACTCGATCGGCCGACCAATCCACGCCGATGTCCCGCTGACCCGATCGAGCGCCGCTTGTCCCAGCCGGTCGTCGATCAAGACCCCGAAGTCGAACCGCTCGCCGGCGACACGCTCGGCGGCCGTCAGCGCAAGCTGTTTGAAATGTCCGATATGGGGATGGCTGACCCCTGCCGCATCGGCGATTTCCTCGAACTGGGTGCGGTGATCGATCGCCATGGCCAACAATTGCGGCCACTCGCGTGTACGGGTTGTCGCCCAGTGCAATCGTTCGATTTTCGCGTCCTTGCGCAATGCCGGAGCACTGGCGCCGTTGGTGAGAAAATAGTCGAGTTCCTCCCAGCTGGGGATCGCTGGGGCACAGCCATGGCGCGACACTGTAATCGCACCGCACGCATTTGCGTAGGCGCAGCAGGTCTCGATCGGTTCGTCGCGCAGCCAACCGCGCAAGAATCCGCTCATGAATGCGTCGCCGGCGCCCAACACGTTGTACACCGCCACCGGATAGCCTGGGCCAGCAATGCCCTCGTCGAGGGAACCTGGAATCTCTCCGGGAAACACCGCGCAGCCCATCGGCCCGCGTTTGCACACGATTACAGCGTTCGTCAGTTCGCGAACCCGGCGGATCGCCGTGACGATATCGGTGGTGCCGCCGGCGATGTGAAGCTCCTCTTCGGTGCCGACGACCAAATCGCACTCCGGCAGGATCGACTGCAAATGTGCTGTAACATTGGCGCTGGCGACAAACCGCTCCGCGCCCAAGCCGTGTCCGGTCAAGCGCCACAAAACCGGCCGGTAATCGATGTCGAGCACCACACGGACGCCGTTGTCGCGCGCCAACTGCATTGCGCGCCGGCTTGCAGAGTCGACGACGGGGGTTGTGAAATGTGTGCCGGTCACCACGACGGCCCGCGCGCTGGCAATGAAACTCTCGTCGATATCGGTATCGGCCAGTGCCATATCAGCGCAATCTTCGCGATAGAAGATCAACGGAAAGGTCTCGCTGTCCCGGATACCTAATATGACAAGCGCGGTGAGACGGTCCGGATCGGCTTTGACGTGGCTAACCTCGACACCTTCGCTGGCCAACGTTTCGCGAATGAACCGACCCATATGTTCGTCGCCGACACGGGTTATAAGCGCCGATCGCAATCCCAGCCGAGCTGTGCCGATGGCGATGTTGGCGGGACAACCGCCGACATATTTAGCGAAGCTCGACATGTCCTCGAGCCTGCCGCCGACCTGCTCGCCATAGAGGTCGACCGAGGCCCGGCCGATGGTAATGACATCGAGACCGTGTCCGTTCATGGTCCTGCCCCTACGCCCACTTGCACTGTTCAGAGGATTTGCTTTGTGCCAAGATTACCTCTTCCCCGTTTGATTTATCTGGCCGACCATTGGCGGGTCTGACGCCGCGCTTGCGCTTAATGAAACAAAAATTCTAAAGATTGCACAAGACGGAATAAGTATTTTGTTGCAGATTAGCCAGGGAAACTTGGTGACGGTTCGCGCGGAGGGCGTGTTCGTGATTGGAAAATGTCGGGTCTTGGGCGGCGAGCAGCGAAGGTGGGGATAGCTGAATGCCAAAACTGAATTTCGCTTTGATTGGCGCGGGACGTATCGGCCAGGTCCACGCCGCAAACATCGCCCGGTCAGACTACGCTGACTTGGTGTGCGTGGCGGATGCGCGCGAAGACGTGGCAACGCAACTGGCCGCCCGATACGGCGCCCGCGTGGACCACGCCGAATCCGCGTGTCAGGCAGACGATATCGGCGCCGTTTTGATCGCCAGTTCGACCGACACCCACGCACGGTTTTGCGAACTGGCGGCCCGCGCCAACAAGGCTGTATTGTGCGAAAAACCGATCGATCTCGATCTCGTGCGGGCGGATGCGTGCTTGGCGGCCGTCGCCGCAACGGGCGTACCGTTCGGGATCGGCTTCAACCGGCGGTTCGACAAATCGTTTTCCGTTCTGGAGGCCGCGCTGCGGCGCGGTGAAATCGGCCAGATCGAAAGTTTAAGCATCATCAGCCGAGACCCCGCGCCGCCGCCGGCGGACTATATCGCGGTGTCCGGAGGTCTATTTCGCGACATGATGATCCACGATTTCGACACCGCCCGTTGGCTGTTGGGCGATGAGCCGGTCGAGGTGTTCGCCACCGGAAGCTGCCTCATCGACCCGTCTATCGGCGAGGTTGGCGATATCGACACCGCAGTCGCCGTTCTCAAGACAGCGAGCGGGGTGATCTGTCAAATCTCAAACTCGCGCCGGGCGGTCTACGGATACGATCAGCGCATCGAAGCGTTCGGGTCCAAGGGCATGTTGCGCGCGGAAAACCAAGTCCCGTCGACGGTGGAGACAACGACCGCCGAAGGGATCCGCCGCGACCCACCGGAGCCTTTTTTTCTCGAACGCTACGGCGATGCCTATAAATCGGAGCTTAAGGCGTTTGTCCGCGCCGTCGTCACCGGTGATGAGGTCAGTCCCAGTGGTGCTGACGGACGCGCCGCGCTGGCGCTCGCCGAAGCGGCGGCGGAATCCGTAAAGACCGGTCTTCCGGTCAGCATTTAAGTGGCAATCAGCGTACCGAGCCGGTCGTGCCGTTGGCGGCATCGAGCCGGTGGCCGAGGCCGACGACAAGCGCGAGCGCCAGGCACATGCTGGCCGACAAGGCGCGAAACGATTCGACCTGGGCTTCCTCTACTTCGAATGACACGTCGGCGGGGCCGACCAACGGGCTGAATGGTCCATCGGTTATCGCGACGATGGCGGCGCCGCGATCGCGCGCGTGCTCAACCACCTGAAGCGATTCCGGGGAGTAGGGGTGAAAGCTCACTGCGACAACAGCGTCCTCTGCCCGGATCGCGCTTGCCTGTTGCGATAACATGCCGCCGATACTGTCCACCAGCACGGTACGGCGACCAAGTTGAGCAAACGCATAACCGAGATAAGCAGCAACCGGAAACGCGCGGCGTTGACCAACAACGTAAATCGTCGATGCCGATACCAAACTCTCCAGCGCGTGCTCCAACGCCTCTGCTTCGACCGTCTCATTCAAATTGTTCAGCGCCAGCACGGCCGCGCCGACAAATCGATCCAGCACCGCCAGCGGCACCTGCGAATCGCCGTCGCTCGTTTCGCCGAATGCACGGATGCGTTCCAAATAGCTCGGCCTTTGGTCGATCAATCGGCGGCGGTAGACCCGTTGCATCGTGCTGAAACCGTCATAGCCGAACGCCTTGGCGAAACGTATCAGACTCGATGGCTGAATTTCCGCGCGTTCGGCGATCACCGCCACGGTCTCCAGCGCCATATCGTTGGGGTTGGCCAAAGCGTACTCGGCGATCTGCCGCAGTCGTTTGGTCAAGCCGTCATAGCGGCCCGCCATTTCGGCGCGCAATTCCTCGTAGGATTCGGGCGGCGCGCTGGTTGCCGTTTTTGTCATTTTCACCCTCCCGTCGGACACACTGAAAAAATTCTCTTTACCAGATGAAATAGAACAGGCATTCTATAATGCAATCACGATGAAATTTCTATTTCGTTATTGGGGTGCTGGCGAAATTTTAAAAAATTAGGGGTGAAATAAATCGTGCGGCGCCATCGCCAGACAGCGATGGATAGCTACAGCATCCGTACAGACGGAACAAACCATAATTCCATTGGGAGGAATAAATGAAGATCCTGAAAATATTTATCGTTGCGGTCGCAGCGGTCTGGGCGCTTGGATTTGGTGCGGCAACGGCGCAGGACAAGATTCGCATAGTTGTTGTCAGCCACGGTCAGGCGTCTGATCCATTCTGGTCGGTCGTCAAGAACGGTGTCGACCAAGCCAAGATCGACATGGGTGTTGATGTCAAATACCTCGCCCCCGACACATTTGACATGGTGCGTATGTCACAGTTGATC
>JAPUHN010000215.1 GCA_027297685.1 Alphaproteobacteria bacterium | reverse complement strand
CCCGCACCGGTAACCATCGCCCTTATGGCCTACGCCGACGACGCGCGAGCGCAAGCCGCTGTGATACGCCGCTATGGACACGAACTGATCGTCCACCTGCCGATGGAACCCAAAAACGGTAACGAGAACCCCGGGCCGAATGCCTTGCTGAGCGGACTATCAGAGGCGGAGTTCGCGCGTCGGCTCGAGTGGAACCTGACGCAGTTCGCCGGCTATGTCGGCGTCAACAATCACATGGGCAGCAAACTCACAAGCGACCCGGCGGCGTTGGCGCCGGTGATGGCGGCGTTGAAACAACGCGGCCTGATGTTCCTCGACAGCCGCACCACCGGGGATACCCAGGCTCTAGCCTTGGCGCGCCGCTACGGTGTGCCCGCCGTCGAGCGCAACGTGTTCATCGACCATGACACCTCGCCTATCGCGGTACGCACCGCACTGGTCCGCGTCGAGGACCTGGCCCGGCAAAACGGCTTCGCGATCGCTATCGGCCACCCCAAGGATGTGACCCTGGACGCCCTGGAAGAATGGCTGCCCGAGGTCAAGCTGCGGGGCTATGCGATCGTGCCGCTGACCGCCATTATGCGCCACATCGCCTCAGAGGGCTGATTTCAGCATCGGAAATACTGGCATATGCGAATAAAATACCCCGCTGTTTCCAACGGGGTATTTCCTTGGTGTGAAGCTGTGGGACTTAGGGGGTGAACAACGGCGAGCCCGAAGTGCCCTATCAATCGAATTTCCGTTATTGCCCTACCCCGACGTGTTGGCGTAGCGCTGCGCCTCGGCGGCGGCGCGGAGCAGCGCCTTCGCCTTGTTGCAGCTTTCCTGATATTCCGCTTCGGGATCGGAGTCGGCGACGACGCCGCCGCCGGCTTGCACATACATGATGCCGTCGCGCACCAACGCCGTTCGTAGGGTGATGCAGGTATCCATGTCGCCGTTGGCACCGAAATAACCGACGGCGCCGGCATAAAAGCTGCGGCGCTCGCTCTCCAGCTCGTCGATGATCTCCATGGCGCGAATTTTCGGCGCCCCCGATACCGTGCCCGCTGGGAAGCCGGCGACCAGCGCCTGGAGCCCGGTCAAGGACGATTTCAGCTGTCCTTGCACGTTCGAGACAATGTGCATGACATGACTATAGCGTTCGACGGTGAAACTCTCGGTCACTTCGACGGTGCCGATCTCGGCGACGCGGCCGACATCGTTGCGCCCCAGATCGAGCAGCATCAAATGCTCGGCTTGCTCTTTTGGATCGGCCAATAATTCATCGGCCAGCGCCGCATCCTCTTGCGGTGTGGCGCCGCGCGGCCGGGTGCCGGCGATGGGCCGCACCGTGACCGTATCGTCGCGCAACCGCACCAGGATTTCCGGGCTCGAACCGACCAGCGAAAATCCGTCCATGTTGACGATGAATAAGAACGGGGAGGGGTTGAGCCGCCGCAGCGCGCGGTACAACGCCATCGGCGGCGCGTTCAGCGGCAGGCTGAAGCGTTGCGACGGCACTACCTGAAATATGTCGCCGGCGCGGATATATTCCTTCGCCCGTTCGACCATGTCGTGGTAGCCGGCACGCGTGGTGTTCGATACCGGCTCGGCCAGATCGGGCGCCGCCGTCGCGGCCAACGGTCCGCCCGGCACGCTGCGCTCGAGGGCGGCGACCACCGCATCTAGGCGTGCGCCAGCCGCCGCGTAGGCCGCCTCGTCATCGAACTTTGGATCGGGCCAGACCGGTGTCACGACGGTTATTTTATCGGCGACGTTGTCGAATACTGCGGTCACTGTCGGACGGATGAAGATCGCATCCGGTATACCGATCACGTCCGGGTTCGCGTCGGGAAGACGCTCCATCAAGCGCACCATGTCGTAGCTCATATAGCCGAATAGCCCGACCGCCGACGGCGGCACGCCGTCGGGTAAATCGATCTCCGAATCCGATATCAGCGACGCCAGCGCGATCAGGCTAGTCTCCTCGCAGGGTTGAAAATCGGCCGGCTCCAGTTGAGGCTCACCCGGGTCCAGCCGGGCGACTTCGGCGCGCTCGCCAAAACACCGCCAGACCAGGTCGGGATCGAAGCCCAATACCGAATAGCGGCCGCGAACCGCGCCGCCTTCGACCGATTCGAGCAGAAAGCTATAACGCTTGCCCGACGCCAACTTAAGCATCGCCGACACCGGCGTTTCCAAATCGGCGACGAGCTCTCGCCAAACAACTTGGGGTCGGTGTGCCGCGTAGGTTTTAGAAAAGCTGTCGACGGCCGGGAATTGTGTCATTGCAGCAGGAGTGATTGCTCGATTGCGTCGCGGTCGATGTCGATGGAATAGCGATCACGAAGCGCCGCGGTGAGTTGCTGCGCCATATCCCGGTTCATCCCCTCGGCGAGCTGCACCCGTAAATCGTCACGCTCGAATTCATCGCCGCCGTCGCTGACCTTGATGATCTCCACCAAACGGGCAACACCGACACCGTTTTGCGTCTGTGCCAGGACAACACCGCCTTCAGCGGCTCCGAAAATCGGAGTGATCAGGGAGCCGGCGATCGTCGATCCCAATCCCGTACGGTCGAAGGGCTGGGTGGTCTCGAACGTCGCACCCAATTCTTTTGCCAGCTGCGCTAAGTTACCCCCGGCGCGCGCGCGGTCGGCCAATTCGGTCCCACGCTCAATCGCACGAGCAAGCCGCTCACGGTCCAGCCAGGCGGCCGTCAAGGTGTCGCGAATCTGGTCGAGCGGCTCAATTTGCGGCGGCGTAATAGCGTCGGTACGCGCCACGAAGAACCCGCCGCCTTCGGTTTCGACGACGTCGCCGACTTCGCCCTGGGCGGTTGTGAACACGGCGTTCACGATACCAGCTGTCGGCTCGA
>JAPUHN010000214.1 GCA_027297685.1 Alphaproteobacteria bacterium | reverse complement strand
ACAGTGTTGTCGAAGATCCCCTTCGGCCGGTTGTCGGGATCGTCGTGCAAGAACGGGCCGACGCCGGTGAACACGTTCTTCATGTTCGACAGGCCGGCGTTTGGCTCGCCCGGATAGACATAGTCACAACCGCGCACCGACAGCGCAATGCGGTAACCCCTCGGCACGACAATGCCCGAGGTATGGATTTCAATATCCAGCTCGTACACCTCATTGAGCGTCAGTGGCTGCTTTTCGTCATGGGTCTGGTACGGCCGCTCCGGTCGCGAGCGCTCCGGATCGAGCTTGCGGTGCGACGCCCGCAGCCAGCCCGACGCCACCGGCGTATGCGGGTCGAGTGCGCCGCGGAACACTACCTCTTTCAGATCGGGCGTGAAGATCCGCAGGATGACGAAAAAATCGGCATCCTTGGTCGACGACGACGCCCACAGCTTGACCGCCATGGGACCGCAGATTTCAGTCGCTTCGGCCACCGGCGTGCTGACAAACGTCAACCCGTCACCCATCGCCTCGTAGGCGATTTCCGTATTGCTGCCCGGCGCGTCGGCGGTCAGCAGATGACCGGCCGGCTGCAGGTGAAACTTGGTCCACTCGGTGCGGGCGAGCGGCCATTCGTTCTCGCCACGCGACACGAAATGCTCGCCGGGATGGCGCACATTGAGCGACACACGCGGCTGATCCTTCCAGCCCGAATCGTCACCCTTCAAGAAACAGTCGAAGAAGCGCATTTGCAGGTCGTTGCCGTAATCGGTGTAGTACAGCGACCAATGTTCGAGGCCATGGACCTCGAGCCATTTTTCCTTCGACCCCGCCTCGATGAAGCCGTTGAAATTGCCGCGCGGATGCAGTGGCGCGCCGCCCCAGTTGGCGCAACTCAACAACGGCGTTTCGATCTGCGACAGATCGGGCGTGCGCACCGCGAAAAATTCGTCGTCCATCTCATGCGCGCTGAACTCGCCATGGAGGTCGAAACGATTGGCGACCAATGCATCGTCGGACAGGGTCTCGGGACCGGCTGCCCATTCGCCGGTGACCCGCGATTTGTAGCCGCGCTCGCCGTAGCCGTGTTGGATTGGCATGATCTGCTTGTCGTACCAGTGGCGTTGGAACGACGAATAGATGCCGCCATGGTAGCCGGATTCCCGGTAGAAATCGCTGAAGCCTTCCCATACGCACATCGCCGCCAGGTGTTTCGGCTTGAGCGTGGCGACCTGCCACTGGTTGACGGCGTAATAGGAAATGCCGCTCAAACCGACTTTGCCGTTCGACCAGGGCTGCACGCCGGCCCATTCGATGCAGGCGGCGAAATCTTGAGTCTCGCGTGGTGAGAAATGTTCGAGATAGCCTGGCGAGCGGCCGGCGCCGCGGGAATCTACGCGCACGCAGACATAACCGTGGGGCACCCATTTCTCCGGGTCGCAGACCTCCCAGCTTTGGTGAATGTTGGTCGACCCGGCGGGTACGTCCGGGTGATTTTCACACATCAGCTCCCAGCAGGTCGAATAGAGCTCTTCGAAGTGAAGATCCTTACCGTAGGGCCCGTACGACGCAATTACCGGATACTGGGCGTCGTCGTCGGGCCGGTAGACATTGGCGCGCAGCACCAGACCGTCGTCCATCGGAATCGGCACGTCCCAGTCGATGCGCATGCCTTCGCGTATTTCACTTTTGTAACCGCCGCCGACGGTGGTCTTGATATCGTCCATGGCTTCCCCCTGGGGTTCGGATGCTTGAAACACACCTCGGAAATTTCAGGCGCCCATGTTAGCGCCAAGGGGCCGGACCACGCCAGCGGATAAGGTCGCACCCGGCGGCTGGGGCAGCATGCACCAGCGTGGTAGACAATTTCCGACAACGCCAACGCAACGCGGCGATTACAAGAAACAAGGAAGAGAGAACAATGACCGAGCTTTCGTCGATAAAGGATCAGGTCGCCGTCGTTTCTGGTGGCGCGGCGGGTATCGGGCTGGCCTGCGCCGAGCGGTTCGCGGCGGAAGGCGCCAAAGTGGCGATTATCGATCGCGACCGGGAAACCGGCGAGGCCGCAGTTCGGAAGATCGAAACCGACGGCGGCGAGGCGATGTTCACGGCCGGCGATTGCACATCTGAAGCCGACATGGATGCTGCCGTTGCCGCAATCGTCGACCGCTGGGGCCGCCTCGACATCCTCGTCAACTGCGCCGGCGGATTCCACGCGGCACCGCCGATCGAAGAGCTCGACGCGGAGACCTGGCGGGCCGGCATCGACTGGAACCTGTCGGGAATCTACTTACCAATGCGCGCCGTCGTGCCGGCGATGAAGACCAATAATTATGGCCGCATCGTCTCCATCGGCTCCCAGGCCGGACGGATGGGTACGGCCATAACCGCAATCGACTACTCCGCCGCCAAGGCCGCCGTCGTCGGACTGTCGCGCCGCCTGGCAGTCGAACTGGCACCCTTCGGAATTACCGTGAATACGGTGGCGCCGGGAACAGTGCTGACGCCACGCATCGCCGTGCTGCACGCCGAGCGCATGGACCAGCTGGCCAGCGCAATGCCGGTCGGCCGGCTTGGCAAGCCAGAAGAAATCGCCCACGCGGTGTGGTATCTGTGCACCCCCGGCGCGGCGTTCACCACCGGCGCCACGCTCGATGTCAATGGCGGCTCGTGGACCGGTTGAACCTAAAGAGCTAGACTGGCGGCAGAAACCAAACACCTTTGCAGGGAGACAGTGATGACAGTGCAGCACATCGTGCTCGTTGAGTGGAAAGACGAAGCCGACCAAGCGACGATCGACGCCTTCGTAGCAGCGGTCAGCGCCTTTCCGGAAAAGATCGACGGTGTCGAAAAAGTCGAATTTGGCAAGAATATTTCCGAACGCGCGGGCAATTACACCCATGTTGGCATCGTCACCATGCGCGATCGAGATGTGCTCGCCGCTTATGGCCCTCACCCGGAACACCAGGCCGCGCTGGCCGGGGCGATGCCTGTGGTCGAGAATATCTTGGTGGCCGACCTCGAGACGTGAGGTCCGTTAGCCCCCTTCCCCATGGGAGAGGGTGAATTTACTGCTAACCCTCCAACCGCCGGGCGAAGCTCAACTCGTGACCATCGGGATCGGCCAAGTGGAAATAGCGCTCGCCCCACGGCGCATCGCGGGGTTCTGCTTCCGGCGTTAATCCCGCCGCCAGCACACGCGCGTGCATGGCGTCGACATCGTCGACGTGGAAGATTACCCGTCCCCACCACGCCAGCGGCGTGTTCTTGGGTGTGGCGAACACATTGAGGAAACTGGTGCCGGCAGCAAAACTGGTGAGCTCGGCGGCGTCGCCGCCGTACAGCATCTCGAACCCCAGCGCCCGGTAGAACGCAATCGACCGCGCCATGTCGTGGGTGGCGAGCGTGACCGCGCTCAGTGATTCGACGGGGGATTCTATGGGCGAACCGCTCACGGCATCAGCCAACCTCGACCGGCAGTTTGGTCTGGGCCGATTTTATGATCGCTTCGAGAACAGCGACCGCGTGGATGATCTGGTCGTGCGGGATCGGATAGGGCGCGCGGCCTTCGATCGCGTCGGCGAAGGCCTCCAGTTCCGCGCATAAGGCATCGGATTCCAAGTCGTAGGGATCAAAGCGGATGACTTCGGGCTCGCCCTTGAACGGCAGCACATCGAGGTGATTGTACGACCGTTGGCTGATGACGATAGCCGCATCGGTGCCATGAACGGCAAACCGCAGGTCGGGGCGCGCCGCCACCATTGTACAAATGTAGCCGGTCATGCCGCTGTCGAATTGGAGCAGCGCTGAGCTGGTGTCATCGACATCGGCTTGAACCGCCCGGTTGACGCTGTTGCAGAACACCGAAGCGACGGTACCGAATAGATCGACCATGCCGTCGATCAAGTGGATGCCCAAGGGTGTCATGCCGGCGGCCGGCCACTCTTGGCGGCTGAGGTGCCAATCGCCCGGTGGCAGCATAAGACCCGCCGGCACCGATTCCGTGGCCTCCACGTGGAGCAACGTGCCCAGCACACCGTCGGCCAGGCGTTTGCGTAATTCGCCGATCGCCGGATGGAAGCGCCGGTTATGACCGACCACAATTTGCACGCGCGCGTCGTTGGCTGCCGCGATTGTGTGTTCGGCCGTGGTCTTGTTCAAGGTGAACGGCTTTTCGCTATAGATGTGTTTGCCTGCTGCCACCGCTGCGAGCATCTGCTCGGCGTGCAGCGAGTGCGGCGTGGCCAGCACCACCGCATCGATGTCGGCGTCGGCAAGCATGGCCTCCAGGCTATCGAATAGAACAAGCCCTTGCTCGCTAGCAAAATCCGCCACCTTGTCCGGATGGCGCACCGCGCCCGCGGTAAACGATATCGACGTGCTTTTGCCCTGTACCGAGCTGACGAGGTTTTGTCCCCACCTACCTAGTCCCGCAATTCCGGCCTTGATCATGATTTCCTCCCCCGCTCCTTCCAGCAGCTCTTATTTTCGACAATGTGACAGCAACTTCGGCACGGCTGCCAGGGCAGCACAACCTAAGAACAAAGGCGAATGAATATCGGAAAGCCGATGCGGTGGAATTATTGGCCGCGACCTTCGCGCCGGTACCAGGGGAAGTAGCGCCTCATGACCCAATTAATCGTCAACTCGAACGCCAGTCCAAACGCCACTAGCGCAATCACGCCAACCATCGCCTCGTTGTGTTTGAACGACCGCGCGTGAGCTAGCACGTACATACCGACCCCGTTCAAAGAGACGAAAAATTCGGCGATGACGGCGCCAACGAGGGCGCGCCCGGCGGCCAGCCGGAACCCGGCGATGAGATAGGGCAGCGACGAAAAT
>JAPUHN010000213.1 GCA_027297685.1 Alphaproteobacteria bacterium | reverse complement strand
AGAGCAAGGCCGTGTTTATCGTAGCGAAGAAGGCGTGATTGTTTTGTTTCTGAGAATGAGAGACACGGGTGAGAACGGATGAACTGGCTGATCCTTGGAGTTTTGCTTTGGGTCGGTGCACACCTGTTCAAGAGAATCCTGCCTAATCAACGGGCGGTGCTGGGGTGGGGCCGAACGCTTGATCGGCTCGATTAACCGCCAACACCAAATTTAATCCTCAACGTTCGCACGAGTTGTCGGCCCCTGGCCAACACTTGTCTCGAGTTTTGAGTTTTTCACAAAAAATAGGTTAACCATGACCGCCTCCACCAAAGCCAATTGGCTGGTGCCCTCCACGCTGATCGCGCTCAGCGCCGTCCCGGTCGTTGCTGGCGCCGTCCGCCTTGTCGGGCTTGTCGGAGGCGCGGAAATCACGCCGGATAATGCGCGGTTTTTCGCGGTGCCCTTGCCCGTGGTGTTGCACATCCTCAGCGTCAGCTTGTACTGCATCTTGGGGGCCCTCCAGTTCGCACCCGCATTTCGCCGCCGGAGGCCCGACTGGCACCGCGCCGCCGGTCGGCTCTTGGTCCCTTGTGGACTTGTTGCCGCGTTCTCGGGTCTGTGGATGACCCAATTCTATCCCCCCGTCGATGGCGACGGCGATCTCCTTTATGGCTTCCGGCTTCTGTTTGGCTCAGCGTGGGTCCTGTTCATAGTTCTGGGACTGGCTGCCATCCGGCGGCGAGACATTGCCCAGCACAGCGCCTGGATGATGCGCGGCTATGCAATCGGCCTAGGCGCGGGCTCGCAGGCGCTGACCTATCTGCCCTGGTTCCTGATCGTGGGCACGCCGCCGGGCGAACTTAGCAAAGCGCTGCTTATGGGCACCGGCTGGGCCATCAATCTCGCCGTGGCCGAATGGTTCATCCGCAGGCGGCCAGCCCATCCAATCCGCATCTTCGCAACTGCTGGCCACCACTAAGATGATGTAGGCAGTAATCCGAGCGTTGCGCTCAATGAGATGGTGCGAGTCCTGAAGCCCGACGGTCTCCTAATCGCGTGCCTCACCCGCCGTTTGGCCCCGGGGATGATCGTGCATCTCAAATGGAGAACACATTGGGTGACGCCCGCCCAGGTGGAAAGCTGGCTGCTTGAAAGCGGCCTGGAAAACACCCAGCGCCTTTCGTTCGGCGACCGCGCGTTTTGCCAGCGGCTCAGTCTAGCCTTTGTCGGCAGAAAGCCACGCTTGGCCGGCGTTCGGAAAGACGATAAGAGCACTGGCGAGCCGGCCCAAAAAAACAAAAATGATGGTCTTTCGAAACTGAGTTCATTAGTCTGATGATTGACGTTTACACTCTCGCGCAGAATCGAAGTTCCGGCCGGCTTGAATAAAATTGAAGAAATGAAAACTAGGTGTCCAGTATGATCTCGCCCAAGAACGTATCCGTCCACGGTGGGCATAGCGGCACGTTTTGCAGTCACGCCGCAGACACTCTGGAAAAAGTGGTCGAGCGCTATATCGAGTTAAGCTTCGACTGGATTTGCCTGACCGAGCATATGCCGACCGAAAGCATATCTCACTTGCCAGTCGAGGAAGCAAAGGCGGGCTTCGATATCATATCTTTGCAACATCGCTTCGAACACTATTTCGAGGAAGCTCGACGTCTCGCAGAATTGCACAAAGAACGCATCGATATTTTGGTCGGCTTTGAAACCGAGGTTTATTCGGGGTATGAAGACGAGATCGCCAGGCTTATCGCGCGGTTCAAGCCAGACCTGATCGTTGGCTCGGTACACCACGTGAATGATGTGCTATTCGACGGCGCACCAGAGGATTATCGGCGCGCGGTTGAGTTATCGGGTGGCATCGAGACGCTCTATTGCGATTACTTCGACGCTCAGTTGGAACTCATTGAGACGTTCGAACCCGCGGTCGTGGGGCATTTCGACTTAATACGCATTCACGATGCGGACTATCTAGAACGATGGAAAATACCTGAGATCCGTGATCGGGCACTCAGAAACCTCGAGCGAATCAAGGAGCTGGGACTAATACTCGACCTCAACGTTCGCGCGCTCGCGAAAGGAGCACCGGAACCGTATGTGTCAGCGCCTTGGCTTGAGGTCGCTATCCAAGAAGGCATCGCCATCGTACCCGGAGACGACTCTCATGGCGTTGCGAGTGTCGGCCTTTACATCGAAAACGGGATAAACCGGTTGGTCGCAAGAGGCGGTTCGACGAACTGGAAGAAGCCCGATATCGGAAGACATACGGCCTAGGCGCTCAATTGCGTTGAGCCCAGAATACTCCGGGTGCGCCTTTGACATTCGGCAAGTCGCGACCGACCGCTTGGGGTCGGACTCGGCCGTTGAGGGTGAATGAATTAACATTCTCGAATGTCTCTTCCTGGCTAGGAACAGACCTCCAGTTGCCCGAAATCGACGCCCGCTTTGCCCCCAACAGCCGACATTCTCGTGGCCGTCACTGACTTCCGTTCGTGACCCGAAGCAGAAGTCACGGGGTGCTAGTGCCACCACTCATTTAGGGTATTCCATGCCGAATTTGTTGCTCTGATGTGGTGTTCCGGGATGCCTGGGGTTGCGGGTTCGAATGCCAGGACTCAGAATCCAGTAGAGGCTCGCACTAACGAATAGCCGCTGGCGACGAGTTCGGCTAGCTGCCGTCATCGATGCATTTTTGACGTGGCCAACGATCTCCTCTATTGACGCGAACCAGACGTTACCTTTCTCCAGTATGTCTTCAATAATCCAGGCGCGCTCATCCCGGGGCCAGGGACCAACCGCAACTCACCCTGGGGTTCGGTTAGGATTTTTTGGGAAATGTCCTGCATATATTCGCTTGATCCAGCTGTCTGGGTCGGGGTTAACTAGCACAATGTATCGAACCTGTCGCCAGGTGAGGTCCTTTGGGGATCCGGAGATATCGTTGCTGACCGAGGTGACACCACAGAAGATGAGCGAGACGGATCCCTAATGGCGGCCATTCGTTTCGAACACGTATGGAAACGTTACGGCGAGGTCGAGGCCGTCAAAGACCTCAACCTGGACTGCGCCGACGGCGAGTTCCTCGCCCTGCTCGGGCCGTCGGGCTGCGGCAAGACATCGAGCTTGCGCATGCTGGCCGGCCTGGAGACCATATCCGATGGCAATATTCTGATTGGCGAGCGGCGTGTCAACGACGTAGCCTCCAAGGACCGCGACATCGCCATGGTGTTCGAAGACTACGCGCTCTACCCGCACCTCTCGGTGTTCGA
>JAPUHN010000212.1 GCA_027297685.1 Alphaproteobacteria bacterium | reverse complement strand
TACCTGATGCTGTCGGCGGGCATCGGCGGCTACATCCTCTACCGCTTTGGCTTTCCGGTGGCGCCGATGGTGCTGGCGGTCCTGTTGGGGCCCTTGGCCGACGAAAATCTACGCCGCGCACTGCTCCTACTCGAAGACAAGGAATGGTGGTTCGTCTTCACCCGCCCGATCGGCGATATCCTGCTCGTGGTCGTGCTCTATACCTTCTACGACGGCATTTTCCGCCGACGATCGTGACCGAGCTCTGCGCCACCTAACCACGACGCACGGCCTTGAACGCGGCGGCGGCCTTGGGCACGGCGTCTTCGATGGGAAAGCGCTCGGCCGACGAGCCGCCGATGTAGCCGTCGAGCCGCGGAACCCGGTGCAACAACGCGGCGAAGTCGTCGGGCGTTTCGATCGCGCCGCCATGGACGGTGATGATGCGCTCGTCGAACTTGTCCGCCAGGGCGTCGCAAATAACCACCGTCCGTTCCACCATCCCGTCGAGGTCCATCACCGATTGTGAGCCGATCGAGCCACCCGAGCTATTGCCGAAATGCACGATGATGTTGTCGACCCCGGCCTCGGCCATCGCCAGCGCCTCGTCGGCGGTGGTGCAGAACGCCTTGGTAAAAATATCCTGGCTGCTGGCATAGCCGAGGATATCGATCTCGTGGGAGTAGCCGAGCCCGGTCTCCTCGAGATCCTTGCGGTACTGGCCGTCGATTAGCGCAACCGTCGGACAGTTCATAATGCCATCGAAGCCGGCATCGGTCAGCGTGTGGACGAAGCGGCGCATATCGCGCGTCGGATCGCCGCACAGAATACCGGCCATCACTGGGCAGTCGGGCACGACGTTTGCCAGGTAACGCTCGCCGATCTCCAGCGTGATCGCGTTGGCGTCACCGATCGGCAAATAGCCGGCCATCGAGCTGAGCCCCTGCATGCGAAAGAAGGCAAGGATGTGGGTGGTCACCATGTCGGCGCCGCCACGCGCCGCCATCTTCGCCGTGATACCGGTGCCGCAAAACGCGTCGAAGACAACCCCGTCCGCCGCCCGAACCGCCTGCAGCCGGCCTATAATCTCGTCGCGCGTAAACCGTGCCATTCTCGTGCCTCTAGCTGAATGCCAATCGCGATGATGCGCGAACCCACCGCGGCGTGTAAACCGCAGGTTGCTCTTTTGAACCGTGGCCGCACAGGTCGATCCGCCGAGACTGCAAATTGCAGATGCTGCACAAAAATTTTTCACCTAGGTCCCAAACGTCAAGCCAACCTTGGCTCTGCGGCAGCGATACTACCTGCAACTGGCCGTCAATGGCTTAAACAATTCCGAGATAAACGTAGATTTATTAATCGAAATTAACGAATTGTTGTCACTGATTTTAAAACTCCGTTGATAAAGTTGCTCCATCTTTTGTGTCCACTCCTTCCCAGCTACGTCATTACATGGGGACAGCCTCAAATGCGGCAGAGTGAGGAGAGGCGTGTTGATCACACGGAGAGACCAATGCACCGGTTAAAACGGGAATTAGACGGCCTCTCGCGATACATCCTGCGCGTCCGCCAGGAAGTCGCGGCAATCGATCGGCCGGCCGGCCAGAATGACAACTTTGCCAGCATGGGCGATCAAATGGTTGCTGTGGTCAAGGCTACTGAGTCGGCGACGAACACCATAATGGAGGCGATGGAAAGCAACGGCGAAGCGATCGCCCTGCTACGCGATAAAATCGACGATCCCGACCAACTCGCCCTCCTGGACAGAATTTCCGACAACGGCAACAACGTCTTCGAGGCCTGCTCGTTTCAGGACATAACGGGTCAGCGGGTCGGCAGAGTCGCCACATCGATCACCTTTGTCGAAAAACGGGTCGAGGCGCTAAACCATTTGCTCGGCGAGCAAGAAACGGACGAAGTCGAAGTCGTGGCGCACCAAGAAGATACCTCCGGCGAGACTCTTCTGAGCGGCCCGCAACTAAACGGCGAAGGTCTCTCGCAGGACGATATCGACAGTCTCTTCGACTGAGCCTGCTACCAGCCCCAATTTATCGAGGCCGCACCGGTTTCAGGGACTTGTCGCTACAGGCACGCTAACGCCGACCCCCGCCGCGCCCCGGACTACGGCCTCTATCGACGGGCCGGCACCTGGGGTTTCACGGACTTTATTCTTTAGCGGTACAGCGCCGTCATTTCCGTCGCGCGCGGTGTCTCATTTCCGATGGTATTGATCGTCGAAACGACGACGTGCGGCAACCGGGTTGCAACCCGTACAACAACGCGGCATCCCACCGCGCGTCGACAGAATTTATTCAATTTAGCTGAATACTGCTCGAGGGTAGTATTAGCTCGATTTGTCCGTGGACACTGGTTCCAGAGCCTGCCATTCCTCTCCCACCGCGGCTATGCAAGCGATACCGTTCGGCTTCGTCACCAGGATCGTCCACGTTCCGTCGGTCGAAATAAGCAACTCGACCACGTTGCCTGTCGATGCCAGACCGACGGCAACCGGCCGCTCGGCGTAGCCGGTATCGAGCTTTGCCAATAAGCTTTTACGAACATCGCATTGCGACTGCGCGTACGCCGGTCCGCCAGTGAGTACGGTAGTGGACAGCATTGCTAGCACAACGACGAACCCGCCGAGCATCGCTCTCGCGGCCCCTGCTACGCCAACATATTTTTGAAGGCGGATCGTTTCAAACGCCATCATAGATCGACCGAATCACAATGCGATTCGCGTCGTCAAGTTTTAATTCCAGATAAATTCCGGCAAAACGGGAGACACAATGCCACTGTAACCATCATACGGAGCACAATAATACCGTCTTTCACGGGTACCGGTAATCTTTCGAAATCGACGCAAAATTGTCGCCTAGAAGGACAATTAATGACTGCGTTGTAAGCGATGCAGTGTTACAGACGACGCTACCCAATTGTCCGTTCTGCATCATGATACAGACGCTCTCGACTTCCTTTTCGACCGGCAGAGTCTCCCGCGGCGATGGCACGATGGCGCCGCCCGACCGCTCGGGTGATGGCAGGGAATTCAGCGTCGACGTAATCGAGCGATATACGGAATAAACTGGCGCGGCAATTTTGTTGCGTCCAGCCGATCTGCTCCAATTAGAAATTCACATAACCAAGGCCGGAGAACAGCTCAATGGAAGTATGGTTTAGTAAATCGATCATAGCGACATTCTTCGTCGTTCCGGCCTTCATAGCGATCCCGTTTTTCAAGACGCGGTTCGGTGTTGACCCACTGGTGTTCTTGGTTTGGTACTTCACCGGTACCGCGCTGAGTATCTCGCTCTATTTCGTCGTCATCGGCAAAGCCTCGATGCTGTTGCCATCGGTCAACCTGGTGCTCGTCTTCGTCGCCATCGGCTTCGCCTTCGGTTCGATCGCCAACGGGTCGCTGTTCCAAGCCGTCGGCCTGGCGCCGAACCCCGGGATACCGCCGGTGATCTATGCGACGTCGAGCATCATTGTGTTCATTCTTTCGCTGTTCCTGGCGAGCAAATTTCCCGCCGCATTCAAGCCGGTCAGCGCCGACCTCTCGCGGTTGGCCGGCATATTCCTGGTGTTGTTCGGCCTCTATCTGCTGGCGGGCGGGCGTCTGATCGGCCGATTAGGAGCGTAGTTTGCATTCATCTACGGCGTAAATTTCGCGACGATTTAACGATGTCGGTCATTCCGCACCACTCGCGTACTTGGTTGGTATATCCGCATTCGACACATCGGTAGACGGTATCGCCAGCCTCGAGCCCCCGTCGCTCGTAACAGAAAAATCGCTTGCAGTGGGCACACCTGAAATGACTGACCAAGGGAAGATAGAACAAAAACACGATAAGAAATGCCGACAGGCCGACGAACACAGTCCATCGCGACGCCGTAATCGCATCGAACAGCGCCAACCCGAGGAATGCGAAGCCCGGCGTTACCAGATAGCCGTAGCGAAAAACGGACTTGCGCCAAACTTTGCGCTTGCGTGCTACGTGGTCCATCGGCCTTCGTCTTCCTGGTCGGCGCTAGCTCTTCGCGTCGGCGATCGCTTGCCACACCCGTTCGGGCGTGGCCGGCATGTCGAGATGTTCGACCCCTACCTGCGCTAGCGCGTTCATGATCGCGTTCATGAGCGACGGCATGGCGCCCACAGTGCCCGCCTCGCCGGCACCCTTGACACCGAGGGGGTTGCGCTTGGTGGGCACGTCATTGCTGGCGACATCGATGGGGCAGAAATTATCGGCGCGCGGCATTGCATAGTCCATGAACGAGCCGCTGAGTAGCTGCCCGCTGTCCTTGTCATAGGCGACCTGCTCCATCAGGATTTGGCCGACACCTTGGGCAATCCCGCCATGGATCTGCCCCTTCACGATGGTCGGGTTGATCATGGTGCCGACATCGTCGACCACCCAATAACCGATGATCTCGATAACTCCGGTATCGGGATCGATCTCGACTTCACACACATGACAGCCGTTAGGATAGGTGTCGTCGTCCGGCACAAAGGTGGCGGATTCAAACAGGCCCGGCTCCATACCTGCTGGCAGCTTTGCTGGCAGAAACGAGGCCTTCACGACATCTTTTAGAACCATCTCGCGGTCGGTGCCGGCAACGACGAATTTACCGTTGGCGAATTCCACGTCGGCAGCGCTTGTCTCGAGTAAATGCGCGGCGATTTGCGTGGCTTTATCGATGACTTTGTCGGCGGCGTAGTAGAGCGCCGAACCGCCGATCACCGTCGAGCGTGATCCCATCGTGCCCATGCCGAAGGCGACCCGGTCGGTATCGCCGTCGATCACGCGCATCTCGGTCGGCGCCAGCCCCAACCGTTCGCCGACGATCTGTTTGTAGATCGTCTCATGACCCTGCCCCTGACTCTTGGTCCCCATCAATATGGTCGCCGATCCGTCGGTACTGAAACGGATCTCGGCGAAATCGGGGGCCGGCGACGCCGACCGCTCGATCGGATTTGCAAGACCAATTCCCCGCAACTTACCGCGCGCCGCGGCGGCATCGCGCCGGCTGGCAAATTCGGAGTAACTCGCCATCTTGAGGGCTTCCGCCTGATTAATGGCGAATTCGCCGCAATCGTAAGTCAGCCCCAACGCTGTTGTTACCGGCATGGCGTCGGATGCGATCATATTTCGCGCGCGTAGCTCGGTCGGGTCGATCGCCATCTCGCGGGCGGCTTCATCGAACATCCGCTCGATGACAAACGTCGCTTCCGGGCGGCCAGCGCCGCGATAAGGTGCGGTCGGGTTGGTGTTCGAATGCACGGTCCGCACGGTGACATGGGCGGTTGGTATGTCGTAGACGCCGATTAATGTGCCGACGTTGGTGAAGGCCGCCAGCAGGTTGCGGATCGCCGACAAATAGGCGCCGATGTTAGCCACCGTATTTACCCGCAGCCCAACAGCCTTGCCGTCGGCGTCGAACGCCAGTTCGGCTTCGGTAACATTGTCGCGCCCGTGTTCGTCAGCCTGGATCGCTTCGCTGCGTTCGCACGCCCATTTCACCGGACGGCCAATTTTTCGCGCCGCCCACAGAACCAGGCGGTGCTCTGCGTACTGCCACCCCTTGGTGCCGAAGCCGCCGCCAACGTCGCGCGCGACGACGCGAATATTCTGTTCCGGAATCGAGAATATCTTTTCGGCCAGAAGCTGTCGCACCCGGTGCGGATATTGCACATCGGCATGCAACGTAAAGCGGTCTTCGCGTTCGTCGTAAGCGCCGATCGCACCGCGCGGCTCCATATAATGCGCGAACACCCGCGAGATTACGAAACGCCGTTTCGTAATATGGGCCGCGGTCGCAAAAGCGGCCTCGACCGCGCCAGCGTCACCGGCTCGGAACACCCCTGAGACATTGTCGGGGGAGTCGTCCCACACCAACGGCGCGTCGGCCGCAACCGTCTGCGCCGTATCGGTGACCGAGGCAATAGAGACGTAGTCGACATCGATAAGCTCGGCGCCATCGCGCGCTTGATCGAGCGTTTCGGCGACGACCAGAGCAACGGGGTCGCCGACATAGCGCACCCGGCCGAGCGCCAGGGGCGGTTGTGGGCGATACTTCATCGGTTCGCCGTCGGGCCGCTTCCACTTGGCCGGCATTCCCGGAACGCCCAGCTTGTCGGCGGCGATGTCTTCACCGGTAAAGATCGCGAGCACCCCCGGCGCTGCAGCGGCGGCACCAATATCTATGGATTTGATCTCGGCGTGTGCGTGCGGTGAGCGTAAGACAATGGCGTAGGTCTGGCCGGGCAGATTGACGTCGTTCACGAACAGTCCCCGGCCGCGAAGCAGCCGAGGGTCTTCCTGCCGCAAGACACCCTGCCCAATACCGAACTTTTCCATCTCGATACCTACTTTCGAATAGATGCACGACCGAAGGGGTTAGACTATCACGGTCGGTGGGCGACGCTATCCACCGGAGTGCACCCCACCAGCACCGGTCACTCACCCGGTTACTTAAGCTCGATATCGATGAACCAGAATTCATAGTCGTTGGCGTTGATCACATCGTGTTCGACGCCGGCATTGCGAAAATAAGGCACGCCTGCTTTCAACTCAGCGTACTCCTCGTGCCCGCCTTCCGTGACCAGCTTGAGCCGACCATCGACCATCGGGACGACCGTGTAGTCGTACTCATGGCGATGCCAGCCCGTCGCAGCGCCAGGCGCGAAGCGCCATTCGGTCACGCGGGTACGCTCATTATCGATGCGTACAGTGGGTACCGCCATTTCCGCCATCGTCTATCTCCTCTTCGATCTGGGTGTCATCCGATTAGTCGGCGATCTCGGTTTTTCTCGCCAGCTGCCCGAAGCCTTCCAGCACATCACTAATGCCGTGCTGGCGCAGGGCATACCAGTAGGTGGCGATATTGGTCGACACGATGGGGCGTCCCAACTCTTTTTCCATTTCCTCGATCATATCGACGATGCCCAGCGCGCCGCCCACATGCAGGAAGGTATCGACGTCGTCGTGGTCGAGCTTGCGGAAGCCCTCGAGCGCGTCCTCGAGAGAAACCTTGATGATGTCCTCCGGCTTTTTAACCTGCAGCCCGGCGTGGTAGGGCACGTCGAAACCCATCGTCTCGTAGTAGTTTTGCACGCTCTTGGAATAGACGTCGGACATCGGCGACAGCGCGGCAATTCGCTTTGCACCCATGGTTTTAAGCGCGGCGACGGCGGCGTCCGTCGCGGTCACCAACGGAATGTCGCCGATCGCTTCCTGAAGCTTTCCGCGGTATTCAGCGTGCTGGTCGGGCGTCCAGATCCGCATCTCGACGTTGTTGCCGATAATTACCCGATCTGGCCAACACCCCAGCCCGCCCTCGACGACCCGCAAAACGGCTTCGGGCACCCGGTCGGGAACTTCCAAAGTGAACCGGTAGATTTGGTTGTTGATGCCCTCGGGACGCAACATTTCATATTCGGGCTGCATGTTGGCGTTTTGCAGCGGGATGAAAAGCGCGAAGACGCCGCGCGGTCCGAAACGGTCAGGCATGAGGAAACAGGTCCTTTTTGAAGTCCCAGGTATAGCATTTCGTCGCCTCCGCAACGCAAACGGGTTGCGAGCCATCGACGCTTCGATCATCATTATTGCCAGCCGCACCACAGCGTCCAGCATCAAAAACTCTAGATAAGCCTATTCGCGTTGGGAGATTTGCATGATTAACGCCGCCGTCGTCGGCCTGGGCTGGTGGGGCAAAGTGCTCGTCCAGTCGGTCCAAAACAAGTCGGATAAAATACGCTTCACCGCCGGCGCTGTCCGCACCCCGTCGAAGGTTGCCGACTTTGCCAATGAGCAAGGCATTACCTTGTATGACTCGATCGACCCGATATTGGCCGACGACGCCATCGATGCAGTTGTCTACGCCACACCCCATTCGCGACACGTCGAACAGATCGTGGCGACGGCGGCAGCAGGCAAGCATGTTTTCATGGAAAAGCCGCTGACCCTGACCAAGGCCGGCGCAGATGAAGCGGTCACCGCAACGCAAAAAGCCGGCGTGACGCTGGCCGTCGGCTTTAACCGGCGGTTCAGTCCGGCGGTCGCCGCCCTGCGCGAACAAGTCGACGGCGATGTTTTGGGCACCTTGCTTCATTGGGAGGGCACTATGTGTGCACCCATCGGCTTGGCACTGCCCGCCGACGCGTGGCGGGCCGACAAACGCGAGACACCGGCGGGCGGGGTCACCCCGATGGCAATCCACATCGTCGACTTGATGATCGATCTGTTCGGCGAGGTCGACGAGGTCTACTGCCAGAGCTTCCAGATAGCCGTCCCCATCGATATCGACGACACCACGTCGATCCTGTTCCGCATGGCCACCGGCATGTCGGGCTATATCGGCACCTTACAGGCGACCCATCCGTCGTTTCGCATGCATGTGTGGGGTACCGAAGGCTCGACTGAAATACGCAATACCGATATGGGCACCTTCCTCTACACGCCCAACAATACCGGCCAGATCACCGGCGCAACGGGGGTTATTGAAACCGAGACCCGCGACTATTCCGGTTTCGACACCATTTCGGCGGAACTGGAAGCGTTCGCCGACGCGGCCAGCGGCGGCGCGGCCTATCCTGTCACCGCCGATCAGGCTATCCACGGCTGTGCAGTGATCGAAGCAATCGTCAAATCGGCTGAGCAACGGGCTCCGGTCAAAGTCGGGTGACCGGGCGTCCATGTCCGCCGGCCCGCTTGCGTTGGCTGGGCGTTGACGCCATGGGATGATGCACGACGATGGCAAGAATACCGATACGCCCATGACCGTCGGCCGCTCTCTATTTGTTCTGGCAATTGTGTTGGCGTCGCTGAATTTGCGGCCGGCGATGGCGTCGTTATCACCGTTGATCAAAACCATTCGCTTGGATCTAGCGCTCTCGTTCACCGCGGTCGGCCTGTTGACGACAATACCGGTGATCTGTTTCGCCATCTTCCCGGTGGTCGCCAACCGCCTGGCCCGCCGAATTGGCATCGAGCGTGCTTTGTTGATCGCCCTTGGCCTTATTGCGCTCGCCACCGCAACGCGGGTCGCCGGCAACCATGCTGCCGTACTGTTCGGTTCCGCCTTCGTCGTAGGTCTCGGCGTCGCCGGATGCCAGGTCTATATTCCAGCGATCGCCAAACGTCATTTTGGCACCAGCGCGCCGGTGGTCACGGCACTCTATGCGACGACCATGTCAGCGAGCGCCGTCATAGCCGTGGCGACGACCCCCCTCCTCACCAGCTATTTTGGATCCTGGTCCGCCGCTCTGGCAATATGGAGTCTACTGGCGCTGTTAGCTGTCGGCCTGTGGATACCGATCGCCCGGAATAGCCCGCCAACGCCGCGGCCGACGACGAAGCCGGCCGGGCTGCCGTGGCACGATCTTCTTGCCTGGCGCATCACGTTGTATTCGACAGTGACGTTTGTCTTATTCTTCTCGATCCTCGCCTGGTATGCACCGATCTATCAGGCACAGGGTTGGAGCGATGCCGCAGCGGGATCGTTGGTGGCGGTTTTATTCGTTGCGCAATTGATTAGCGCACTGGTGGTAACGGCCGCCGCCGCCCGCCAAACCGGCCGCCGCCCGCTGATGTTGGCGGGCACGATTTTGAGTGCGGTCGGCCTCGCCGGCGTGGCGTTCGAGCCTCTCGCAGCGCCGTGGATTTGGGCAGTATTGACCGGTCTTGGGCTTGGCGTGCAATTCACCGTAGCGTTTACATTGCCGGTCGATTACGGGGCCAACCCCGACGAGGTCGGGCGGCTGACCGCAATGGCCATGAGCGTCGGCTACCTGCTAGCATCGATCGGACCGGTTGCCATCGGCTGGTTGCGCCATATCACCGGCAGCTTCGAGGTGCCGTTCGCGACGTTGGTGGTGCTGGTGCTCGTTCTCAGCTTGCCGATGCTGCGCTTACCCGCAACAGCCAGTGTCGCGCGTAACTAGAGCGGTATCTGGATTCGCGGCGTAATCGAAAACCACGTCTACGGAGCGGTCGATGACAATCTCGGTCGATACGTCAACACTCATTGCCGACTGCTTCCAAGTTCGCCGGTCACCATCTACCGCACTTCGAACACCAGCTTGCCGCGCAGGTGGCGTCCTTCGCTGACCCGGTGAGCCGCCACGGCCTCCGACAACGGATAAGTGCTGATTTCCGGCACGCGTATCACGCCGGCCTCGAATAATTCGACGATGCGTTCCAGATGCAGACGGTCGCGGCCGACCGCTGGGCGCAGCGACTGCGCGTCGGCACGCGGCGACTCCGGGGCCTTGGGGCCGGATGCGATGAAGGCGGCGCGTCCGCCTGGCTTGAGCACGTCGAATGACCGCTGGGCGACATCGCCGCCGACGGTATCGAAAACGGCGTCGCACTCTGACACGATCTCGGTGAAATCCTGTGCGTTGTAGTCGATGATTTCGTCGGCACCGAGGCTGCGCAAGTAGTCGATGTTTGCCGCGCTGGCAGTCGTGATCACCCGCGCGCCGATATGCTTGGCAATCTGGATGGCGAAGCTGGCGACGCCACCGGCGCCGCCTTGGATCAGTATTTTCTCGCCCGGCTGTAGCTTTATCGTATCCTCGATCGAAACCAGCGCGGTGAGGCCAGTCAGCGATAAAGCGGCGGCTTGGTTGTGGGACAGACTGTCGGGCTTGTTCGCAATGATCGACGCTTTCATGACGATTTTTTCCGCGTAGGCGCCTTCCTGGCCCACATCGCACACGCCAAAGACCGCATCGCCGATCGTCAAATCTTCGACCCCTTCGCCGACTTCGCAAACCACGCCGGAAAAGTCGCGCCCTAAAATATAGGGAAACTCGGTCATCTCGCTGTAGTGGCCAGCGCGTACTTTCCAATCGGCGCCGTTGACAGAGGCGGCATGAATATCGACCACCACTTCGCCCAGTCCCGCCACGGGATCGGGCATCTCTCCGTACTTCAACACTTCGGGCCCGCCCTGGGTCTCGATGTAAGCTGCTTTCATAGTCTTGGAACCTTTGCAATTTTGGCCACCGAACCCCTTACGGTTGACGACCGGTTTGCCATTTTTCTAACCCTGTGAGCCCCCTACGGCAACCATCCGGTTCACAATGTAATGATCGCGTCAGCCTGCTTTTGGCTTGTGGGCGAAGTTCATCGACGGGAATATGAGTTCCCGGATTTGTTATTGAACTATGTGAAAAGTCAGCCACGGCTGGCCCAGTTATACTTGGGAGGACAACACATCATGAATAAACCAGCAATTGTCATCGCCAGCGCGGCGATCTTGGCGGCGAGCGCGTGGGCGGGACACACCCAAGATACCTCGATGAGCTTCTTCATCACCAGCCAGGGCCCGGGCGACGGCGCCAATCTCGGCGGACTTGCAGGCGCCGACCGCCAATGCCGGATCCTCGCCGAGGCCGCCGGCGTTACCGGCAAGACCTGGCGGGCCTATCTCAGTACCAGCACGGTCAATGCCCGCGACCGCATCGGCAACGGCCCGTGGTTCAACGCCAAGGGAATAATGATCGCCGACACCCTCGACGCGCTGCACGGCGATGGCAATAAAATCAGCAAACAAACCGGGTTGAATGAAAAGGGCGAACAGGTCAATGGACGTGGCGATCAACCCAATCGTCACGACATTCTGACCGGCTCCGATCCCAATGGCATAGCGGTGGCCGCCAGGACGTGCGGCGATTGGACGAATAACGGCGATGGCAGCGCCTTCGTCGGCCATCACGACCGCAGGGGCCTGCGCGATGACGCGCCTTCGAAATCATGGAATTCTTCGCACCCGTCGCGCGGCTGCAGCCAGCGGGCACTTCGTTCGTCGGGGGGCGACGGCCTGCTTTATTGTTTTGTGCGCAATTAGGCCGAAAAAATCCGGGCCTCGTTTTGGCTGCCCGGAGGTCTCTAATATCTGCTAACGATCGGCGCTTGTGGCTTTCCGTCCGCCATGTCGTGCGCTAGCGCGCTAGGCCACGCCCCGCGCTTTGCGTCGTCGCAGCGATGTGCATAGCGAGCGTTTTTTGATAGGCCGACAGATCGCCGCGGCCCATTCCGCGAATCGGGTGATATCTCCGCCCAGCGCGTTCCAAACGAAACAATCGTAGAAACAAAATAACCAATCGTTTAGTCATAATCCGTAATCCACCGCTCTTCAAAAATTACTAAAGTAGTATTAAAAGGAAATTCTCTCAAAATGCAATAGTTTTTTATAGTTATTTTATTATATATTATGTAAAATATTTACTGATATTTATGATCTGATCTATTACTGTAAAATACTAATTCTAATCTATAGAGTAAATACACGCCTTGAGAAGTTTCAAACTGGAATCTTCACCATTCAAATCCCGATTTGACTAATTTTTTTCGCTGTGATCGCGGTCACTTGGGCTGGCCGAAACAACTCCCACATCTCTTTCATGCCCAGATCAGCAGTACCGATCGAGTGGCGAGAAAGGGATAACGGCGATGAACGCGATCAACGAGAAAGCTTTTGCGCTATTGGAATCACCCGCGCTTGCTTCAGGCGCGGCAGCGTTCGCTGTTTGGGGGTCGGTCGTCGCTCTCATCGGGATAATCTAAAAGACCGCCTCCCGAAAATCCTGCGCTGGCCGGTGAAATCAGCAGCAACACCAGAATAAGCAGCACTGGTGGGAACAGCCTCATGGCACCACCCTAGCGGCGACACCTTATTAAACAGAAAACAGCGGCAAGACCCACTAAGTCTTTGTTTAACCTAGTAAATGAAGCAGAAATGTCGTTGTAAATCTAGTTTCCACTGAAGTCGGGCAGCCGCGGCAGGCGATGCTGAAAGCCTCCGTCACTACGGCGAAAGAAGCTGTGATAGAACGACGACCAGGAAGCTTCTTGCGGATGGCGGGGAAACCGCGCCTTCACGTCGGCATCGGTGTAGCCGGCCGCCTCGAGAATGAGTTTGTGGTTGAATGAGAAGTTTACGTTGAATCGCTTACCTTCGGCGATCAGCTGTTGGCAATTGGCGCTGGAAAAACGCCCACCTTGGCGGCGCGAACCGACCTGGCGCACGTTACGGCAATGATGGGGGTTGAGGGTTTTGAGCGCTACTTGGAAATAACATCGCGAACGCTCGGCCACAACGCGCGTACCGGGGCTGTTGAACGGAGCGCGCGAGACGGCGTTAGACGAGATTTTGCCGCACAACTCGGCTGAATCCATGTCGAGCGCGATTACGGTATAGGCCCGCTCGAACTCGTTCGGCGCCCGTTCAGAACCCTGCGCAGACACATAAGTCGCTGTGGCCATAAATACGAACAACGCTGCCGCGATTGGGATTGTGCGTTGTATTCGTTGCCGGTTGCAGCCACTGCGCGGACGTCGACGGAATAACAATCTTTGGCATTTCATCATGGCGATGTCACGATACTGATACCGCCCACGCAGTGTCACGTCGTATCGCCCATGCTTCCGGCTACCCACGGGAAATTGACTGGGGAGAGTATGCGATCGGCCGCATTATGCGCCGGCATCCACAGAAAGGTTGGACGGCGGAAAGAAATGCGGAAATTCACGACAATTCCGGCAATCATGCTGGCGGTATTCCTCGCGGCAGCGGCCGTTGCGACGTCCGATGCAGCGGCAAAACCGTTCCAGTGGATTCGCATCGGCGATATCGACGGGTTCGGATTTTCGCCCACCCGCGGGTTA
>JAPUHN010000211.1 GCA_027297685.1 Alphaproteobacteria bacterium | reverse complement strand
TCGTTCCCTTCGGTCACTACGATGAGCCAGAAATCCTCCGTTACGCAATTACCTCAATTTGTCCCAAGGATGCTGACGTCAGACACGATGTGTGCAGTTGGGGCGAAGGCCACGCGAGCAGTGTCAGCGTGTGCATTCCGGGCAGGACTGCACACGTTATTGCACAATAACTCTATAACTCATTGTTATTTAATAATTTTCGTTCCAATGCACCATCGGCAGGCCGGCAACCGGCGAGGTGAAGTAGGGCAGGTTGGTCGCCCGCAGGCTGCCGATATAGGCCGTTTTCAAGTCGGCGCCGCCGAAGGTAACGGAAGCACACCAGGTTGCAATGGTGCCGCCGCAAGACAGCAACAGCTCGGCATTGACGGTGCCGGCCTGGAACGCATCGTCGATTTTTTTCACTTCCTCGGGGCTGGAATCGTCGAAGATAATGTGCAGATCGCCATCGGGCTTGATGGCGAAGATGCCGTCGTTCATCACATAGGTGCCCCATAGATTGCCGTGGGCGTCGAAGGCGCAGCCATCGATAAAGCGGCCATGATCGCTGGGGCCATGAATTTCCTTGGTCCCGAGACTGCCGTCGTCGGCGATTTTGTAGCGCGCGATGTTGCGGCCGCAGGTCTGCACGACGTAGAGATACTCCTCGTCGGCGTCGAGCTTGCACTCGTTGGAGAAATGCACGTCGTCGGCGACGATGCGCACGCCCTTGCCCTCTTCGTAAAGCAGGACCCGGCCATCGACCAGGTCCTTGCGGATGGCGCTCGGCCAGTCGTGGATCATGGTCGAAATAGTGATCCAGATACGGTTCTTGCTGTCGCGGCAGACGAAATTGACCTTGCCGATGGGGTCGCCGTCGATGGTATCGAACATCACCGTGGTCTCGCCGGTGCGGGTCATCCGCTCGAGGCAGTCGGTGCCGAAGTTGGATATTAGAATGTCGCCATTGTCGGCGAAGGCGAGGCCGTTGGGCAGGGTGCCTTCGACGAACTTGTTGGCGTCATCGGTAGAATCGCCAAAGGAATCGGCGATGTGTGATTGAGTGATGATTTTCTGGCTGCCGTCGGGACTGATTTTGACCACGCCGCCGCGCGCGTCGGCCGTCCACAAACTGCCATCCTTTTCGGCCAATATGCATTCCGGCCGCTGCAGGCCCTCGCCGATGAATTTGAAATCTTCCTTGCTGACCGTAAAGCCGTCGATTGGATTGCCAGCCATTTTTCCCGTTCCTCCCGCCACTATTGTTTTTGATTGTCAGGTGATTTCGAACAGCCCCGCCGCCCCCATACCGCCGCCGACGCACATGGTGACGACGCCGAATTTGGCGCCGCGCCGTTTGCCTTCGATCAGCAGGTGTCCGGTCAGCCGCGCGCCGCTCATACCGTAGGGGTGGCCGACCGAAATGGCGCCGCCGTCGACATTGAATTTCTCCGGGTCGATGCCCAGCGTATCGCGGCAATAGACGGTCTGCGCGGCGAAGGCTTCGTTGAGTTCCCACAAATCGATATCGTCGACGGTGAGGCCGGCCTTGCCGAGCAGCTTGGGCACCGCGAGAACCGGGCCGATGCCCATTTCGTCGGGCTCGCAACCGGTGACGGCGAAGCCGCGAAAATAACCCAGCGGTTCGAGCCCCCGTTGCTCGGCCAGCTCGGCGTTCATGATCACGGCAGCCGAGGCGCCGTCGGAAAGCTGGCTGGCGTTGCCGGGTGTAATGAAACCGCCCTCGAGTACCGGTTGCAGGTTGGCCAGGCCGTCTTCGTTGGTGTCGGGCCGGTTGCCTTCGTCCCTGTCCAGGGTCACCGCTTTTTCGCTGATCTCGCCGGTCTCGCGGTCCTTGATGAGTTGGACCGAGGGCAGCGGCACGATTTCGTCGTCGAACTTGCCGGCCTGTTGCGCGGCGGCAGTACGCATTTGGCTCGACAAGGCGTACTCGTCCTGGGTCTCGCGGCTGACGTTATAGCGCCGCGCCACGGTCTCCGCGGTATCAAGCATGTTCATGTAGATGTCGGGCCGGTGCTCGCGCAGCCACGGATCCTGGTTATCCGGCTCGACCTGGTGGTCCGGCAGCAACTGGCTGATGACCTCGACGCCGCCGCCGACGCCAACATCGATTTCGCCGACCATGATGCGCTGCGAGACCATGGCGATGGTTTGCAATCCCGACGAACAGAAACGGTTGACGGTGGCCGCGCTCGCGCTGACCGGCATGCCGGCCCGCATGGCGCTCACCCGCGCAACATTCATGCCGGTCTGACCCTGCGGGAAACCGCAACCGACCAGAATGTCCTCGATCTCACCCGGGTCGACCCCGGAGCGATCGACCGCGTGTTCGATGGCGTGGCCCATCAGGTCCACGCCGTGAGTGTTGTTAAACGCACCGCGGTACGCCTTGCCGATTGGCGTACGCGCGGTTGCGACGACTACGGCTTCGGCCATCGTCTTCCGTCCTGTTGTTGAAGCAGGGAAGGGTTAGAACTTGACCTTGTCTCCACCCTTGAGGTCGAGGATCTCGCGCGCCTCGGTCGGCGTCGCGATTTCCAGCGACAAGTCTTCGCAGATACGGCGGATCTTTGCCACCTGCTGGGCGTTCGATTCGGCCAGCTTGCCCTTTGCGATGAAAAGCGAGTCTTCCAGACCAACACGAACGCTGCCGCCCATCATGGCGGACTGCGTGGTGAAGTTCATCTGGTGGCGTCCGGCCGCGAGCACCGAGAATACATAGTCGTCGCCGAACAGCCTGTCGGCCGTCGATTTCATGTGCATCAGGTGATCGAGCTCGGCGCCGATGCCACCCATGATACCGAAAATGAACTGCAGGAAGATCGGCTTGCGCAACCGGCCGAGGCGGTAGAAGTAGTGCGTATTGTACAGGTGGCTTATGTCGTAGCACTCGTGTTCGAACTTGACGTTATGCTCGTCATGCAGCTTCGAGATGATGTAATCGATCTGCTTGAAGGTGTTGGTGAAGATGAAGTCGTCGGTCATCGCCAGATAGGGCTTCTCCCAGTCGTACTTCCAGTTTTCATAGCGATCGACGAGGCCGAAGATTCCGAAATTCATCGAGCCCATATTGAGCGAGGTGACTTCGGGCGATGCCACGATTGCGGCGGCGATGCGCTCGTCGACGGTCATGCCCAGGCCGCCGCCGGTGGTGATGTTCACCACGGCATCGGTGTTCTGCTTGATGCGCGGCAGGAATTCCATGAACACGTCGGGGTCGGGCGTCGGCTTGCCATTTTCCGGATCGCGCGCGTGCAGGTGAATGATCGAGGCGCCGGCCTCGGCGGCGGCAATCGAAGCCTCGGCGATTTCGTCGGGCGTGATTGGCAGATGATCCGACATGGTCGGTGTATGAATTGCGCCCGTGATCGCGCAGGAAATAATCACTTTGCTTTGTTTTGCCATGAGTCTCCCCCTTGGTATTTGACGACCTAATTCGATTGGCGATCGATTGGCCTGATTTTTGGACCGGACGGCGGCCGCTGTCCAGTCGAATTGGTTGGCTGCGGAAAAACCCGACCTGCGGCCGGTTCAGGCTTATCGTACAGTCAATTCCGGAAAATGGCGATAAGGGGCAAGCTAAAATGTCGGCAGCAGGCATATGTCAGCCAAAATGCGCCGCTCTAGCCCGACGGCGTGATCGGTGGCCGACGGCTACGCCACACATTAAAACTAAATTCTGGACTGATTTTTGTTGTTTAGGATCGCCTGAACTGCTTGCTCAATGTGAGCCCTTGGAATTGGTAAGAAGAGCCAATGTCCGAACCGTAGGGTCTTTCGGTTCTCTCCGTCAGCCGCTCTAGCATAAGTCGTCCTACGATCTGGCCGTCCTCGATCATAAACGGCACCTCGTGAGATCTGATTTCCAAAACCGCTTTCGCCGCGCTGTGTCCGTTCGGTGAATAACCAAAGCCAGGGTCGAAGAAGCCGGCATAGTGGACTCGAAACTCACCAACCAACGTATCGTATGCGACCATTTCCGCTGCCCAATCTGTTGGCACGGATACGGTTTCCTTAGAGGCTAAAATGTGAAAATCGTCCGGTTTTAGAATAATCCCTCCTTCGTCGGGACGGTTAACGGTTTCCCAAAATTCCGAGCTGGCATAAAAATTCACCTTGTCGACATCGATGTGTTTGTTTGTCTTCTTCGCTTTGTATCCAATTAACTTTGAAACATTGTCTCCCACAATATCGACGGACATCGCGATACCGCCTGCCCGTATATCAGGGTCTTCCTCACCTCTGACGACACCATCCTCGCCGTGCAATCGCCGTAGTTGTTTCTCACTTTGCCTGGGGGCACCGTGCCGAACGCGGATTTGGACCAGTCGTGAACCCTCACGCGCGAGGACATTGAAGCTGCGAGGTGCTAACTCAAGCCAAAGCGGTCCGTCATATTGCTCTGCAATCACATCGAATTCGGTCGAAAAATCTGTGATAACGCGGGCGAACAAATCCAATCGACCCGTCGAACTTTTTGGGTTTGCGATCGCTGAAACGCGCTTTCTAAGATCTAGACTTTCCATCAGGCGAATGATGTAGACATGGCCCTTTTGTAAAATAGCGCCACTTGTGAGGTCGATCTTCTCTGCCGCCAACCAATCGAGTTTCGTTTGGACTGTACTTTTTCTTCCGGGAAGAAAACT
>JAPUHN010000210.1 GCA_027297685.1 Alphaproteobacteria bacterium | reverse complement strand
GCGGCCAGGGTCTCCGCCAGCGCCGACTCGCCATGCCCCCAGGTGCGGATCACCCGGCTGCGGATCACCGCGGTCTGGCCCGAGCGGCGCCGCAGATCGGCCAGCACGGTGCCCTCCATCATCTCGCGCATCTCGAACGGCACGCCGGGCACCGCATAGATCACCTTGCCATCCACTGGGTCGCCGACCGGGCACACCAGGCCGGGCGCGGTGCCGGGCATTTGCGCGATCGCCGTGGCGCCGATCGGAATGTCGGCCTGGCGCAGATTATTGTCGGGCATGACCCGCCCGCGGGCCTCGAACATATTGCGGATTTTGGCGGCGATGGCGCCGTCGCGCACCATCCCGACGCCCATGATTTTGGCGATCACCTCGCGGGTAATGTCATCCTGAGTCGGGCCCAGTCCGCCGCAGCAGATCACCGCGTCGCTGCGGTCGAGGGCGTGGCGGATGGTTTCTTCCATGCGCGCGAAATTGTCGCCGACCTTGACCTGGAAATAGGAGTCGATGCCGACCAGGGCCAACTGTTCGCCGATCCACGACGAATTGGTATCGACGATCTGGCCGAGCAGCAGCTCGGTGCCGATGGCAACGACTTCGCAACGCATGGGTGTTCGCTCCTGTTCCGTAATCCGGTCGGTTTTACACGAAGCCCCCTTGCCCTTCGAGACATGATCTATTCCCCTCACCCCTACCCCTCTCTCCGGGGAGAGGGTGGCGAGCGCCAGCGAGCCGGGCGGCTTTGCCCGCGATGGGCGCCGGTGTATCGTTTCAGCCACCCAGCACCGCCGACAATAGCGGGCGAAAGCCGGATGGCAAAAACGGAGGCGCACATGATCGTATCAAACATGGAAGAGCTGCCAGGCCAACGCGTGGTGCGCCACCTGGGCGTGGTACAGGGCAGCACGGTTCAGGCCAAGAACGTCTTTCGCGATATCGGCGCCAGCCTCAAGAACCTGATCGGCGGCGAACTGCGCGCCTACACCGACTTGATGAATAGCGCCCGCGAAGAAGCCATCGCCCGTATGAAGCAGGAGGCCGAGGCGCTTGGCGCCAACGCGATTTTGAACGTGCGTTTCGCCACCTCGACGATTACCCAGGGCGCAGCCGAGCTGTTGGCCTACGGCACCGCCGTCATCGTCGAGGAGAGCCCCGAGTGACCGAACAGACAGCCGCGCTGCTGTTCAATTTCGGCGTCCCGGCGGTACTGATCGTCGCCGGGTTCTTCGCCGGTTCATGGAACGAGCGGCGGCATTTCCGCCGCATCGTCAAACGGGAAGAAGAGCTGCGCGCCATCCTGGCCTTCGCGATACGCCGGATGCCCAGCGATCTGGCCTTGTCGGCCCCTCACCTAGTGACCGGCAGCGCGGTCATCTCGGTGGATTATTTCAAGCGCTTCGCGGCGGGCCTGCGCGGCATCGTCGGCGGCAGGATCGGCAGCTACGAATCGCTGTTCGAACGGGCGCGGCGCGAAGCCATGATCCGCATGAAACAAACAGCCCAGGGCGCGGGAAGCAATATCGTCTTGAACGTGAAACTCGACACCACGCGCATTTACGCCGGGTCGCGTGGTGGCATCGTGAGCGTCGAGGCGATCGCCTATGGTACTGCCTATCTGCGTCATGACGAGCCCGCCGAAATTCACTAACCCGAAGGTGCCGGAAGGCATCAGTTCCGGCCACGACCATCCGTTGGTCGATGTCGCCAAATCGTCGGCGATCGTCATCGCCTTGGTTGCGGCGCTGATTGGCGGATCGTTTTTCGCCGCGCGCTTTGCCGCCCCGTACCTGCCATTTTCATGGGAACAAGCGCTGACCCGGCAAGTGGCGCAGAGGACCATAGCTAGCGAGGCCGCGGACACAGCGGTCGGAACCTATCTTCAAGCCTTGGCCAACCGTATCGCTGCGGCGATGGACCTACCCGACGGCATGACGATCACCGTCCACTTCCTCGAGGATGACACGGTGAACGCGTTCGCCACCTTGGGCGGCCACATATTCGTGTTCGACGGTCTATGGCAACTGCTCGATAGCGAAAATGCCGTGGCGATGCTGCTCGGCCACGAGATCGCCCACATCAAGAACCGCGACCCCATCCGTAGCGCCAGCGGCGCGCTGCTGGCGACGCTCACCGCCGGCGCCGTGCTCGGCGACGCCGGTATTCTCGCCAATCTGGCGGGCGCCGGTAGTTTGGTAACCGTGATGCATTTCAGCCGCGCGCAAGAGGCACAGGCCGACATCGACGCCTCAGCCGCCGTCGTCGGGCTCTACGGTCACCTGAACGGGGCTACTGATTTGTTTTCGGCATTGCAGACGGCAGCGGCGGATACGATCCGCCCGCCAGCCTTCCTCGCCAGCCATCCGAACCTGTCGGAACGCATCGCCGAACTCGAGCGCCGCGCAGTGGCTGCCGGCTGGACGTTCGCCGGCGAAAAAACGCCGCTGCCCTAAGACAACGGGGTTTCAAGTTTGGTGTAATACCAAATCTCGCTAATACGGACCCCTTTCATGGTGGCGGATTGGTCCTTTCGGTTAGGCGCGCGGCACAGTGCGATGCGGGGCCATCGGGCAAGCCGCGCAACGCAGCCGGGGGGCCAAGCCGCCCCACCGAAGGCCGCCATTCTTTATCCGCCGGTGGCGTTGCGGGCTGCTTGCGATACCAGCACCGCGGCGCAACCCGCGCCTATCCGGCGGAAAAATTCTTGGTGGTGAAAGGGGTCCGTATTAACGAGACTTGGTATCATCTATATCGATGCAGCGATAACCTGGTTGACCCGCAGGCGCGCGGTCGGGCTGTCTTCACCGTAGGCACGCAGCGCAGCGAGCCAGGCGTCATAGGCGAGACCACCGATTGACAACGCGCGGGCATGGGCCAGGACTGCAGCCCGTTCGCGGTAGGTCATTGCTTGTGTGTTCGGTAACATCGTCGGCGATCCTAAGTCTGGGTGTCTCGTGTTTCGTGCGTCTTCGAGCCAACCGGTCTGCACAGTGCGCGAACCGGCCCATTAGGCGGTACAAATGCTTTAAAATTCGAAAATATTCGACAGCAGTAGGGCGGTGGCCAGTGCTCCCGACGAGCCGACGCTCATTACCAGAATCAACACCGGCCCGTAGGCCAGCTGCTGCGCCAGCGAACGGCGTTTTGAATCAGCGGGTTTCTCACTCTCCCAGGCAACAGCGCTCATATCGACCTCAACTAGTTCGAAATTGAACACAAAATGTCCCATTATTCTTGAGTTTATTCAATTATTATTGGATTAAA